>JBBKXJ010000177.1:0-39611 GCA_037969395.1 Pseudomonadales bacterium
CGCAATCGCGGCACTGAGGGACAGTCGTGAACGATCAATAAAGTCGCAGCTGAACCACAATAAAAGACTTTAAATTCAGCGAGATAAAAATTCTCGATGGCGGCAAATCACTTTTGGCACATGCGTTGCTCAATGTCCTGCAAGCTGATTAATTGCGTTTTCGCCGATTAACGCAGTGATAAACCTTAAACTTTGGAGATTGAGATATGAAAAATATGCAAAAGGGTTTTACCCTAATCGAACTTATGATCGTGGTTGCGATCATCGGTATTCTGGCTGCGGTTGCGCTGCCTGCTTACCAGGACTACACCGTACGTTCAAAAATAACTGAAGTGGTACTCTCTGCGACGGCGCCGAAAGCGCTGGTCAGCGAAGCGTTCCAAACAGACGGCGTTCCGGGCGTTTTGGCCGCAGCGACGAACTACAATGCTGGGAATCAGATTGAACGCCAATCCAAGTATGTGTCAAATATCGTAATCGCCGACACCGGCGAGATCACCGTCACTACAGCATTGCTTGCCATCTCTGGTCTTCCTGCGGACGCTCTGAACACGACTCTGTTATTTTCGCCGAACGTTCAGCTTTTGCCGCTTGGCGGCGTTACCGGCGCAGTCGATTGGGCCTGTGCAAGTGCAACCAACCTGACCTCTACCGGCAGGTTACTCGGCAACAATGCCGTAGGCTCGTTGCTCGCCAAGTACGCCCCGGCCGAGTGCCGTTAATCGAGAGAAATCTCGTGCTCGACAAAAAGGCGCTTCGGCGCCTTTTTTCGTTTGTCCGGCGAAGCCAGCAAACCCTGAAAAGAAGAGTTCTGTCATCGTACAACTTTAGAGGCTAACACATGAAAAACATGCAGAAGGGTTTTACCCTGATCGAACTCATGATCGTAGTTGCGATCATCAGTATTCTGGCTGCGGTTGCGTTGCCTGCTTATCAGGATTAAACCGAACATTCTAAAGTCACTGAAGCCGTGCTCGGTGCATCGGCGGCAAAGGCGCTGGTCATTGAATCGTTCCAGACGGATGGCGTCGCGGGCGTTAACGCTGCAGCAGCGGCCTACAACAATGCTGCAAATGCTGCTGAACATAGGTCCAAGTACTTCTCGGCGATAGCCATCACTGCCGGCACCGGCGAAATAACCGTCACGACCGCAGCGGCTGCGACCTCCGGTCTGCCAGCGGACGCTGCGCTATCGACGCTTGTGTTTACACCGAATGTTCAGAATGCGGCGCTTGCTCGCCTTTCTGGCGCAGTCGATTGGGCTTGTGCAAGTACAACCGGCACGACCGCCGGCAACAGGGGGCTCACCGCCGTGACGGTGGGTTCGCTGCCAGCTAAGTATGCCCCGGCCGAGTGTCGTTAATCGAGAGATTTCGTTTGCCGGATATAAATCCGGCAAACCTAAAAAAGAAGCCACCCACAATCGTATTTTGAGTGCAATGCGCTAAATCTTTACACCGCACAGTTAATCCTGATTTCTATGGTCCTGCCAACCTGACTCTACGATATTTCTTTCGTCGACTCATCATCTTCCAGTGCTTCCTCTCCCTTCGTCTCATCATTATCCAACGGTACCTTTTTTTCCAGCAGCTCAACGACACTGCCATCGCGCGTATCAATGCCCAACAGACCAGCAGAATAGCGCGCAGACAGCGGATAATAGCGTACTGAGTCTTCGCTGTTTAGCGGCCTATACCGGGTTTGTTCTTCAACTTCCTTCGCGGTTGAGCCCAACTTTGCCACGCGCTGCACATTATCTTTGTAGGGTAAGTATGCTGCTGTTCGTGTATGAACCAACCCTTGCCTCAACTGTTGTTCCATCCGGACTTTCCAATGCGTCGTTTTCTCTTCCGGCAAATCGACAAAAATCCATACCGGTTTTTTGCCGTTATTAATCAGCGGGATATCAGCGATATCCATTTCGTTCATGTCGAACGTTCCTTCCGACATCGTATAAAAACGCTCATCGGCGTAAATCACCGCCAACGGTCTCTGCTCGTAAACCAGCCACGAACCATAAGCAAGGCAGCAAATTTGCAACAGCCCAATCAACGTCAAATCCATTTTAAGCCGCGGCTTGCCAAGCTTGTAAACAAAAAGCGTCAACACCGGCCCGATAATAAAATCCACCCCGGCAATTAACCGTATACCTTGCCAACCTCCATCAGTCTGAAACAAAAACCCGGGATACCAAACAAAAACAATAATCGCCGCCAGCACAATAAAAATAACGGCGCTAACGCCAATATGCACGGCAAACGCCTGCCAGCGATTCTTTGGTTGACTGAACATAGCGAGCTCCAATGATGTGTTGAATAGAAAATAATAGACGATAGCCACCAAGTCGGCAGCGCGCGCAATGGTATTAAAGTTTTTTGCGCATTGCTGTGACTGCTTCCTTGTTTGTGGTTGAGATGCGACAGGGCTAAAGCAAACAGCGCATTGATCTAATAGAAAGACAGATTTGGCAGAAACGCGTTCTTGCTTACAATTCGCGTATGCAAGCTACGTCACCAATTGACGATGAAATATTCAGAGAGGCTACAGCCGCTGCCGGGCTACCTCGCCAGGATATGAGGATTCAGCTCTGGAAGCGATTTGAAATACGCAACATCACATTGAGCCACGTTGATCTGGCACTTGAAATTACCAGCCGCTACGGGCTCAGCTACTACGACGCCTTAATTCTCTCAACAGCAAAACGCGCTGCCTGCAGCGTTGTTTATTCCGAAGCTATGAGTGACGGTTAAAACTACAATCGCATCACAGTCTCCAACCCGTTTTAGGCAGCGCAATCCCTGGAACAGTCTGCTCAGTTAATTTTGGCCGCAGGCTATAATCATCCCGCATAAGTAACTGATGGCTGGAATCACGAAATCATACGCTAAGCGACGCTTGATTCCAGAACAAGAAAAGAGCCTTGCTCTTCGTCGATAAACTCCGCTATTTTAGAATGATTTCCGCGCAGTACTTGCTCAATATATTGGGTTGTGCAGTTTCCCAGTTTCAACCAAATGACTTTTGGCGGTGATCCGTATAAAAAACTCAGCTGGTGAAAGTCTTCGTCTTTCGACGCAATGGTGAAGCCATTTTCCCGAGCAAATTCCCAGACTTCCCGGTCGGCGGCTCTCTCCAGCCCAATATCGCGTACGTGTTTGGAACCGTCATAAGGTTCTCCGAGCAAACCTGGCAGCTTGAATGAAATGTTCTGGTCGAACAGCAGTTTCATGCGGCGGTACGAGAAACCAGATTCCGCTCACGATCCGCTGCAAAGGCCAGGCAAGCCCGTATATCTTCCTTTTCCAACTCGGGGAAATCACTGATGATTTCATCCTCCGTCATTCCGGAGGCCAGGTAGTCCAATACATCGTAAACAGTGATTCGCATGCCACGAATGCATGGCTTTCCGCCCCGCATTCCAGGCTCAATGGTGATGCGTTCTCGATAGTTAACCCGTTGCATGGCATTCTCCTGCTGGCTTTTCGGGTATCATAGCTGTTTGTAGCGCACAAGGTTAGTGGAAATATGCAAAGGATAAAGGAGTCACCCATTAGAAAGTTCCGGTCAAGCAGGTAGAGAAAATCTTCTTGAGGTTTATGCATCAAGTATCGGTAGCCCGTTGGCCCACACCGTTTATTGACTGTTACGCGCCTAAAAATCTCATGCTGTAGTGTCAACTCATATGCACCAGTCACCCATCTGAATTAAGGCGTTTGTCGGTGGCTAAGATAGATACCGACAGCCCTTGGCTATTGCCTCAGAAATCATTTAGTACCGTACTTTGTCCAAGTCCTCGGGTTGGCAGCTTCGCTGCCTCTCCACTGTGACAAATCTATGGTTTACACCGTTGGTGTATCCAGACCGCAATGACTCAAAGCACGGGCATATCAGCCTACAACAAACAGATAATAAGATTGGTTAGGAGGATGGCTTAATCAAATCTCATGGTTTTACCAACCCCCAAATACGAGCTCACCCTCTTAACCAAAACCGTAAATATTATGGCATCATCAAGCGTACCTCGAATTATGCAAATACCTTGTCTATTGACCACGTTCGAATACCTTGCCAACCCCCAACGGTTTGACACAGAAGACCGGGATACCAAAGCAATAATAATGGCTGCCATCGATTCTGTGGTTGACTGAATATGGGTCAGCAGGTGGCCTCTTCAGTTAGCAAAAGCAAGCACGACTAAAGCCGAATCATTCGATGCGGGTTTTACATGCGCGCAATAAAAATCGAGTGAAGACACACAATCGATAAATACCAATGTTATACTAATGTATAACCTCTTAAGCAAGTAGGCAACAATGACTCAAATTGCAATTCGCCAGTCGGGTGGTGCCAGTATCGTGAGCATTCCCAAGGCCATACTAAAAGCACTAAGCCTGCAGGTAGGCTCCACGCTGGAGCTGAGTATCGAAAACAACCGAATCGTGCTGACTCCCGCCGTTGATGAGCCAACATTGGCGGAGTTGCTTGCCGGCAGCCCTAAAGAAAACCTGACGCTGACCGTTGAAGACCGACAATGGCTGACTGACAAGTCAGCTGGCAAGGAGCTGCCGTGACCTACGTGCCAGACAAAGGGCATGTCGTTTGGCTCGACTTCGACCCCGGCAGTGGTAAGGACATGATGACACGACGACCAGCGTTTGTGATTTCCAGAAAGGCGTTCAATGAACACACGGGTATGGCGATTGTAGCGCCAATCACCAGCACGGTTCGCAACATCAGGTTGGAGGTATTGCTATCTAACGGTTTGGAGACGGAGGGGACAATTCTGGTTCACCAATTAGAGTCGCTCGACTATGGCCAGCGGCAAATAAAATTTATCGAGAAGGCCCCTCAGGATGTAACCGATCAAGTGACAACGCTGGCTAAAGTCATCATCCAGTAGAGCGACCCATTGGGTCACTTCTTTTCTAACAATTCGATCACACTGCTATCGCGCGTATCGATGCCCAGCAGTCCATCGGAATAACGCGCGGCAAAAAGATAAAAGTTCACATGGTCATCGTTGTGTTCGGGCTCGAACTCTGTTTGCTTTTTAACGTCGTCGCTGCCTTAACCCAGCTTGGCAACGTGCTCTACGATTTCCAGAAAAGAGACGAAGGGGTCACGAAGGGGTCAAGTCTTTACATTACATATTTTTTGGCTATGATTAAAACATGTCCAGACCACTACGTATTGAGTACGAAGGTGCCTTCTACCATGTGATGAATCGAGGTAGAGGTCGCCAGCTAATATTCCCTGAAGCGGATTTTTACCAGGCGTTCTTGCAAGGAATTGACGAGGCCCATCGTCGGTTCGGACTAGAGGTGCATGCCTATTGTTTGATGGGCAATCATTATCACTTACTCGTACGCACTCCGCGCGGTAATCTCAGTCGCGCCATGCGCCACGTGAACGGTTTATATACACAGCGCTATAATCGTCTAAAGAAAACGGATGGCCCACTTTTCCGTGGCCGTTATAAAGCGATTTTAGTCGATGCGTCGAGCTATCTGCTGCAGGTGAGCCGTTATATCCATCGCAATCCCGTTGAAACGACAACGCCGCTAGTGGCAGCGATTAAGGAATACCCCTGGTCGAGTTACCCAGCCTACCTCAGTAGCAAGCAACGGCCTGACTGGCTCTACGTGACCAGTGTGTATGGCGAATTAGGTAGCCTCAGGCCTGGCCAATACCGGCAATATGTGGAGTTGGGCAACGATGAAGAAACTGACGCTTTTTATCGGCGTAAGTCACAGTTATCGATCTTGGGCGGAGAAAGCTTTACAGAACGACAGATGTGCTACGTTAAGGCTACTGGAAAAGAAGTGTTTGCTAGCTCGGGTTCTGAGCTATCAATAACGACAGTGATTGCCAGGGTAGCGAGTTACTATGGCGTAAAGCGTGTAGCGATAGTGACGGCAGAACGAGGGGCGGGCAAGCGGAATATTCCACGTGCGGTAGCGATGACGCTCTGCCAGGATAAGGCAGGGGCTAAACTACAAGCAATCGCTGATGCGTTTAATGTGGGGCATTACAGTACGGTGTCGCAGACAATTCGACGGTTGAAGGTGTTGATGGAAGAATCCGGCGCAGTGGAAAAGGATTTATATGTGATAAGTCAAGATTTGACCCCATAGTTCTTCCAGTGATAAGTCAAGATTTGACCCCATAGCCTCTGATCAAATTGACGGGCTTTCGTTATTACCTTATTATGCCCATGTGCTGACCATGACCATTGTGATGTAGGGTGAACAAATGAGTACTGCCAATCAACGTATACCAGTGCTGGTCACTGCCGCTGAAAAAACACGGATTGCCAAACGAGCAAAACAAACGGGCTTGTCGGTGGGTGAATATATGCGTCGGGCTGCAGCGTCCTACAGCCCCTCTGAAGATGATAGTACATTGATTGCTATGATCGATCAGATGTTAAAGGCAACGGACAGAGCCGAAAATGCCATTGATGACGCAATGGCGTTTGTAGAAAGCTCTAATAAACGCATCGCCAGGATGGAAGCTAAGCATAAGAAGGTGGCCTGATGAGTGTGACCGAAAAGATGTGGGATGCGATAACTCGTGTCATCCGCATGGACGACAAAGTCGAAAGGCTCGCCGGTACGGTTAAAGATCAACAGGTAAAAATCGAAAATCTAACTGAGCGTGTCATTCGGCTTGAAACAACGATTGAATTGGCACTGTCTGCTCGTGGTTCGAATAGTACAGATCGAATCCGCTCAGAATAACGAAAAAAGCCGCCAGCGTTATTCGCGAGTTAATACTTGAAGTCATTCTATCTATCTGCACGCCAGCCAATCGAGCACCTTACAATAGCGTGAATAATTCATAGCTTTTTCTGCTATTGCGCGACGCTGGCACAACAACTTACAAGCCAAAATGCGTTCAACATTACACCTCTGAGAATCGCAACTGTCACAATACCGCTCTGTACAATAACTGGGCGGCGCGTTACCGCTGGTCCGACATCGCTCATGCTGCAAGCTAGCCAACCCACTCCACATGCCGACTGAAAACGACGCAATAACACCTGCTAAACTCACGCTGTCGCAACCCAACGGTTGCGAACAAGACTTTCTTTTGGAAAAGTCTACGGTAGTGCTTGGCCGCGACACCACCAGCGACATCAACATAGCGGATCGCAAAGTCTCCCGTACCCGCGAGAATCGAGCACGGCCCTGGCGGCTACACACTGGTTGATAGCGGGTCTGCCGACGGTGTCAGCGTTAATAGGGAGCGGGCCACGCGAGTGCTGCTCAAGCCCGGATATAATCGGCATTGGTGACAGCAACTTGCAGTTCAAAGCCGACTCTCCCGCTACCTCCGAAGATGAAGCGCCTATCGACTCGGAAGCAGACCTCGATGCAACCTTGGTCAATGCCGCCGTGCCAATGACGCTCACCAATACCGACGTGGCGCGGCTGGTTGTACACGCTGCTTACAATACCTGGGAAGTGCCGCTTGCCGAGGAGGTGCTGATTATCGGCCGGCACGCAAGCTGCGGTCTGGTGCTTGATCAAGAGCAGGCATCACTCTCGCATGCCCGCATCGAGCGAGTGGGTGATCGCTATCGTCTGCGTGACTTGCGCAGCACCAACGGTACCTGGCTGGGCCCGCAGTGCATCACGGAGCGAATGCTGGAAGACGGCGACACACTACGCATTGGTAATGCCCGCCTGGTACTCTTGAAGCTTGAGTTGACGCGGTAGGAAGCGGGCTCAGTATGGTCGCGTAAAATAGCACGTCGTAGCTCAACCAATGAAATGCCCCATATCAAATATCATGCTATAGTTCACACATAATACGTGTACGCAGGTTATGTGCTATGAATATTACTCTTTCGGTAGACGAACATACGCTAAAAAAAGCAAGGCAAGTCGCGGCTAACATGGGCAAAAGTCTGAATGAATTAATCCGTGAAGACCTGGAGCGGTTAACTCGCCAGCACCAGCGCAGTGATGACTTTAACGAATTTAAAAAGCTCACGGGGCAGGGCGACTCGCAAGGCTGGAAGTTTGATCGAGACGAGTTGCATGAAAGAACGTAGTTTTATTGACACGAACGTTCTCATTTATACTGATGACGCGGCTTTTCCAGACAAACAGCAAACAGCTATAGCTTTGCTGGAAGAAGGCTGGAATAGTGGCAAACTGGTTCTGTCCACACAGGTCTTACAGGAATATTTCTCCGCCGCTACCAGGAAATTGGGCGTCACGGCGGCAACAGCGCAGCGAAAAATAGCGTTGCTGGGTTGCCTGGATATTGTCAGCATCGACCATGAAAGCATTCTGCGAGCGATAGAAATTCACCGACTTCATCAATTCTCATTCTGGGATTCTCTTATCATCAGAATGGCGCAGAAAACCGCCTGCACTGTTTTATTAACTGAAGATATGCAGCATGGGCAGAAAGTTGGTGATGTCAGAATCGAGAATCCTTTCTTGTTTTAGAAAGGGGGCAAATAGCAGCAATTGCTAACAATTCGCTGCCAACAGGTAGTTATTTGAGAAAATGACAGGTTTGAAAGAAATGCCACCTTGCTTACAATTCGCGCATGCAAACTACAGCTATTGAGATCTAACAGTTGCGTGAATAATTAACAGTCTTTTCTGCTGCTGAGCAACGCCAACACAACAACTTACAAATCAAAGTGCGTGCAACATACCACCTCTTTGAACCGCAACTGGTACACTACCGCTTTGTACAATAACTGGGCTGTGCAGAATTGCTGGCCCGATATTGCTCACGTCGCGAGCTCGTTAATCCACGCCACATGCCGACTAAAAACGACGCAATCTCCTCTGCCAAACTCACTTTGTCGCAGCCTAACGGTTGTGAACAAGACTTTACGCTGGAAAAGTCTAGCGTAGTCCTTGGCCGCGGCACTACCAGCGACATCAACATCGCAGACAGCAAAGTCTCCCGCAACCACGCTCGACTCGAACACGGCCCCGACGGCTACACGCTGGTCGATAGCGGGTCTGCTAACGGTGTCAGCGTTAATGGCAAACCGGCAACGCGAGCGCTGCTCAAGCCCGGCGATATCATCGGCATTGGTGACAGTAGTCTGGAATATAAAGCCGACACTGCCGCCGCCGATGATGATGTACCCATCGACTCGGAAGCAGAACTCGATGCGACCCTGGTCCGCTCCGCCGTGCCGATGACGCTGATCGATACCGACGTTGCGCGGCTCACGGTACATACCGCCAGTAATACCTGGGAAGTATCGCTTACCGGAGAAACGCTGGTTATTGGCCGGCATGCAAGTTGCGATCTGGTGCTCGACCAGGAACAGGCGTCGCGCGCGCATGCGCGCATCGAGCGGATAGGTGATCACTATCGTCTGCGCGACCTGCGCAGTACCAATGGCACCTGGCTTGGCCCGCAGCGCATCACTGAGCGCCTGCTGGAAGACGGCGACACGCTGCGCATCGGTAACGCCCGTCTGGTGTTTAAAAGTGGCTTCGCTACCGGCGACCTGACGATGATGAACCTGCAGCTGCCAACCATCGCGACGGGCCGTGCGCGTACCCATCCTCCCGTGGTGTTCGTGCCGGGCATGATGGGTTCGGAGCTGTGGCGCGGCAGTGAACAGATTTGGCCGAATGTTAAACTGTTGTTGACTCGACCGGAGGTGCTGACGCTTCAGGAAAACGATGTGGCGGTGCCGCGTGGCCTGGTGAGCGAGTTGGTGATAGTTCCCAACCTGATCAGGCAGCAACGTTATGGCCGCCTCGGAGACTATCTCGAAGAGGCGTTGGGCTATGAGCGCGATAAAGATTTGCTCGAATTCGCCTACGATTTTCGGCAAGACATTCGCCTCTCCGCGCAGAAGCTGGCGGTGGCGATTGACAGCTGGCCGGTGGCTGGCCCGATCACGCTGATTGCGCACAGCCTTGGCAGTATTGTTAGTCGCTATTATATTGAACGGCTGGGCGGTAAGCGCAAGATTGGCCGGCTGATTCTGCTCGGCGGTCCGCATGCCGGCAGTCCCAAAGTTGTGTCGCATCTGTTGACCGGGCCCGACCTGCTACCGTTCGGCCTGATGGGTGACAAGCTGCGCCAGGCGATGATCACCTTTCCGTCGGTTTACCAAATTTTGCCAAGCCATGCCTATGTGGCTGATCGGGCCGGTAAACCGATCAATCTGCTGGACGATGAGAGCTGGCTATCCGAGCTACAGCGGCCTTTGTTGCGCAACGCCCGGGCCTTCAGGCGCGAGCTTGGCAATAGCAGCAGCGTGCCGACTGTGTCAATTTTTGGCTATGGTATGAAAACCGCCACCAGCATTAAGGTAAGGCGTAACAAAAATGGCGGCTGGACGAAGGTTCGTTTCAATGTTGATGACCGCGGCGATACTACCGTGCCGGCGACCAGTGCGGTGCTGGCGGGGTCGGAGATTCATCCGGTGCAGCAGCATCACGGCTCGCTGTATGTTGATAACGATGTGAAAATGCGCTTGAAGCTTGAGTTAACACGATAGCCAGCTAACGACTAGAGGAATAGAATATGAGCCGCCTAAAAAGATTACTTTCAGGTCTGGGCTTTAAGTCATCAAACTACTGGGAGCAGCGTTACGCTGCCGGCCGCGATTCTGGCTCGGGTTCCGAGGGTCGGCTGGCAGAATATAAAGCGAACTTCCTAAACGAATTTGTTGCAGCCAATGATATCGAATCCGTTATTGAATTTGGCTGTGGTGACGGCAGACAGTTAAGCCTGGCGAAATATAAAAAATATATCGGCCTCGACGTTTCTGAAACGGCACTGCAAATGTGCAGAGAAAAGTACGCTGACGATGCATCGAAGCGGTTCGTGCTCGCCGACACCTATATCGACACAATAAAAACCGACAGTGATCGCGCAGATTTAGTGCTGTCGCTGGACGTAATCTACCATCTGGTAGAAGCGGCCGTGTTCGAAAAATATATAACCGACTTGTTTGGTGCCGCTACACAGTGGGTCATCATCTATTCAAGTAACTATGACGGTGCGCAAGCGAAAAAGCATGTGCTGCATCGCAAGTTTACTGACTATATTGACGGCAATATTAACGGTTGGAAGCTGCACCAGCATGTTGAAAATGACTATGCCTTTCAAGCCGATGACTCACAAACCACTTCGCGTGCTGAGTTTTTCGTGTACCGCAGGGACGAAGCAGGTTTATAAGTTGCGCTATGCTTGAGTTTACCGCATTCGGTTTTATAATAGCGCCCGCGCCGGAATAGCTCAGTCGGTAGAGCAGTTCACTCGTAATGAAAAGGTCGTAGGTTCGATTCCTATTTCCGGCACCATTTAATTCACCTCCAGCTTTTCTGCGCTGCCTGCAGTGTATCAATCGAAGAGCAGTGGTTATTAGCCTCGGCCAGGTGCATAAGTGGTTAACAGCCCTGGCCGATGGCGTAAAACGTATACCGCATGAGCAGTTCAAACCTGATCGATATCGGCGCAAACCTGACGCATAGCTCCTTCGAAGAGGATGTAGAGCAAGTGCTGCAACGCGCGCAGGAGGAGGGCGTTAGCCATGTAGTGGTCACGGGCACCGACGAGGAGGGCAGCGAAGCGGCGCTTGAACTTGCCAGGCGATTTCCCGATATGCTCTACGCCACCGCCGGAGTACATCCACACGAAGCTAAAGCGTATACGCGAGCTACCGGCACTGCATTGAAAGCGATTGCGCAACACGCCGCAGTGGTCGCCATCGGTGAAACGGGGCTGGATTTTAACCGCAATTACTCGCCTGCTAGCAGTCAGCAATTCGCATTTGAACAACAACTGGAGTTAGCTGCCGAGCTGCGGCTGCCGGTGTTTGTGCACGAACGCGATGCCCATCAGCGCATGTACGAAATGCTTGGAGACTATCGCGACCAGTTGGTCGATGTGGTTGTGCATTGCTTTACTGGCGTAAAAACTGAGCTGCATCGTTATCTCGATCTGGATCTGCATATTGGTGTTACCGGCTGGATATGCGATGAACGTCGCGGCAAACATTTGCACGATCTGGTGGCAGACATTCCTGCTAATCGCCTGATGTTGGAAACCGACGCGCCGTATTTATTGCCGCGCGATTATCCTGACAAAAAGACGTTGCGATCCAGACGCCGCAACGAACCCTGCACCTTGCGCCATATCGCCACAACCGTTGCCGCATTGCGCGCTGTCGAGCTGGAAATGTTAGCTGCGCAAACAACGCAAACCGCGCGGGCGTTTTTTCGAATTAAATAAGCGTGCGGAAATTTTCGCTATAGAAATTCCACGTTGTCACTGGCCACCACAGCATCCAGTTCACTGCTGGCAATCAACATGATTTGCTGCAACGTTTGTTCAACTACCGTGCGGCTGCCTGCGGTTGCGGTGAATGACCATTCGGCTTGTTGATGAACATCTGCCAACCCGCTTTCGCACACGGCAATGTGCGTTTGCTTTCCGAACCGGTCACGCAGTTTGCCCACGCGCTGGCGTTTTTCCTTTAGCGATCGACAGCCGGGCAAATGCAGGCGCAGGGTGAGCACACCGATAAACACTATTCTACTATCCGCATCGATAAATCGATTGCTTTGCAGTCTTTCGTCAGAGCGCCAATGGAGATAAAGTCTACTCCCGTTTCGGCGATAGGCACCAGGCTCGCGTCGGTGATGCCGCCGGAGGCTTCCAATTCAAGCCGGCCGTCAACATGGCCCACTGCTCGGTGCAAATCGTCCAGCGAGAAGTTGTCCAGCATCACTCGGTCGCAGGCTGCCGCCAGCGCTTGTTCGAGTTCGTCAAAGTTCTCTACCTCTACTTCAACCAGTTTGTCAGGATGATGGCGGCGCGCTTGCTGTACAGCGTTTTCGATGCTGCCGCAGGCGGTGATGTGGTTTTCTTTTATCAAAAAAGCATCGTATAAACCCACCCGATGATTCATGCAGCCGCCGCAGTGCACCGCATATTTTTGCGCTAGCCTCAGGCCGGGGATGGTCTTGCGCGTATCTAACAGTTTCACGCTGGTGTGCGCGACCTTGGCCGCGTAGCCGGCGCAGCGTGTTGCTGTTCCAGACAGCAGCTGTAAAAAGTTCAGGGCGCTGCGCTCGCCGGTAAGCAGGCTGCGAGTATTGCCGCTTAATTCAAAAAGGGTACTATTAGGTTCAACTGCGTCGCCGTCATGGAATTGCCATTTGACGATCACGCGCGGGTCCAGTTGGTGGAAGACTTCGTTCACCCACGCCTGACCGCAGACGATGGCTTGTTCACGGGTAATCACGCGCGCTTTGGCGGTGGCGTTCGCCGGTATAAGGCAGGCGCTTATGTCACCAGAGCCAACGTCCTCGGCCAGTGCGGCGCGTACATTTTCGTGAATTGCTGTGCTTAACAGCTGTTGGTTCTGCATGCGGATTTACTGCGCTAATTAAATATCACTAGCATATTGGCGCAACGTCAGCTTGTCACCTTTTTGTACAAACTCGATGGAGCTGAGCGCGCTCATGCCCAGCAGTATGCCGTCGTCCATGTGAGGGTTGATACTGGCGCGCACGTTGCGTAGCGTGATGTCGCCAATTTGCAGCGTATCGAGAGTAGTGGCGTAGATTTTTATGGTGCCGTTGGCGGTTCTCGCGTAGCCCGGCCGGCCCTGGGCAAGGTTTAATTTGCGCGCCAGTGTTGCCGGCACCACCACGTCGCTGGCGCCGGTGTCGAGCATAAACTGCACCTTGCTGCCATTGATGCGTCCACTGGTCACGTAGTGGTTGAAGCGATTGCGCTGCAGAACTACCTCGCGCACGCCTTCAGCATTGACCATGCTGCTCGGCACCTGGTTTGGGTTGATCTGCTTGCCGCCCCAGAAGTCAAACACCATGGTGAGCATAAGCAGGCCTATCGCCCACGCGCACAGCATCATGCCGCGCCCTAAACCTTTGGTCTCAGGCATAGGCAGCTCCGCTAATGTGGCTATTTGCATTCAGGCCGTTCATAACTTAACCATATCAATATTCATCCAATTATACCCATCGCTTATAACAAACTATCACCAATCGAAAAAACTGTGACCGGCTGCGCGATATGTCCATTACCACTGCGCACTAATCGCTCCGCTGCATATACTTTAGACAGTTGTTCGTATTTCGCCCATGTTGGCCCCGGCCCCCTAACCACGCTCAGAGTTATAGCTAAATGAGTCATCCGCAAGATAAAGTCGTTTCAATAGGTTCTACCACGGCGGTAGAGAGCTGGAGTGCCGCGCGCATGCCGCTGTCGCTGCGTAAGCTGTTGGATAAGTCACGCCAAGGGCTTAGCGGGTTGCTACAGACTATGTTTGACAACGCCGACGACGCGTTGTTCGAACTGGCTGAACGAGCCCGCAGCAATACTGAGCAGAACATATTTTTTGAGTCAATGCGTGAGGTGCGCCTGAAACGACGTACTATTGAATCGCAGTTTGCGCAGCTTCTTCCGGCGGCATTTGAGCAAGCTTATATGGGCGACAAGCCGGCTGACGCGCAGGTTAAGCTTGAACAGGTCAGCGAGACCGGGCTCAGCCTGGTACAAAACGATGATCTCGAAGAGCAAGTTGCCATCGACGGTATGATAGCCAAAGGGCTTGTTAATAATTCTGTGCAGCTGCGCCAATTAACGCAGCGGATCGATAGCTTGATGACCAGGCACGCTATCGACGACCATTCCAATCCGTTAGCGCCACGCGCAATTTGCCACAGTTTTCAGACTGCCTGCGCCGCGCTGGATGTTGAGATCAAATCCAAACTGGTGGTGTTCAAGCTGTTCGACAAGTTTGTTGTCAGCCAGCTAGAGCCAATTTATCTTGCCTGCAATGAACTGCTGGTTGCGGAGGGGGTGCTACCGGGTCTGGAGTTACAAAAGCTTCAGAACCGTCGCAACGAGGACAAGCCCGAAACAAAAAATTCGCAGCCCGACGCTGCTAACAGTGCGGTCAATGATCAGATTTTTGCCAGCTTGCAAAGCCTGCTGGCACAACAGCAAAACGCCGTGCTGTCGAATGAAATATTACACTCTGCCAAA
Organism: Pseudomonadales bacterium; assembly: GCA_037969395.1. Taxonomy (GTDB): domain Bacteria; phylum Pseudomonadota; class Gammaproteobacteria; order Pseudomonadales; family JAUIET01; genus JBBKXJ01. Next base: position 15,022 of record JBBKXJ010000177.1, read on the forward strand.
GACTTCGCGCCTGGCAGCGGCCAGGAGATTCCAACGCCACAGGTAATGGATTTACTTGCTGATGTGCAGCAACAGCAAGCGCCGGCGATGTCACAAGACGGTAGTACGCAGGCCGCGCTGCAGCCGGTGGACGTCTACACCATACTGCGCTCGCTGTTAGAAGCGCGCAACGTAAAAGAGCCACAAAGCCTTGGCCGCGTAGACTTCGACGCGATTAACCTGGTCGCGCTGTTGTTTCAGTTTATTCTTGACGACCCGAACCTCGCCACGCCGATGAAAGCACTTATCGGCCGTTTGCAAATACCGCTGCTTAAAGTGGCGATGCTCGACAAGTCTTTCTTCAGCAAGGGTGGTCACCCGGCGCGCAAGCTGCTGAACAAAATTGCTACCGCGGCTTTGGGTTGGACGCCCAGTGGTGAGGATGAAGATCCGTTATTGACGAAAATTGAAACCGTTGTGCAGCATGTGCTGACTGACTTTGAAGAGGATGTCAGCCTGTTCGACGCGGTGTTGAGTGACTTTGAGGCGTTCACCAGTACCGAAAGCAAGCGGTCGACTTTGATCGAAAAGCGCACTGTTGACGCCGAAGACGGCCGCGCTCGAGCCGATGGCGCGCGCCAAACAGTACAAACCGCGCTTAACGAAAAAGTTGCCGACCGCGAGTTGCCGCCGCAGGTAGTGCAGTTGTTACAGGACGCCTGGTCCAACGTTTTGTTTCTGGCGTGCCTTAAAGAAGGCGTCGATGGAGACAGTTGGACCAATGCGCTGACCACGGTAGATGACTTGCTGTGGAGTGTGGGAGATCATAGCGAAGCGGCTGATCGCGGCAAACTGCTGAAGATGTTGCCCGATTTGTTAAAGCGCCTGCGCAATGGTTTGACCCAAATCAGCTACGACTCATTCAAGATGAATGAGCTGTTCTCCGAGCTGGAGCATATCCATCTCAAAAAACTGCGCGATGCCGGCAAACCTGCCAGCAACGAGAGCGAGCCCGATGTAGTCCCTGCACCTGAGGCTTTGAGCGCTGATACGCGGCACGCCCCTCAGCATGACGAGCAGGATTTGCAGCAGGATATGGTCGACGAACTGCTCGGTTCAATTGACGCGGTGATCGGCAATGAAAGCAAAACTGAAGAACAAGCGTCTCAAAGTGACGCAGCAGAAACAAAGACGGCTGGTCGTGCTACGGCAAGCCCAACCGCTCGCGCCCGAACCTCGGTAATTGAAAGAATTGTACTGTCTCCGTCACCGGGCAAGCAGGAAGACCTTTTGCTGGCACCGCATGAAGAGCTGAGCGAAGACAATGAGTTTTACATCAAGGCTGAGAAGATGAATGTAGGCATCTGGGTAGAAATGCGCCAGAGTGGTGAAAAGCAATACCGTGCGAAGCTGGCTGCTATTACCAAACCCACCAAAAAGTATATTTTCGTGAATCGGGCCGGTATGAAAGTGTCTGAACGCTCCTTGATGGGCCTTGCGGTGGAGTTGCAGCGCCGCACTATGGTGTTGCTGGACGACTCCGCATTGTTTGACCGCGCGCTGCAAGCGGTGATAGGTAATCTGCGTAGTTTTAAGAAGGTGCCAACCACTTAATCGCGCCAGCCGGCCGGTAAAGAATGCTTTCGGAATTAGCGTCGTCGTGTGTATCCTGTGCGCCAGCTAAGCATGGGGTCAAAATTAGTGGCTGCATCAGATAAGAGCTTTAAAAGAGGCTGGCTAACCACCGCACAACGCTGCGAATCACCAAATTGTGATGCGCGCCCACAGGCTGTGCCGATTAGTTTACTGGTAATTCACAACATTAGCCTGCCGCCGGGTGAGTTTGGTACGGGTTGTGTTGAGCAGCTGTTTACAAATTGCCTCGTACCCGAGCAGCACCCTTTTTTTCAAACGATCAATCACTTGCGTGTGTCTTCCCATTTTCTGATAGACCGTGCCGGAGCAGTAACTCAGTTTGTCAGCGTAGACCAACGCGCTTGGCATGCTGGCGTATCGTCTTTCGAGGGGGTAGAAAATTGCAACGATTTCAGCGTGGGCATAGAGTTGGAAGGCACCGACGAGCAGCCTTACAGCTTGCAGCAGTACCAGCGGCTAACTATGTTGACGCATGACTTAATGCGCGAATGTCCTGCCATTACGCCGCATCGAATTACCGGTCACAGCGCTATTGCGCCGGGGCGCAAGACTGACCCCGGCCCATCGTTTGACTGGCATCGCTATTTGATATCCCTGAAAGATTAACACCGGGCTGGCTAGGCCTCCAGCGCTTTAATTGCAGCGACGATTTCCTGGTTGAGGGGCGTAGCCACACCCAGTGTGCGACCAGTATTGCAAACATAGCCGTTTATAAAATCTATTTCGGTGTTGCGTTTATGTTTAATGTCCTGGTAAGTCGATGAGAAATTGGTTGCGGTTTTTTTTATCACCTGTTTTACCTTCACGGGTAATTGGGACGCCAGTTTTTTCTCGTTGGCCGCCTGCAATACGCATTGCAGCTCTTCAACCAGTAGCTGTAACCGAGCGTGCGCCGCAGTAATTTCCAGCAGTTCGCCATTACGGCAATTGTATATTGCAGTAAGACCATTAATGGCGGCGTTTATCATCACTTTTTGCAGCATCACCTTTTTGATCTGGGCTGTGGTCTTTATCTGCAGGCCCGGGTTGCGTAAATCTTCCAATAAAGTTTTGCTGTCGTCGTTGCTTACGGCAGCGCTCAGAGCGCCCAGCGTGGTTAAGCCCTTGCCGGCTTGCACCACATTGAAGGGCTTATTCAGCCATGCGCCGTCGGTCGTTACGCCGGCAAATACTGCGCAGCTTGCGTATTCTTCTACCACCGTTTGTTGAAAACCCATGCCGTTAAGTAACAAAATGATGCGCGCGTTTGGCGCAATGTTTTCGCTAACGGAGCGTAGAGCTGCCATAACCTGAGCGGCTTTGGTGCAGACGATGAGATTGTTAACTGGCGAGCGCAGCCGCACGGCGGTGCTGGCTTTGACAGTAACTTTTTTGTGTAAACCTTCGGCAGTTTGCAGACGCAGTTTAACCTGGTCGTCTTCAAAAGCGGTGTAGCGGGAGGACAACAGCAAATGTACCCGACGCTTGCGGTTTTGCAAGTGGCAGGCCCACAAACAACCGATCGCGCCGGCGCCGAGAATATGCCAAATTATTTGCGATTGTTGCTTCACAGTAGTGGTTTTTGTGCGTAAGGCTACTTGGTTGCTTGTGCTCGACCGTTTACTATGATGCGCGCATTTTAGCGCTATGTGGAGATATTTAATGCCTTCGTTCGACATTGTTTCTGAAGTGGATAAACACCAGCTGACTAACGCCGTTGATCAGTCTAACCGGGTGGTTACCACCCGCTTTGACTTTAAGGGAGTCGACGCGTCGTTTGAACTTGAAGACTTTAAAGTGAATGTCACAGCGGATGCAGAATTTCAGGTAGAGCAGATGCAAGACATGCTGCGCGCGGCATTAATAAAGTGCGACATTGACCCGGAGTGCATGGAGCCCGGCGATATCACCCTGTCCGGCAAACAGTCAAAGCAGCAAATCACAATTAAGCAGGGACTGGACGCGCCGCTGGCAAAAAAGATTGTGAAACTGATAAAAGACCGCAAGCTAAAAGTGCAGGCCGCAATACAAGGCGAGCAGGTGCGCGTAACCGGTAAAAAACGCGACGATTTACAGCAGGTGATTGCCCTAATGAAAGAGCAAACACTGGAAATGCCGCTGCAATATAATAATTTTCGCGATTGAAAAGCGAACCAGCGTTTAAGTGTGGCGGTTCAACCAGTACCTGTAGTGACTAACGAAAACACCGTGTGGCGTCAGGTGTTCACCCGACGCATGTTGATTTGTGTTCTTACCGGCTTCAGTTCGGGTTTGCCGTTGTATCTGTTGATTCAACTACTGCCTGCATGGTTACGCAAAGAAGGCATTAGTCTCGAGGTCATCGGTTTGTTTTCGCTGTTCGGCCTGCCTTATGCCTGGAAATTTCTATGGGCGCCGATTGTCGACCGTTACAAGCTACCGTGGCTAGGGCGCCGCAGAGGCTGGATGCTTGTATGTCAGTTGGCATTGCTGGCATCAATTGCCGGTTTCGGTTTTATCAATCCCAAAGAATCCATTATTGTCGCCGCTATGCTGGCCGGTGTGGTGGCTTTCTTTAGTGCCACTCAGGATATTGTGATTGACGCCTATCGGCGCGAATTGCTGCCCGATGAAGAACTGGGTTTAGGCAATTCAATTCACGTTCAGGCTTACCGCATTGCCGGGCTGGTGCCAGGTATGTTGGCGTTTGTGCTCAGCGATCATCTGCCGTGGACCAGTGTATATGTGGTTGTTGCGCTATTTATGCTGGTCGGTGTTGGCTTGACGCTATTTTTCCCCGAACCTATTCAGCAGCCGCAAATGCCGGATACGCTGCGTTCGGCGGTGGTGGAGCCATTTACCGAATTCATACGTCGCCAGAGCGCTCGCAAAGCGCTGATGATTATCGCTTTTATTTTCCTGTATAAGTTAGGCGACAATATGGCGACGGCGCTGTCGTCGCCGTTTTATCTCGATTTGGGCTTTTCCATGTCGGAAATAGGCATTATCGTTAAAAACTTCGCGCTGTGGCCAGCTATTCTGGGTGGTCTGCTGGGCGGTGTGTGGATGATTAAGCTGGGCATTAATCGCGCGCTGTGGATCTTTGGCTTATTTCAATGGCTGACTATATTTGGTTTCGCGTGGCTGGCTGAAGTTGGCGACAACACGGTGGCGCTTGCGATCGTAATCGCTGCTGAATACGCAGCGGTTGGTCTGGGAACGTCGGCTTTTATCGCCTTCATCGCGCGCGAGACTAACCCGCGCTATGCGGCAACCCAGTTTGCTTTGTTTACTGCGTTGGCTTCGGTGCCACGAATTTTTGCCAATGCAACAACCGGTTTTATCGTTACGCAAACCGGTTGGACCAGTTTCTTTTTGATCTGTGCGGCGCTCGCAATTCCCGGGCTGTTATTATTGTGGTGGGTTGCACCGCTGCGTGCGCCGACAAGTTTTGATGAAGACAAAGCCGCTAACGACAAATCGGCAGGATAGCCGATTTACACAGCCGCAGGCTGCCCGCAGAGAGAGCTACAAGAATGTAGCAAGTGACTTCCATGTCTAGCGTGGCTTACATTGAGTCCATGCAAAAAAAAGCCTGCAGAGCAGGCTAAAGTTTTGGAGAAAACAAATTGAGCATTATTGCCTGGCACGCTTCCGGGCGAGTCCAAGGCCAACCAGGCCGACAGCAAACAGGGCGATGGTACCGGGTTCGGGCACTTCGGCCGTTTCAACACGCAGGCTGTTAATAAAGTAGCTGTCGTTCCAGTCGGTCACGCCGAATAGAAAGTCTTTGCCAATGAAATCTGTATTAACTTCGACAGTGCGGTCAAACCATTTGCTGCCAGGCAGGTTGTACGACATTGTCGGCGAATCGTCCACGGTTAAAGTGGCTTCGTCGTAGAAGCTAACTCGCGATAGGGAAAAACCAAGCAAGCGTACCGAGCTGGAGAAGCTGAACGCAATGCTTTCGTCTGGACCAAGGCCGTCGAGTTGGTTGCTATCCCACCAGTGGGTGCCACCGACGCCAAGTCCGGAAGATCCTTGCGATAAACTGCCTCCGCCAAATGCATTTGCTTTTACGGCAAGCCCGCTTTCGGAAAAAGTATGCGAGGTACCGAGTAAGCGATGACCACTTTCGCTAAAATCGAATGTGATCGGCAATGCGGCTGCTGATGTGGCAGCAACACTTAAGCTGATGCCGATTAAGGTATTTCTGATTGAATTAAACATAACTACTTCCTGATAAGGGTTTCACTGCTCTGGGGCCGTGTAGATTCACTTCCATATATTCTGTAGAGCAATTTTAGGACCACTATTTTTATTTAGGTAAACTGAAAAAGTAAATACTATATAAATCAAAGTTTTAGTAATCAGCTTAGTACTAAAAATGTGAATTTCACCAAACATTATTTTTCGAAAATCGGAGAGCTGTAAATAAAGCCGACACCAGAATTCGCACGCTTTCGCGCGGCCACGTCGGCCTTGATCTACCTTCTGAACGCGTGCGATTCTTGTTAGGTACGGTAAGCGGCCCACTGGTCGTCGCAGCCCAATAAAGGTATGGTTAGGCATGGACATCTTGAGTTGAATATGATGCGTTTTTTGCTTTTGTTTTTTATTGTTGTACCGATCGCGGAAATGTGGATTTTGATAAAGGTCGGCCAAAGTCTGGGTGCATTGCCGACCATTCTGCTGGTAATGCTGACGGCGGCGATTGGTATCGCACTATTACGCAGGCAGGGCGTGTCCACGCTCACGCGTGCGCAACAACGTATGGAGGAGGGGCAACTGCCTGCGCAGGAAATGATTGAAGGTATCGCGCTGGCTGTTGGCGGCGCGTTGCTGCTAACGCCCGGTTTCATGACCGATGCCCTCGGTTTCGCATGCCTGATCCCCGCCAGTCGACGTAAATTGGCGGCCTTGGCGGTTGCACAGTTTGCGCGCGGTCGCATGACAATGCATTCCGAGGCATACACACAAACCGAGCGCGGTGCACCACCTTTCAAATCGGCGTCGTCGCACAAGGCTGGAACATCGCAGCCTCCCAATGTGATTGAAGGCGAATATAAGGAGCTTGACGACTAATTGTCACCGCAGCCCTTGAATTTGTTGCGACCATCCCCACCTGCTTAGTCACGCGGTTAAGTAAGCAAATATCTTTCTAACGTTTGATAAAACCTTGACTCCGCAAAATCCGTCACTATGATTAGCACTCCTCGCAGTAGAGTGCTAATTGGGTTCGGAACCCAGTAGTTCGGCGGCTGTGTTTCCGGTTAACGCCGGGCATATTAAGTAATCTAATTTGGAGAATCATCGTCATGAAAATTCGTCCGTTACACGACAGAGTTGTCGTGCGTCGTCAGGAAGAAGAAGAAACCAGTGCTGGCGGAATCGTCTTACCTGGTGCCGCAAAAGAAAAAGTTAATCAAGGTGAAGTCATCGCTATCGGCGATGGTGCATTGCTGGACAATGGCGACAAACGCGCCTTGGCCGTAAAAGTTGGCGATAAAGTCGTATTCGGCCAATATGCCGGCAGCAACACGGTCAAAATAGATGGCGAAGAATTGATCATCCTCAGCGAGAGCGAAATCTACGCGGTTGTCGAAAGCTAGTCTTTCCGCACACCACAGATTTAAACATTAATTGGTAATTAGTAAGGAATTGAACAATGGCTGCTAAAGACGTCAAATTCGGCAATTCAGCTCGCCACAGTATGCTGGCAGGAGTGAACCTCCTGGCAGACGCGGTGAAAATCACTTTAGGACCGAAGGGTCGCAATGTTGTACTGGACAAATCTTTTGGTGCTCCTACCGTCACTAAGGACGGTGTATCAGTAGCGAAAGAAATCGAACTGGAAGACAAGTTCGAAAATATGGGCGCGCAGATGCTCAAAGAAGTTGCCTCACAGGCATCCGACGTTGCTGGCGACGGCACCACCACAGCGACCGTACTGGCGCAGGCTATCGTTTCAGAAGGCCTCAAATCAGTAGCCGCTGGCATGAACCCGATGGACCTGAAGCGTGGCATCGACAAAGCCATTGCTGCTGCCGTTGAGCAGGTGAGAAAAGCCGCTATTCCGTGTGAAGACAGCAAAGCGATTGCACAGGTAGGCACCATCTCAGCTAACAGCGACGAACCTATTGGTGAAATCATCGCCGAAGCAATGGACAAAGTCGGTAAAGAAGGCGTGATTACCGTTGAAGAAGGTACAACGCTTGAGAATGAACTCGAAGTTGTTGAAGGTATGCAGTTCGATCGCGGCTACCTGTCACCGTACTTCATTAACAACCAGGAAAACATGAGCGCGGAGCTGGAAGCACCGTACATCTTGCTGGTTGACAAGAAGATCTCTAACATCCGCGATTTATTACCACTGCTAGAGCAAATTGCGAAAGCTGGTAAGCCTTTAGTGATTGTCGCTGAAGATATCGAAGGCGAAGCGCTGGCGACACTGGTTGTTAACAACATGCGCGGCATTGTTAAAGTAGCAGCTTGTAAAGCGCCTGGTTTTGGTGATCGTCGCAAGGCGATGCTGGAAGATATCGCTATTTTGACTGGCGGTACCGTGATTGCAGAAGAAGTGGGTCTGGACCTTGAGTCCACAACTTTGGACCACCTTGGTCAAGCCAAGCGTATCACCATGAGCAAGGACAACAGCACCATCATCGACGGCGCTGGCAATCATGAGACCATCACTGGTCGCGTTAATCAAATCCGTGCTCAAATCGAAGATACGTCGTCGGACTACGACCGCGAAAAACTTCAGGAACGCGTTGCCAAACTGGCAGGCGGTGTTGCCGTCATCAAGGTTGGAGCTGCAACTGAAGTAGAAATGAAAGAGAAGAAAGCACGCGTAGAAGACGCGCTGCATTCGACTCGCGCTGCGGTTGAAGAGGGCGTTGTTGCTGGTGGCGGTGTTGCGCTGGTGCGTGCATTGCAAAGCATAGGCACGCTCGAAGGTGACAACGAAGATCAAACAGTTGGTATTCGTCTGGCCTGTCGCGCCATGGAAGCACCGTTACGGCAGATCGTTTCCAACGCTGGCGAAGAGGGTTCAGTAGTACTCGACAAAGTTAAATCCGAAACCGGTAACATCGGCTACAATGCCGCTACTGGTAAATACGGCGACATGATCGAGATGGGTATTCTTGACCCGGCGAAAGTTACCCGTACCGCGTTACAGGCTGCTGGTTCGGTCGCTGGCTTGATGGTTACCACCGAAGCCATGGTAGCCGACAAGCCCGAAGATAAATCTGCTCCATCAATGCCTGATATGGGCGGCATGGGTGGAATGGGCGGCATGGGCGGCATGATGTAAACCAGCTCGCAGCAAGCTCGATGCGCGGCTGGTTTAGCGCGCATGCAACACCTGACTGATTCTTCGTCACTGTTGTTGAAAACCCCGGTTTAGCCGGGGTTTTTTTATGCAGGCGCTGTTGCAATGGCGGGCTAACCAGGGCCGATATATAGCCAGAATTTCTGCACGCCCGGTTCGCGACTAAAGTTGCTCCAACGGGCTGCACTCGCCCTTGTAGAAGCGACTTCAGTCGCGCATAGTTTCAATCAGCGTGTTTGCTGACGAGCACCAATTACGCTGGCTGTTCGCCTATTGCACACCACTATTTAGCGCTTAACCTTTGCTTTTATTTCCGTTAGAGTGGCGCGGATTTTAAACGATTTTCCAAAGGTAAGCTCAATGCCTCGCTCTGACAACGATGACATGCACTCCGCACCGCGCGTTACGCCGGCTCGCGATGAGATAGCCTCCTACAATGCCAAGCAGACTCCGCGCACTACCAAACAGGTAACGACCGGCATGGGTGGCGGTGCAAAGTTCTTCCTTTTTCTGTCATTCCTGCTTGCCGCCGCCGCTGCCGCCGGATCCGGCTTTCTTTATTTGCAGTTGACGGCGTCGCAGTCAACTTTGCAGGATGCGCAGCAACGTGTCGCGGAGCTTGAGAATCGTCTGTCCAATACCGATGAAAGCGTCACTGAGTCGGGCGCTACTATGCAGGTGAAAATTAAGGAGCTGACATCTGAAGTTGATAAACTATGGGCCTCGGCATGGCGTAAAAACAAGGCGGCGCTGGAAGCGCTGGACGGCCAGGTCAAACAACAGCAACAGGCTGATGCGAGCCAGGCAAAAACTTTAAGTGCGCAGAAAGAAGCGGTTGATAAATTGCAGTCGCAGGTGGGGTCGGCACTGGCGGCGGCGCAGGGACTGAAAGAAATTCAATCATCTACTATTGCGCAAGAAGCACAGCTTTCGGAATTGAGTGATGAAATACGCGATTTTGAAACCGGCTTGCGCAGTCTCGGCAAGCGCATGAGCGAATCGGAAGCGTGGGTAGGGTCAATGAATGCTTACCGACGACAAACCAACAAACAAATATCCGAATTAGAACGAAGAGTGCAGGCGGCACGCGAGCCTGCCGCCTCTTATTAACTTTTTACACAGGGTAGGGCGCCAGTATGACAATGATTCGTCAGGACGATTTAGTCGACAGCGTAGCCGACGCGCTACAATTTATTTCTTATTACCATCCGCTGGACTTTATTCAAGCAGTGCATGAGGCTTACTTAAAGGAAGAGTCGCAGGCTGCCAAAGACGCGATGGCGCAAATTCTCATCAACTCTCGTATGTGTGCCGAAGGGCATCGCCCCATCTGCCAGGATACCGGCATTGTGACGGTGTTTTTGAAAGTCGGTATGAATGTGCAGTGGGATGCGACCTTAAGCGTGACGGAAATGATCAACGAAGGCGTGCGCCGTGCCTACACTCATCCCGACAATGTGCTGCGTGCTTCTATATTAGCCGATCCTGCCGGCGCGCGAAAAAACACCAAAGACAATACACCAGCCGTCATTCATATGGAAATCGTTCCCGGCGATACCCTCGATGTCAGGATTGCGGCGAAGGGCGGTGGCTCCGAAAACAAGTCGAAAATGGCCATGCTCAACCCGTCCGACTCGATCGTTGACTGGGTACTGAAAACCGTTCCCGAAATGGGCGCTGGCTGGTGCCCACCGGGCATGCTCGGCATCGGCATCGGCGGCACCGCCGAGAAAGCCGCAGTGATGGCCAAGGAAGTGTTGATGGAATCCATCGACATCCACGAGCTGAAAAAGCGCGGCCCGTCCAACCGTATCGAAGAGATGCGCCTGGAGCTGTTCGAGAAGGTCAACCAACTGGGGATCGGCGCCCAGGGCCTGGGTGGCCTGACCACCGTGCTCGACGTGAAGATCATGGACTACCCGACCCACGCCGCTTCACTGCCGGTGTGCATGATCCCCAACTGCGCCGCCACCCGTCACGCGCACTTTGTGCTCGACGGTTCGGGCCCGGCGTCGCTGGAAGCGCCATCGCTGGACGCCTACCCGGAAATCGTCTGGGAAGCCGGCCCGTCGGCCCGTCGTGTCAACCTCGACACCCTGACTCCGGAAGACGTACAAAGCTGGAAGCCGGGCGAAACCGTGTTGCTCAACGGCAAGATGCTCACCGGCCGCGATGCTGCGCACAAGCGCATGGTCGAGATGCTGAACAAGGGCGAAACCCTGCCGGTGGACCTCAAGGGTCGCTTCATCTACTACGTCGGCCCGGTTGATCCGGTGCGCGAAGAAGTGGTTGGCCCTGCGGGCCCGACCACCGCGACGCGGATGGATAAGTTCACCCGTCAGATCCTCGAGCAAACCGGCCTTTTGGGCATGATCGGCAAATCCGAGCGCGGCCCGACTGCGATCGAAGCGATCAAGGACCACAAAGCCGTGTACCTGATGGCCGTGGGCGGCGCCGCCTACCTGGTGGCGCAGGCCATCAAGAAGTCGCGCGTGGTGGCCTTCGCCGAACTGGGCATGGAAGCGATCTACGAGTTCGACGTGAAAGACATGCCGGTCACCGTGGCGGTGGACAGCAAGGGCGAATCCGTCCACATCACCGGTCCTGCCATCTGGCAGAAAAAGATCAGTGAAAGCCTGGCGGTGGAAGTGCAGTAAGCACCTCTGACTGACAGAAAAAGGCGACTGAGGCGACAAGCCCAGTCGCCTTTTTATTGCCTGCTGATTCCCCTGAGGTGAGCGGGCACTCCGGGAGTGCACCGGCTTCCTGTGGCGAACGGGGCTGTTGTGGCGAGCGGGCTTCCTGTGGCGAGCGGGCTTGCCCCGCGTTGGGGCGCGAAGCGGCCCCATCAAAAGCCCCGCGTTTTTCCAGATAATTCGCGGTGTCAGGTTTGGGGCTGCTTCGCAGCCCAACGCGGGGCAAGCCCGCTCGCCACAGGAAGCCCGGCCACCACAGCAAGCCCGCTCGCCACAAGATCCAAGCCGCACATGGTATGGTGCTCCCCCTTACTGCGCCTGCTCATCACCGTATGATCGTGATCCCTCGCCCCCTGCGCCTGACCTTCTACTCACTATTGATCATCGCCGGTGCGGTGCTGGCCGCCGCCTTGGCCACGCGCCATGCCGAACGCCAGGCGCTGGTGGACGATGCCGCTCGCGCCAATCAGCAGTTGGCGCTATACGCCAACTCACTGCACACCCTGATCGAACGCTACCGCGCCCTGCCCGCCGTGCTGGCCCTGGACTCAGAGATGATCAGCGCGTTGAAAGGCCCGCTGGATGCCGCCACCCAGGACGTGCTCAACCGCAAGCTGGAGCGCATCAACGGCGCCGCGCAGTCTTCCACCCTGGAACTGATGGACCGCACCGGCCTGGCCGTGGCCGCCAGCAACTGGAACCTGCCCAGCAGTTACGTCGGGCACAACTACGCTTTTCGGCCGTATTTCAGCCAGACGCTGAGCCAGGGCACCGGGCGCTTTTATGCGGTGGGGGTGACCACGGGCATACCGGGTTACTTCCTTTCCAGCGCGGTGGTCGATGAACATGAGCAGTTCCTCGGCGCCATGGTGGTCAAACTGGAGTTCCCCGAACTGGAGCGCGAGTGGGCCCAGGGCAATGACCTGCTACTGGTCAGTGACGCGCGCGGCATCGTGTTTATCGCCAATCAGCCGGGCTGGCGTTATCGCAACCTGCGGCCGTTGTCGGCCAGCGACCTGGCCGAACTCAAGGCCACCCGCCAATACGACAAGAAACAACTGCAATCGCTGGACACCCTGACCTTGCAGCGCTTCGACGAAAACAGCCATTTGATGCGCGTCAATGGCCCCGACGGCAACGCCAACTACATCTGGGAATCCCTGCCACTGAAAGCCGAGGGCTGGACCCTGCACCTGCTGCGCAAACCCCACTTCGCCTTTGAAGACCAACGCAACGCCGGTCTCGCCGCTGCCGGTTCCTGGCTGGCGCTGGTGTTCCTGGTGCTGTTCCTGACCCAGCGCTGGCGCCTGGCCCGCTTGCGTCAGCGCAGCCGCGAAGAGCTCGAGCAGCTTGTGGAGGAGCGTACCCAGGCGCTGCGCACCGCTCAGGACGGCCTGGTGCAATCGGCCAAGCTGGCGGCGCTGGGGCAGATGTCCGCCGCCCTCGCCCATGAGATCAACCAGCCGCTGACCGCCCAACGTATGCAACTGGCCACCCTGCGGCTGTTGCTGGACCACGGCCGCGTGGACGACGCCTACAAGGCGCTCACGCCGCTGGACGACATGCTCACGCGCATGGCCGCGCTGACCGGCCACCTCAAGACCTTCGCCCGCAAAAGCCCCAGCGGCCTGCGCGAACGCCTGGACCTGGCCACGGTGGTCGACCAGTCGCTGCACCTGCTCGACGCGCGGTTGCGTGATGAAGCCATCGGCACCGTGCTGGACCTGACCCGCCCTGCCTGGGTACGCGGCGATGCCATTCGCCTGGAACAGGTACTGATCAACTTGCTGCGCAACGCCCTCGACGCCATGGCCGACAAGCCGCGCAAACGCCTGGAAATCCGCCTGCATGCCGACGAACAACTGTGGCAACTGACCGTCAGCGACAGCGGCGGCGGGATTGCCGATGAACACTTGAACAGCGTCTTCGACCCGTTCTTCACCACCAAGCCGGTGGGTGAAGGCCTCGGCTTGGGGCTGGCGGTGTCCTACGCTATCGTGCACGAATTGGGTGGACGCCTGATCGCTGGCAACCGTGGCGACGGCGCGGTATTTACCCTGACCCTGCCTATCGCGCTGGAGACGCCCGACCTATGTTGAACGCGGTGATTGTGGTCGACGACGAAGCCAGCATTCGCACGGCCGTCGAGCAATGGTTGAGCCTGTCGGGGTTTGAGGTGCAGCTGTTCAGCCGCGCCGAGGAATGCCTGGCGCACCTGCCCAAGGACTTCCCCGGCGTGATCTTGAGCGACGTGCGCATGCCCGGGCTCAGCGGCCTGGAGTTGCTCGCCGAAGTGCAGCGGCGCGATGCCGATTTGCCGGTGATCCTGCTCACCGGCCACGGCGATGTGCCGATGGCCGTCGAAGCCATGCGCGACGGCGCCTACGACTTCCTCGAAAAACCCTTCAGCCCGGAGGCCCTGCTCAACAGCCTGCGCCGAGCCCTCGACAAGCGCGGGCTGATCCTGGAAAACCGCCGCCTGCACCAACAGGCCGACCATCGGATGCAACTGGAGTCCAGCTTGCTGGGTGTGTCTCGTGGCCTGCAAAACCTGCGGCGCCAGGTGCTGGACCTGGCGACGTTGCCGGTCAACGTGCTGATCCGTGGCGAGACCGGCAGTGGCAAGGAGCTGGTCGCCCGCTGCTTGCATGATTTCGGACCACGGGCGAAAAAGCCTTTTGTGGCGCTCAACTGCGCCGCGATCCCCGAACAGCTGTTTGAAGCCGAGCTGTTCGGCCATGAAAGCGGCGCCTTTACCGGCGCCCAGGGCAAGCGCATCGGCAAGCTGGAATACGCCCACGGCGGCACCTTGTTCCTGGATGAAATCGAAAGCATGCCGCTGGCCCAGCAGGTGAAACTGTTACGGGTGCTGCAGGAGCAGAAACTGGAACGGCTCGGCTCCAATCAGAGCATTCATGTGGACTTGCGCATCATCGCCGCCACCAAGCCGGACCTTTTGGAAGAGGCCCGCGCCGGGCGCTTTCGTGAAGACCTGGCGTATCGGCTGAACGTCGCGCAACTGCGCCTGCCGCCCCTGCGCGAGCGCCGCGAAGATATTCCGTTGCTGTTCGATCACTTTGCCCACAGCGCCGCCGAGCGTTTGGGCCGCAGCGTTGAACCGCTGAGCGGTGCGCAGTTGGGACGCCTGCTCAGCCATGACTGGCCGGGCAATGTGCGCGAACTGGCCAACGTCGCCGAGCGCCAGGTGCTGGGCCTTGGCGAGTCGGAGCCGGAAGGCGTCGAAGCCGGGCAATCGTTGGCGGCGCAGCAAGAGACGTTCGAGGCGCATTGCCTGAAAGCCGCGTTGACCCGGCACAAAGGCGATATCAAGGCGGTGCTCGCGGAGCTGCAACTGCCCAGACGCACCTTTAATGAAAAGATGCAGCGCCATGGGTTGGCCCGCGACACATTCCTCTAACCCGATCGTTTCCACGCTCTGCGTGGGAATGAATCCTGTGACGCTCCGCGTCACGCTTTTAAAAGCAGACGCAGAGCGTCCAGGGCTGCATTACCACGCGGAGCGTTGGAACGATCAAGATCAGCGTAGGCGGATTTCCGCTCATGGCCTTCATATCGTCAGCGACTTTCCGCTCAAAAAAAAGTTGTAACCCTTCTATTCCGGGCCTTCATCTAACTGGCACAGCTCCTGCTATAGCCCCAACCAGGCTGTGCTTGAGCACGCTCCACAAAAACAATTAGATGAAGGATCCTTCAATGGATAACTCCAACACCTTGCCTCTGGGGTCGGCGGCTGCGCCCGCGCAGGTACGCACCACCTCCAGCCGGATCAAATCGATCTTCAGCGGATCAGTCGGCAACATGGTCGAGTGGTACGACTGGTACGTCTACGCCGCCTTCTCTCTGTATTTCGCCAAAGCCTTTTTCCCGAAAGGCGACACCACCGCACAACTGCTCAACACCGCCGCGATCTTCGCCGTGGGTTTCCTGATGCGCCCGATCGGCGGCTGGTTGATGGGCCTGTACGCAGACCGCAAAGGTCGCAAGGCCGCGTTGATGGCCTCGGTACTGCTGATGTGCTTCGGCTCGCTGGTCATCGCCCTGAGCCCGGGTTATGAAACCATCGGCGTCGGCGCACCGATCCTGCTGGTGTTCGCCCGTCTGCTGCAAGGCTTGTCGGTCGGTGGCGAATACGGCACCTCGGCCACTTACCTGAGTGAAATGGCGACCAAAGAGCGTCGCGGTTTCTTCTCCAGCTTCCAGTACGTGACCCTGATCTCCGGCCAGCTCATCGCGCTGGCGGTGCTGATCGTGCTGCAGCAGACCCTCACCACCGAGCAACTGTACGACTGGGGCTGGCGTATCCCGTTCGCCATCGGCGCCCTGTGCGCAGTGGTCGCGCTGTACCTGCGTCGCGGCATGGAAGAAACCGAGTCGTTCACCAAGAAGGAAAAAGCCAAGGAAAGCGCAATGCGCACCTTGATGCGTCACCCCAAGGAACTGATGACCGTGGTCGGCCTGACCATGGGCGGCACCCTGGCCTTCTACACCTACACCACCTACATGCAGAAATACCTGGTGAACACAGTCGGCATGAGCATCTCCGACTCCACCACCATCTCGGCGGCGACGCTGTTTCTGTTCATGTGCCTGCAACCCCTCGTCGGCGGGCTGTCGGACAAGGTCGGCCGCCGGCCAATCCTGATCGCCTTCGGCGTCCTCGGCACCCTGTTCACCGTGCCTATCCTCACCACCCTGCACACGGTCCAGAGCTGGTGGGGCGCGTTCTTCCTGATCATGGCGGCGCTGATCATCGTCAGTGGCTACACCTCGATCAACGCCGTGGTGAAGGCTGAACTGTTCCCGACTGAAATCCGTGCGCTGGGCGTCGGCCTGCCGTATGCCCTGACCGTGTCGATCTTCGGCGGAACCGCTGAATACATCGCGCTGTGGTTCAAGAGCATCGGCATGGAAACCGGCTACTACTGGTATGTGACCGCATGTATTGCGGTGTCGCTGGTGGTCTACGTGACAATGAAAGACACCCGCAAGCATTCGCGGATTACGACCGACTAAGGGTTCGCCAGCCACAAAAAAGGGGCTGTGTCAGTGAATGACACAGCCCCTTTTTTCATCAGGATCAGGACAGCTCTACGGCCGCCTGACGCCCATACCGCCGCTGCGCGTAAGACGCCCCGGCAATCATCAGCACCAGTACCGCCGCCAACACCGCCGACGAGCCGATAGTGCCGAAATCCAGCCCGCCCTTTTCATGGGGTTTAGTCAGGAAATCGCCCAGGGTCGCGCCAAACGGCCGGGTCAACACAAACGCCACCCAGAACAACAGCACCGAGGAGATTTGGGTGAAGTATTTGAGGGCCACCACGACCGCAATGGTCGAGCCGATCAACAGCGCCCCACCGGCGAAACCGAGCCCCGAATCATCCGCCAGGAAGTCGCCCAAGGCGGTGCCCAGAGTGTTGGAGAACAGAATCGCCATCCAGTAGAACAGCTCGCCCCGGAAGGTCTGCACCTTGTTCACGTTCAGCGAGTCCCCGCTGAGGTGCCACAGCGCAAAGATGATCATCAGGATCACGATCAGGATCATCGACCCTGCGGCGTACCCAAGGCCCAGGGTGCGGTCCATGAAGTCCGACATCGTGGTGCCGGCGGTGCTGGTGGACAGGATCACGATCCAGTACAGCACCGGGTTGTAGGTTTTCGACCAGAGTTGCGTCACCAGGGTGACCAGGAACACGCTGATCAGGATCATCGAGCTGATGGCGTAACCGACGTTCAGGGTCATCGACAGCAAGTCACCGGCGGTTTCGCCCAGGGTGGTTGCGCAGATTTTCATGACCCAGAACGCCAGGGTGATCTGAGGAAGTTTGTTCATAGGGTGGGAAGGCTCCGAAGCTCAGTCTGTCAATGGGCCGACTTATAGGGGGTGTCGACCTTGCGCGCAGACTGAACGGGGCGCTGTGAAAAATAGGTGGGCGTTGAATGAAAATTCCATAGGCTGATGGAAATTCGCTGTCATGGATTGCACTATGACTGCCTCCCCGCCACCCGCAGCAGGAACCCCGGCCCATGTCTGACGATATCCACTTCTACGAACCCGCCAACGGCCACGGCCTGCCACACGACCCGTTCAATGCCATTGTTGGCCCACGGCCGATCGGCTGGATTTCGTCACACGACAACGAGGGCCGCCTGAACCTGGCGCCCTACAGTTTCTTCAATGCGTTCAACTACATTCCGCCGATCATTGGGTTTTCCAGCATCGGGCGCAAAGACAGCCTGAACAACATTGAACAGACCGGCGAGTTTGTGTGGAACCTGGCCACCCGTCCGTTGGCCGAGCAGATGAACCAGAGTTGTGCCGCCGTCTCACCAGAGGTGAATGAGTTCGAGTTGTCCGGCCTGACGCCGGTGGCCTCGAAGATCGTCGGCGTACCGCGGGTGGGTGAGAGCCCGGTGTCGTTCGAGTGCAAGGTGACGCAGATCATCCAGTTGCAGCGCGCCGACAAGCAGTTAGTGCCAAGCTGGCTGGTGCTGGGCGAGGTGGTCGCGGTGCACATTGCCAAGTGGCTGCTCAAGGATGGGGTCTACGACACCGCCGCCGCCGAGCCGATTTTGCGCGGCGGTGGCCCGGCGGATTATTTCCAGGTGGGGCCGGAGGCGCTGTTCAAAATGTATCGCCCGGGCGCCACAAAGCCCTGACTGCAAATACAGTCAAATGTGGGAGGGGCGTTCGTTAGTTTGCGGCAGTTGCCCAGGTGAGTTGGCCTTCTTCGTCGACGTCAACCAACCGCTCGAGTTGCTGGGCAGCCGCATCGTCAGCGTCATCGGCGGTCTTGAAGGTCTGTCCATCGAGGATCTTGTGAAAGCGCGGTGCGCCCATACCATCCAGTGCCTTGACGGCGATGGCCGCGCTGTAACCACCTTCATCTTCACGCACCAGGGCGGAAACGGCTTCGTGGTGGGCAAACTCTTTACGTGCCATGTTGCAGGTCCTGGCCAATGGGAAAGGCGGCCATTCTAAAGCACTAACCCGCCAGTTGCAGGTACTCGCCGTAAGCATTGACGGCGGACGCATCGGTGAAGGTCTGGAAGTCCATGCTACGAACGACCCTATCGTTCAACAGCTCGGTGAAGATCATCAGGGCAGGCGAATTGAAGTAGGCACTCATCGCCTGCTCGCTGCTCCAGAAACCCGAGACCAGCCATACATCGGGGTCCGACTGGGAATGCTGCAACGAGAATTGCAGGCAACCCTGAGCCTCGCGGCCCGGTTCGATCAAACTGCTCAAGCGTGCACCGAGTTCGGTGCTGCACCCGGTGCGGGCGCGGATAAAGGCCATATGGCTCGCGGGAATGGGGGTGGACATGTTCGACTCTCCCGTTGAGAAGTGATGCTCGGCAAGCACTGTGAAGGCGTGTTGCCACAGGATCAAAGATAACGGCGCCGCTGTGGGCCTGGTTAGTCGATTCCTGCAGGCTTATTGCACAATCCTGCGAAAAGCGTAGATAGGACGTTTGGCTCGCAGGTTTTATTCCATGCGCAATCGCCTTGTTTCAGGCAGATGACAGCCCCTACGCTTGCCTGATTCACAACGTGTCGCAGGATCAGGCAAGGATTGAGCAGAATCGACATAACACTGTTTGAAACACCGCCACTAAGCTGAGCCCATCGTAAAAGCACTCAGAGGACGCTCCATGTCGTCGCCCGAACAACACGCCATGCCCCTTGATGCTGATATGGAAAAGCAGCGCGCCGAACTGGCCAGTATTGTCTGCCGCCATACCTGGGAAGAGGGTTCCTACGGTACGGCGATCACCTCGCTGTTCCTCAACCGCCACAACACGCCACGGGATTTCATGCCGGTGCTGGTGGAGCCCGCCCTGTGCATCCTGGCCCATGGCCGCAAGGAAGTGCGCCTGGCGGATGAAGTGTTTGCCTATGACCCGCTCAATTACCTGGTGTTTTCGGTGTCGATGCCGGTGGCCGGGCGGATCATCGATGCCACGCCGGAGGACCCCAACCTGTCGATCAGGATCAACATCGACCCGGCACAGCTCACCGCGCTGATCGCAGAGGCCGGGCCGATGGGTGTGCCGTCGCGCCCAACCTCCCGCGGGATGTATGTCGACCGCATCGACACCCAGCTGCTCGACGCCGTGCTGCGCCTGACGCGCTTGCTCGACACGCCCAAAGACGTGGCGATGCTGGCACCGTTGATCAATCGCGAAATTCTCTACCGTTTGTTGCGTGGCCCGCAGGGCTATCGGTTGTATGAAATCGCCGTGGCCAACAGTCAGAGCCATCGGGTCAGCCAGGCGATCAAGTGGCTGAACGGCAACTATGAACAGCCGCTGCGCATCGACGACCTGGCCAAGGAAGTCAACCTGAGCGTCTCGACCCTGCACCACCGCTTCAAGGCGATCACCGCCATGAGCCCGCTGCAATACCAGAAGCAACTGCGCTTGCAGGAAGCGCGGAGGTTGATGATCGCCGAAGGGCTGGAAGCGTCGGCGGCGGGGTACCGGGTGGGGTATGAAAGCCCGTCGCAGTTCAGCCGGGAGTACAGCCGGTTGTTTGGGGCACCGCCCTTAAGAGACCTGGCGCGTCTACGCCAAAGCGTCTGACCCGGAACGTATGGCGACTGTGGCGAGGGAGCTTGCTCCCGTTGGGCCGCGAAGCGGCCCCGCTCTTTGTTTAAAAAGACGGGGACTGCTTCGCAGTCCAACGGGAGCAAGCTCCCTCGCCACAGGTTACTTTGCGTTCTTTCTATTTCTTAACTGAACAGCATTAGGGCAAGCCCGCTCGCCACAAAAGCCCTTGCGTTCGAAGTATCTAATCGAGGGTTCGGGGTAGCTGCAACGTGACCCGCAACCCACCCTCGCGCAAATTCTGCAAACTCACTTCACCGCCATGGCTGTGGGCAATGTTGCGCGCAATCCCCAGGCCCAGGCCGTAGCCCTGCTGCTGGCCAGCGAGGCGGAAGTGCGGTTCGAAGACTTGTTCCAGGCGCTGTTCCGGTACGCCCGGCCCTTCGTCATCCACATGCAGGATGAACTCGGCGCCATCGTCCTCGATATGCAGATGCGCGTTCTGCCCATACTTCAAGGCGTTGTCGATCAGGTTGCCGATGCAGCGCTTGAGCGCCAGCGGCTTGCCCGGATAGGTCGTCAGCGCGCGCCCGTGTTGGGTCACGCGGCCGTTGCCGTTGGGCGCCAGGTACGGCTCCACCAGGCAGTCGAGTACGTGGTTTAAATCCACCGGTTCGATGTTTTCGTGGATATCGGTGTCTTTCACGCATTGCAGCGCGCCTTTGACCAGCAACTCCAGTTCATCCAGGTCGCGGCCGAATTTGGTTTGCAGGTTCTCGTCTTCGAGCAATTCCACGCGCAGGCGCAGGCGGGTAATCGGTGTGCGCAGGTCGTGGGAAATCGCACTGAACAACTGGCTGCGCTCGGTGAGGTAGCGGCTGATACGTTCGCGCATGGCATTAAACGCGCGGCCCACTTCGACCACTTCACTGCCGCCGCCTTCGGCCACCGGCTCCACATCCGCGCCCAGGGACATGTCCCGCGCCGCCCGCGCAAGGCGCTTGAGCGGCCGGCTTTGCCAGTGCACCAGCAAGCCGATAAACAACAGCAAAAAGCCGCTGGTCAACACAATGAACCACACCTGCTGGGACGGCAGGCCCTGTTCTTCGAGGCTGGTGTAGGGCTCGGGCAACAGCGAGGCGATGTACAGCCATTCGCCAGGAGCCAGTTGGATCTGGGTGACCAGTACCGGCGGGTTCACCGGCTCAAGCGTCAGTGCGTAATGCGCCCAGGAGCGTGGCAGTTCATCGAGCTTCAGCCCGGCATTGAAGATGCGCAGGTCTTCGGCGCTGACAAATTCCACCGAGATATGCACGTCGGCGCCCAGGGTCTGGCGCAGCACTTCATCGACCGCCTCCAGCACCGCCTGCTTGCGCGGGGTCTGCGGCAGTATCGCCATGTCCAGCGGGCGGTCATTGAGGGTCACCACAAACCGGGTGCCGCCCATGCTGCGCAACTGGTCGAGGACCAACGGGCGATACGCCACCGGCAGCGAGCGAAAGTAACTCACGCTGGCGGTCATCGAATGCGCCAGGCTTCGGGCGCTGGTGACCAGGCCTTCGAGTTGGGTGGCGCGCAGTTGCGACACCCAGATCACGCTGGACAGCGCCTGGGCAAACAACACCGCCAGCAGGGTCAGCAGCAGCATGCGCCCGAGCAACGAGCGCGGTACCGGGAAGCGGCGATGGCGTTCCGTCAGGTGTTCAGTGGGCATTGCCGGCAACCACGCTGGCTGCCAGTTGATAACCGCTGCCGCGCACGGTGCGGATCAGCCTCGGGGGTTTTTCGGTATCGCGCAGGCGTTGGCGCAGGCGGCTGACGGCCATGTCGACGATACGGTCCAGCGGCATCAGGTCGCGGCCACGGGTGGCGTTGCCGATGGTGTCGCGGTCGAGGATCTGTTGGGGGTGATCGAGAAACAGCTTGAGCAGGGCAAAGTCGGCGCCCGAGAGAATCACCTCTTCGCCGTCAACGTGGAACAGCCGGTGGCTGATCATGTCCAGGCGCCATTCATCGAACACCAGCACGTCGCCGTTGCCGCTGCGTTCCTGGCCGAACTGGCAGCGGCGCAACAACGCCTTGATCCGCGCTTGCAGCTCGCGGGGGCTGAAGGGCTTGCCGATGTAGTCATCGGCGCCCAGCTCCAGGCCGATCACGCGGTCGGCTTCGTCGGAACTGGCGGTGAGCATGATGATCGGCACCTGCGCCTGGCGCGGGTGCTGGCGGATCCAGCGGCAAAGGCTGAAACCGTCTTCGTCCGGCAACATCACATCAAGGATGACCAAGTCACACGGCGCCTCGTTCATCGCCTGGCGGAACCCCGCGCCATCCGGCACGCCACGCACCTGGAAACCGGCGCGACTGAGGTAGGTTTGCAGCAATTCGCGGATTTCCTGGTCGTCATCGACAAGGAGAATCGATTTACTGATTACGCTCACGGGGTCCTCCTTGTTGTTATGGCCAAGCTTAAGTCATTGGTTGCTCTTAAAGGCGCCATCGCGAGCAAGCCCGCTCCCACATTTGGAACGCATTCCAAATGTGGGAGCGGGCTTGCTCGCGATGGCGCCATTACTGCCTACGCAAAAGCCTGTTCAAGCGCCACACCCGCCCCGGTCAATCCGGAATACGGCGCGGTCACCAACCACACCGGAATGCCTTTGAAGTAGTCGCTCATGCAGCCTTTGTCACTGAAGCTTTTGGCGAAGCCACTGTTGATAAAGAAGTCGGCAAACCTCGGTATAACACCGCCCACGATATACACGCCACCGCGTCCACCGGTGGTCAGTACATTGTTACCGGCTACCCGGCCCAGCCAGATGCTGAACTGGTCCAGCACTTCCATCGCCACCGGGTCGCCGGCCAGGCCCGCTGCCGTGATGGCTTCGGGCGTGTCCAGCACCGGAGCGTGCCCGTCGACCGCACAAATCGCCCGGTACAAACGCGGCAAACCGCCACCGCTCAAGGCGGTTTCGGCGCTGACGTGGCCGATCTCGGTATAGATGTGCTGCCACAGCTGGGTTTCCCGCGGGCTGCTCAGGGGCAGGTCGACGTGCCCGCCCTCCCCCGGCAACGCCGCCCAACGGCCGGCGCCGAGGTCCAGCAACGTGCCGACACCCAGGCCAGTGCCCGGGCCGATCACCACCGCCGGGCGCAACGGCTCCGGCGTGCCTTCGCAGACCACGCGAAATTCGTCGGGCTGCAGGCGGGTCATGCCCAGGGCCATGGCCGAGAAGTCATTCACCAGCAGCAGCTCATCCACCTGCAAGGTCTGGCAAAACGCAGTCTTGCTCAGGCGCCAGTGATTGTTGGTGAATTTAAATTCATCCCCACTCACCGGCCCGGCCACCGACAGGCACACCGCACCGATGTCGCCGATGGCCAGGCCTTCTTCCTTCAGATAGACCTTGATCGCGTCCTCAGGGCTTTTGTGATCCGCCGTGGCGTGCACCCGAATCGAATGCAGTTCCTGATCCCGCCACAACGCAAAACGGGCGTTGGTACCCCCGATATCACCGACCAGCGCTAGCTTCACTTAAGCGTCTCCAAGGCAGAGGTAAAGGCGCTGGCGCCTTGCTCTGCGGAGCTTGCGGCCAAGCGCATAAATGCAAACAGCTCGCGACCGGCCCCCACGTTATTGCCCAACAGGCCCGTGGCAGGCGTGCGCGCTGCAAATTCTTCGGCGTCCACCTTAAGCTCCAAGGTGCCCTTCACGCCATCGACGCGAATGATATCGCCATCCTGTACCCGTGCCAGCGGCCCGCCGCTCTGGGCTTCGGGGTTGACATGAATCGCGGCGGGGATTTTACCCGACGCGCCGGACATACGTCCGTCTGTCACCAACGCCACTTTGAAGCCACGGTCCTGCAACACGCCGAGGAACGGGGTCATCTTGTGCAGTTCCGGCATGCCGTTGGAGCGCGGGCCCTGGAAGCGCATCACCGCAACAAAGTCTTTTTCCAGTTGGCCGGCCTTGAACGCATCGGCCAGGTCCTGTTGGTCCTGGAACACCACCGCCGGCGCTTCGACGATCTGGTGCTCCGGCGCCACGGCGGACACCTTCATCACGCCACGGCCGAGATTGCCTTCCATCACGCGCAAGCCGCCTTCCGGCGAGAACGCACGGGCCACGGGGCGCAGGATGGCTTCGTCGAGGCTTTCGATAGGGCCGTCGCGCCAGACCAGTTCGCCGTCGACCAGGAACGGTTCCTGGGTGTAGCGGCTCAGGCCCTTGCCGGCCACGGTGTTGACGTCTTCGTGGAGCAGACCGGCTTCGAGCAGTTCGCGGATCAGGAACGACATGCCGCCCGCAGCCTGGAAGTGGTTGATGTCGGCCTTGCCGTTTGGATACACGTGGGACAGGGTCGGCACCACTTCGGAGAGGTCGGCCATGTCTT
>JBBKXJ010000178.1:0-5505 GCA_037969395.1 Pseudomonadales bacterium
TGTCCTCCTCTTGGGCGTAGCGGGGTTGGAACTCGGTATAGATCGTCTGAAAGCCGCGGGCTGGGCCGGTATGGTCGTAGCGATACTCGGCATCCTGTTCAGCTTCGCCGGCGGCTATGCCCTGAGCCGGCTCTACGGCTCGCCGAATCCCGAGGCCGTGTACGTCGGGCTGGCGCTGGCCGCTACCAGTATCGGTATCACCGTTCAGGTGCTGCAGCAGTTCGGGCTGGTCGGTCACCGGGTGGCCGAAGTGGTGATTGCCGCCGTCGTCATCGACGAGGTCGGCGCGGGAAAAGCACCGTGAGCGGCGCGGCGGCATCCTGCGGCGAACCAGCGCACAAGATGGCGGTAAAGAGTGAAACCTGCGTCGTGTACGGCGAGGGGGACGTGCTCTATGCGGCCATGTTGGAAGCTATTGGCCGTGCGACGGCTGTCATTCGACTCGAGAGTTACATTTTCGCCGGGGACGAGATCGGTTGGCGGTTTGCCGATGCGTTGGTCGAGAAAGCACGCAAGGGTCTGACCGTTCGGGTGCACGTCGATGCGGCCGGGGCATTGTTTGAAGGCACGGCAAAACTGTTGCGGTACCTCACGCAGGCCGGCGTCGAGACCCGCTGGTTCAACCGCTGGCGCTGGCGCGAGCCGCTGCGCTACAACCGTCGTAACCATCGTAAACTCCTGGTCGTGGATGACCATTGCATTTACATTGGTGGGTTTAACCTGCATCGGGAAAGTTCATTCGCACTGTTTGGTCCCACGCGATGGCGGGACGTGCATGTGTGCTTAACCGGGCCGGTGTCAGTGCAGGCAGCCGCGTTGTTTGACGATGGCTGGAACCACCGAATCCGGCGCGCGCTCCCGCCCTGGGAGGGCAACTATCGGCTGGTGCCAAACGCCACCCGCGCATGTCGGCGCACGTTGTACTGCTCGTACCTGGATGCGCTGGCCGACGCAAAACACCACATTTATCTTACGACACCCTATTTCGTCCCCAATCGCAAGTTCCGCTGCGCCCTGGCGGCGGCGTCACGTCGTCATGTTGATGTGCGTGTTTTGCTACCGGCGCACAGTGATCATCGGTTGGTGCACTGGACGGGCCACGCCTTGGCACGTCCGCTCGCGCGCGCTGGTGTGCGTTTTTTCGAATATCTACCGCGCATGCTGCACACCAAGGTCATCGTCGTCGATAGCCGCTGGGCAACGGTGGGCTCGGCGAACACGGATTACCGCAGTTTTTTCGTCAACCGCGAACTCAATCTCGTCAGTCGCTCGGCAACCCTGTGTGAACGACTGGAACGTTTGTTTCACGAGGACGTGGCGCAAGCGCGTCCGATTGAGCTCACCATCCGCAGGCGCGAACGGATTCGCGGCCTGGTCGCGTCATTCGGCCGGCGGGTGCGGCGTTGGCTGTAACGCCGCTGACGCCGGATGGGAGGACATAGCATGCACAAGTCACGTCTGCAGGCCAAGCGCCGTTTCGCGGCGGCGCCCGCGTCCTATGTCAATGTTGCCGGAGTAAAACATGACATGGCTGACAACGAAGTGCAATCATGAATCGACCACTGCTAACAATTATTTCACTGTGCGCCAGCATTGGCTTGGTTGCGCAAGCGGCGGTCATCGATCCGTCGTTATCGGAAGAAGCACAAGGGCGGGCGATTGCCATTGAAGCAAATCGGCGCGACCAGGGTTTTGCGGGGAGCGACCCGTTCCCCGGCGGGTTTCGCAACGACCGTGCTATCACGCTGCGCCTGGCGAGGGACCTGTGAACGGGTGGCAGCGTTTCGTTGCGCGTAAACGCACCGCCACCGGTCTTTACACCGAAACGTGGGGGCAGGGAGAGAAGACTCTCGTGTTCATCCCGGGTCTTGGCGGCACCACGCGCTACTGGGGGCCTCGCCTGGCATCTCTCGAGGATCGCTACCGGATCGTGCTTGTGGACCTGCTGGGGTTTGGTCGGTCGCCCAAACCGTGGACACGTTACAGCGTGGAGCGCCACGTCAATGAATTACATAGGGCGCTCGCACCGTTCGGACCGCTGACCCTGGTCGGGCATTCTCTCGGCGCACTGCTCACCGTCGCCTACGCGGCGCGTCATCCTGACAAGGTTAAGAGCATCGCCGTTCTCGGCATGCCGTACTTCAGCTCGCAACGCGATGCCTATGCCTACTACCGTCACGGAACGATCCGTGGCGGTTTCCTGGTGACCAACATCGTCCTGACAACCGCCACCTGTATTTTGACGCGCCGGGTGTTCGGACGATTGTTACCCTATTTACTTCGACACGTACCCCGCGAGGTCGCCGAGGACCTCGTCAAGCATACCTGGCGCTCGTCGACCTCGTCGTTATGGGAGGTCGTCTATCGCTACGACGTGGCAAAAGACTTAAGACGACTGCCGGCGCGCATGGGCGTGTTGTTTATCCACGGCGATCAAGACGTGATGGCGCCGCTGGCTGCCATCGAGCGGTTAAAGGCGACATACCCCCAGTGGCAGCTGCGTGTGCTGCCGGGGAGCGACCATCATCCCTTTCTACGAGACCCGAGCGGCTGTCTCGCGTTGGTTGATGCGCAGGCATCGTCGTCAAGCGATATTCCCTCGTATCCTGCCGCGCTGACACCGATGGCAGATCCATGAGGGGAGACACAGGCTCGATACAACTCGAACGAGGAGGGCAAGCCCAAGCGGCGAGCGGTCACGTGGGTCTGCATTCAAAGCCTTTGGTTCGATGGGAACTACGCTCGTGGACGGGAAATCAACGGACGATGACGTAGGAGATATTTATCACCAACCACATGACCCAACAACGAGGCCAAAATGAAATCTGGCAAACGTAAACAAAGGAGGAATCGCAGCAGGAAACACTCGAAGTCATCCACATCGACGAGCCTTTGGCCGATGTTGTCGGTTGTCAGTGCCGTTGCTGCCCTCACCGCTGGTCTCGTGTATTGGGGAGCCTTCCCCACAGCGCCCGAGGATGCGGACGTCATTGTGTACAAAACCCGCACCTGTCATTGCTGCACAAAATGGGTGACCCATCTGCGTCACCACGACCTGAGTGTGGCGGTGGTTAACGTTCGGGACACACACGCAGTACAAGACCGACTCAATGTGCCCAAATCACTGGGTTCCTGTCACACGGCGAAAGCCGGCAACTATTTCATCGAAGGGCATGTTCCAGCAGACTTGGTCCAGCGTCTGTTGACCGAACAACCGGAAAATATACGGGGGCTTGCCGTGCCAGACATGCCCATTGGATCGCCGGGGATGGAGGGTCCAAATTCAGTCGAGTACGACGTCCTGAGCGTCGACACGCGAGATGAAGTCACAGTGTACGCGACGCGACAAGGTCAACCCGCCCGTTAGTTTGTCAGTGAGCCGGTCAGGGTAATCGTCGGCTAATACAGGTGTTTAACACGTAGTGGTCGGGCATTCTGACTGGTGACGACGCATTGTTGCCGACGTTGATCATCGCCCGCTTTTACGTCATCCTCAATGCTGTCTGCAAGCGACAAATGCGACCATCAATAATCGATTGTGATTTGTTTTGCTATGGCGTTTGGCTTACCAATAAGACTGGTAATCATTAGAAGGAAATAACCGTAAGGCAAAATCATCTACAGATTTCCATAGCGGTTGAGATCATAAATTCCGGAGTACAGGGGGCGCTGCTTGATGTGCTGCTGCTGAAACCAGTCGGCAGTGTCCCAGAATGCCGGGTTGGTTCTTCTCACGCCAAAACGTTCAACGAATCGATCCAAACTTTGTGGAGTATCAATAGCCCTACACTGTTCGATAAATTGTTTGATATCGTCGACTTGGACCGTAAAGAAAAAATTCGGGTAGCTGCCTGCCAGCCAGTCCACCACAGTTAAACTGTCCTGGTCAATGTCTTGCCGACTGCGTTCGCGTTCATCGGATAACAGGGAGGTGACATTCTTATAGGCCTTATTGCGTAGAAGAGAATAACTGAAGGATTGATCAGGGTCATCAGTAACAATCCGTACAAACGCTACTTCGGGAAATTCGTGCAGTTTCCTTCCCTTGATCCGGCTGAGCTTTTGCATTGCACTGTCGATCTGCGTTTTCAGCGTGTACGCATTGAGGTCAGTACCCACTTTTTCCTTGCAGTTTTTGGTTCCGCACTGATTGATTTGCTTCGCTTGTGGCAATACATCTCCCATGCGCTGTTTTATCTTCCGGTACAGTTCCGATTGAACATTTTCCGTCTCGTAGCCGGTGACCGAGTCAATCGTTAGCCATGCCATGGGGGCCTTGAAGATAGTATCCAACTCAGCGCGCATGCCTTGATACCAGGTATTTCGAATTGCCTTGCGTTGACTGGCTGGTAAAAAAGCCAGAAAATGATCCTCACCTTCCATCCGTAGAAAATCCATAAAAATACGGGTACTGAGCTGATGTCCAACATTGCCGTAAATATTGAAACCGGCCACTAGTAAATAGTGGATGCGTTCAAGCAATGGATAATCAATGACCCAGGCTGTCTCAGGTTCTTTACCCACAAAACCGTACTCAACGGATGCACTGTCGAAATGCCGAAACACCGTGAGTGCCGCGTTTGGATTGTTACCGTTGCCATCCCACAGATAGGTCAACGCATGATCCAGATCATGGGATTGCATATTTTTAAAATAACGTTGTTTACTGGCCATATACTGTTTTTGTTGTCGCCAGTAGTCAGTCCAGATGGGTAGCAGGTTTAAGTGACTACCACGCTCGGATGGCATCTGAAGATAATCGGACATGCTATCCAGAAATTTTATTTCAGTAGTAAAAATTTGCTGATCCGGGTTAAAGAAAACAATCCAGAATTGGTCTTCGATAACATTGAGTGCAATCTGTCCGCGGCACACCGGTCCTTTAAGAAAACCTTCAATGAAAAACCGTGCATCGTCCAGGAGAAACCGGTAGCGAGAATCAGGTGGAATAGCGGCAAAAACCTTAAACGGATTTGATGCGATTTCCGTTGCATAAGAAGGCAATTTGCTGACGTGGTAATCCGGTTCAATGAACAACTGCCGGTAGCGTTGCAGGCGTTGATCTGAAAATTCATAAACAATATGATTTTTTGCCACGATGGCGGGTGTGTGGCGGCGTAAGCGGTAATAAAAAACCGCTGCGCCAGGGTTGTCATAGGGCCTGAGTGTGGCAATTTCATCCACCGGCTGGCCCGGTGGGGTATGAGAGCGAACCAGCCGGTAAAACTCATCGAGTGGTGTGTGATTAAAGTGGATGTGAGCGTGGAATAAGTGCTCATAAATATAACGGCTAGTCAGGCGCTGTTTATTTGATGTCTGGTTTAAAAATGTTTCCCAGTGAGTTATCTGCGGTGATGCTTCAGCGTTTGAAAAGTCAGGGCTGGGCATCACCGCGCCCGCTGTCAGCCATTTATCCAGTATCAGGCGTTTATTCTCGTTGAGATTAGGCAGCGCATACGGCATGCCCCACAAGGGATGCTCATTGGCGTAGCCATTAAATTCGTT
>JBBKXJ010000179.1:0-16415 GCA_037969395.1 Pseudomonadales bacterium
ACCGATAATATCCCCATCAGAACCGACCGTTTTCGCTCCAACTGGGACTTATCCTCTGCGCGTGCTGCATCGGTTACCCATGAGCTATTACGCAGCGACAAAATGCCACCGGAACGCTTTACTGTGACCGGCTATGGTTCAACACGACCGATGCTCGACAATAAAACCGCCGCCAATCGCGCCGGCAACCGGCGGGTTGAAATTGTCATTCAGCAAGGTTTTGATGCCGC
This sequence comes from Pseudomonadales bacterium, assembly GCA_037969395.1. Lineage (GTDB taxonomy): Bacteria > Pseudomonadota > Gammaproteobacteria > Pseudomonadales > JAUIET01 > JBBKXJ01. The sequence goes on from JBBKXJ010000179.1 coordinate 231, forward strand.
TACGGAAAAAGAAGTCAACGCGCTGAAAAATGAGTCGCCCGGCTTGTACAATTCGCTGGAGCTGGATACTGCTGCCAAGTGAATATCAGGTAATCTCATATTCGAGTCACAAATCTCTGAAGTTGCGCCAGACGCCGCTGTGCAGCAGCAACATTGCTGCGAATCGATCTCGCCTGCTGCGGTGACGCGGTTACCATGATAGATGCGGCATGACGAAAGTCGGTCAGCGCGTCGTCATAGCGGTGCAGTAAGAACCGCTAGCGCTGACTCAGCCAACGGTGGGTCGGCGGCTGGCGGCGCTGGAGCAAAGGCTCGGCACGCCGCTGTTCGTGCGCGCCGGCCGACGCATGCAATTAACCGCCTCCGGTGCCGCGATTCATGACAGCGCGCGGCGCGAGCCGGTTTTGGCATCGGTATGCTGTCGCACCGCTGGGCTGTTATGACGCCAGAACTGCAGCGTGTACTTGGCGATTACACGCCTGGCGAAGTCGACCTGTGGCTGGTCACTCACGAAGAGTTGCGGCACAGTGCGCGTATACGAGTGGTGTGGGACTTTATTGCCGAGCGCGCGATTCGCGATGAGGCGCTGTTTGCGGGCACTCTCTCAAGGTAGTTCTTAAAAAATTCCCAATACTTTCTTACGACCGTTCGGCAAATTGTTGTTCGCTTTTTTCTGCATGGCCAGCAGGCCGGCATGGTTCGGCACCAGCTCCAGCCCGCGCTCACACCAGGCCATCACGTCTTTCCAGTCACTTTTAGCCGCCTCATTGTTGGCCAGTTCCAGGTAACCATTAGCCAGTGTTTGGCGCACGGCCGGCAGGCGTTGGTCGGTGCTGGTCATGGTTAATATGCGGCGATAAATTTTGTGCGCACTCTTAACCCGGGGTGCCTCCATGTAGCGTCTGAAGCGGTCGAACAGGTGGTCGAGATCGGGGCGCTGGCTTTTGGCAACTCTGTAATCGACGCTGAGTTTGTTTAACTGTTGCCGTTGCGCGCTGTCGAGTGCGCCGGCGGCGCGCAGTGTGTCGGCGCTGACGAGGTAACGCTGCGCGCGCGTTAAATCGCCGCGTTTTATCCAGTTATCGGTTGAGCCCAGCAAAGCGTTGCCGTGTTTACTCATACCGGTTATGGCCGGTTTGTTGCCTGGAGCGATAGCCAGCGCCTCGGCGTATAAGGTTGCCGCCTGCACCGCATCCTGGCTGCTGTCTGCTTGTTGCAATAGCTTTGCCAGCTGGGTCGATTGATCACGGCTGTTTTGTTGTTGCTGGTTTGCTGCTGAAGCTTTTTCTACGGCCGCGCCTGCTGCGGGGTCTTTCACCAGCGCAGCAAACGCGTCAGCATGAGCGAGTAACTGCGCTGCGGAATCGAACTGCTGCTGGCCGGTCTGTATTTCGCTGCGCGTAATCAAGGCCTGTGATAATTCTTTGAGCTCTGCCTGTACGTCAGCGGATGCCAGGATGTCGCTCGGCACGGCGCGGTATTGTTTGGCCGCCGCTGGCCAGCGTTGGTTTGCCGCCGTGGCGCGTGCCTGTTTCAGTTGCTGCTGCCTTTGCTGCAGCAACTGACGTTGCGCTGCGGCGATATCCGCCAGTTGTTGCTCGGCCGCAGAGCTATCAGTGTTGATTTTAAGTGCCTGCTCGGCGTCGGCACTGGCGCCGTTCCAATCCTGCTTTTTTTCGGCGCTTTCAGACTGCACCAGCAGCAAACCACCAAGATACTGCAAGGCCTCGTTGGTGGCGTCGTGGTCGGGGGCGATTGCCAACGCCTGCCGGTATTTCTGCAGTGCGTTACTGCCCTCCGGCTGATACAAATGACCGGCGTTAATGTCGGCCTGAGCTCCGTTCAGCAACATATCGATGCGCGCCTTGTCAGCCATGCTCATGCGGTCAGGTAATAGCCACCAGCCCACGCCAGCCAGCAGCACCAGCAGGCAGATCGCGCCGCTGATTTTCGGCGTGATCTGTGGAATCTGAATGGTAATGGTTTTGCCGCCGGTAGTATGGGTGCGAGAGTGCGCACTGGAGTGACTACTGTCGCTGTGCGATATAACTGCAGTCGACGCCGCCTCAGCCAGGTTGCTGAGTATCATGCTTTTGGTTGCGTCCAGGTCAGCGGGCTTGATGCGAGCCATGCAGCGTTTAAGTTCAACGATGAGTTCGGCGCCGCTGCTGAAGCGCTGGTCACGGTCTTTGGCCATGCCTTTGTCAATAAAGGGCTGCACTTCCTTAAGCGATTCCGGCATCGATGGAATGGCCTCGCTAATGTGCTTGATGGCGATGGCCAGCGACGTGTCGCCACTGTACGGCGGTTTGCCGGTTAGAATTTGAAAGACCATAACGGCGACGCTGTACAGGTCGCTGCGACCGTCAATATTCTTGCCGCGCGATTGCTCCGGGCTCATATAAACCGGCGTGCCCAGCACTTCGCCCACGTCGGTCATTTCCGTGTTGGAGCTCATCGCCTTGGCGATGCCAAAGTCGGCGACCACAGCATCGCCGCTGTCGCGAAACAGAATGTTGGCCGGCTTTACATCGCGGTGCAAAAAACCCTGGCTATGAGCATAATCAAGAGCGTCGGCCACCTGCTGCATCATCTGTACGAGCTGGTCAAAATCTATGTAGTGCTTGACGCGGTCGCCAAGATCGCCGCCGCTGATGTACTCCATGGCGATATAGTGGCATTCTTCAAACTTGTTCACATCGTAAACGTGGGCGATATTGGGGTGGTTGAGACTGGCAGCAATGCGCGCCTCGCGTAAAAAACGTTCACTGAAGTTCTCACCACGAGCGGCCAGGTCGCCGTGCATGACCTTTAACGCCACTAGCCGGTCCAGCCGTGCCTGGCGGGCTTTATACACCACGGCCATACCGCCGCGGCCCAGCGTAGCTTCTATTTTGTAGTCGGGAATTTCGGGCTGTTTAGCCACAGCTGATCCATTAATGTTGTCGCACGCGTTACAGGTACATTAGTGTAGTCAATCACCAGCCAGGTAAACAAGATATGCTGCGTTTCGTTATCGATTGTAAACTCCAACTCGTCATTCTGTGTGCGGCGCTATTGCTCAATGCCTGTGCGATCACCCGTGTACCGATGCCGGTGCTTGCATATACTGGCTCTGCAGAGGCTCAGGCCGTCAACGGCAAAAAGCTGTTGGTGGTGCTGCGCGGTATGGGTGGCTCTGAAGAGAGCTATGAAAAGCACGGATTTATCGCCGCCATACAGAAGCAATACCCCGAGTTTGACGTACAGGTGCCGAATGCGCATTTTGGCTACTACCGTAAGCGCACCATAAAAGAGCGCTTGTCGATAGACATCATCGACCCGGCGATAGCCGCTGGCTATGAGGAGATCTGGCTGGCGGGTGTGTCGATGGGTGGTCTGGGGAGCCTGGTGTATCTACGTTGCTGCGAGGAAAAAATTACGGGCGTGATATTACTGTCACCTTACAGTGGTAATCGCGGCCTGCATAAAGATATCAGCGCCTATCTCGATGGCGAGCAAGAAGCGCCATGGGCGGGTGATGACAAAGCTGAAGATTCTATTCCTGCGCTATGGCGATGGTTGCTGGCAGACAAGCAAATCCTGGGCGACGGCCGTGTCTGGCTGGGCTATGGCGACGAAGACAGGCTGTCAGGCCACCAATTACTGGCGCAGCAGATGCCCGAAGATCATGTCGTTGAAGTCTCCGGCGGTCACAAGGTAAAGGTTTTTATGCGTATATGGGACGAGATATTGTCTCGCGACCCAATGACTGGCAGTAACGAGGTGGTAGCTCAATAGTCCGCCGCTCATTGACCCGAGACGCCGCGCGTAAGCGATATCGCACGCTTATTGCAGACCGCAGCGGTAGCACCGGCAGGTCGAAGAAAGCGAAACTGCACATCGCTAGGGAAGCACAGGCGCAAGGATGTGCAGGCTAGCCAGGAAGGCATACGCACAAGGACGTGCAGTTGCTTGCAGAAAACATGGCAACCAATGGAGGGATTCATGCTGCAGTCGTCAGCGGTGGATAGTATTCACCAATTCTGGTTTGGAACTCATTGCAACGGCACGCTACCGCTGGAAAAAGTCAGATTGTGGTTTGGCGAGGAGCGTAAAAGTGCGGAAAGCAACGATGCATTCGCGTACGTAGAGCATCATTTTCTAGTGCAGATCAAGCGCGCCAGCAGCGGCGGCCTGGCTGAATGGCAGCACGACGTACGTGGCAGCCTTGCCCTTATCTTGCTGCTCGAACAGTTTCCTCGATTTCTATCGCAACGTCTGCCCTGTGCACACGACGGCCGGCGTTATGCGCTGCGATATTGCAAACAGGGATTGCTGGCAGATCTGGATAACCGCTTAAGCCCGACGGAGCTGTGCTGCTTTTACAGCCCGCTGCTGAACTCGCATAACATCATTGATCGGCAGCGCGGCATCAGTCTACTGGAACAACTACTAACTCATACCCGCTCGCAGGATCATCCTCATCATGAGCAGCATGATCTCGTGCGACGCAGTCTTTTTGCAGCCATTGAACGCAACGCCATTGCGAGCAAAGTGATTCTTAATCCCGTTACGGCGTAATTGTTTTTCCCGCCGTGCTAAACAAGTCGTCGGCAATTACGGTGTTGTCGCCTATGGTCACCAGAGCGGTCAATACCGACTCTGCCGTGCCACCTAACGGTGCGGTTGACTCGACGCGTTCTGTTTCCTTGCTCAACACCGCCATGGTCAGATCGGCGACCAATGGCAACATCTTCTTGATGCGGTGCGAGCCGACGCTGGTTTGTCGCGCCGCGTAGGCAGCAAGATTGCGACTAACGTCTTTATTGCTTAATACATATTTCAAAATTGCGTTACCGTCATCTATTGCGCTTTGTGCCGCCAGACTATTGGGTTCGTCGATATAACGCTGATGATCGCCCCTGTTCAGCGCAGCAAGCAAGGCACTGCGACCTTCAAATGACTGAGTGTTTAACTGTAGGCCGCGTGCTAGCACGGGTAAAAGATGATTAATAATTACTTTGCATTGATCGTGTGGCACGCCAACACGCTGGGCTATTTGGCGCAGCGCCGGTTGATTTTCCAATACGGTTTCGAGTAACTTCATGGCAGTGACGATAGCATCGCAGCGCATTGGCCTGCATTGACCTGCGTCACTTGCGGCGAAAAAATGCGTCGCAATTTTGTAATGTTTTTAAACGGCGGTTTGTTCATGTTTTATCGGCGTATGGTGGTGTTCCTGCCATTGTTACTGGTTAGCGTTGCGTTGACGGCCGCAGTGCAAGCTGAGGACTCCTCTCGCACTTTCAAGGTTGCGCACAGCCTGGTTACCGTGCGTTTCATTGACCAATTCAAGCTCGCAGACCAAAAAAAAATAGTGTATTGGCTACAGCAGCATGCCCAGGCCGTTACTACGCTGTACGGCGAATTGCCGATACCTAACGTGAGAGTCAGCGTCGAAAAAGCGACGGGCGCGGGCGAACCGGTGCCCTGGGGTCAGGTTATACGCGAGAGAGAGGAAAGGGTTCTGTTTCGGGTGAACCCTGAGTTTTCACAGGCTGAGTTTGTCAGTGACTGGACGGCGGCACATGAGTTCAGCCATCTTTTTATACCCTTTCCCGGTAATCGGGATAGCTGGTTTTCAGAGGGTCTGGCGACTTATCTACAAAACACCTTGCGAGTGCGCGCCGGCATGTTGACCGAACAGCAGGGTTGGCAAAAGCTGTATGAAGGCCTGCGCCGCGGCCAGCGCGATACCCGTATGCAAGCGATGTCGCTGCAACAGCTGAGTCCGAAAATGCACGACTCGCACAGCTATCAACGCGTGTACTGGTCAGGGGTGTGTTACTTTCTGCAGACCGAAATCGATTTGTTTGATGCAACCAACGGCAAGCACTCGCTTGACTCGGTGCTGCGCGAATTCAGGCGCTGCTGCCGCTTTAGCGAGCAAGCCTGGACCGCGGCTGAGATCGCAATGAAGTTTGATGAAATCAGCGCTACCACAGTGTTCACTCAGAACTTACGCAAAATTCAAGCGAGTCATGCGTTGCCCGATATTGGGCCACTGTTCGCCGCGCTGGGTGTACGCGTAACCCCCTCCGATCGCGTCGTGGTTTCGGACAAAAACAACGTGCTGCGCCACCGCATAATGAGCAAAACGCCGGTGTCAGAGCATTAGTAGAAGTGCCGTTTAGCCGCTGTGTTAAGCTGGCGACGCAACTCATTTTCAGGAGAACATTATGTTGGAGCAAGAAGATACCGCCATCGTTCTCGTCGACGTGCAGGGCAAACTGGCGCGGCTGATGCACGACAGCGAGACGTTTATTCACAATATTCGTTTTATGCTGCAGGCCGGCCGGATTTTAGGCCTGCCCATTATCTGGGCTGAACAGGTGCCGGATAAACTCGGCGCTACCGTGCCCGAAATTGCCGAACTGCTCAGCGACTATCAGCCGATTGCAAAGAACAGTTTCAGCTGTGCCGGCAATGATGATTTCAACAGCGCTCTGCAGGCTACCGGACGCAAGCACGTTTTGCTGGTAGGCATGGAAGCGCATATTTGCGTGTATCAGACCAGCATCGATTTGCTGGAGCAGGGTAAAGGCGTAAATATCGTCACCGATGCGGTCGCGTCGCGCCATCCGGAAAACAAGGCGCTTGCTTTGCAACGAGGGTCTGCTGCCGGCGCGCAGTTGACCAGCACCGAGATGTGCGTATTCGAAATGCTTAAAGCTGCCGAGGGCGATGAATTCAAGCAGATCGCCCGCTTGCTAAAATAGTTAGTTCAACACAGCAGGGCGTGGGAACGGCAAGTTAGTTCGTGACCGTTCCTCAGGTGAAATCCAGTTCCTGCAGCGCGTCGGGCTTTTGTGCCACCCGTTCTCGCGCGCCAATAAGAGTTTTATTGCGGCCGGCAAATTCGGCGCTGGAAGTTGCCAGCTGCCGTTCCTCGCCGGTGCCAAGATCGCGCACTTTAAGGTGCCCGTCCTGGTCGCTAATTTCGATATTAAGATCGGGAAAATACAAATAAACAGACATACTCAACCACTCTGTTACACGTACAACTGTACGATATATAGCCAAGTATAGGACGTAAACTCGAATCGCTCCGCTGCCACTTGTCGGCGGCGAAACCGTGATGAGAGGTACCAACGCCAGCGCGGTACAAATCACCAGCGTTCGAGCCGGCGTACTTCTGACTGGGTCCAGCGTAGCTGACGGGCCAGCGAACTACCAACTTCGTTAAGCACGGTCCAGCCTAACTCCCTCTGCTTGTTTTTTTCGAGCGACTCGAAGAAGTTTCTATCCAACACCAGCAACTCAGCGTCCTGAGTAACCACCGCAGCAGCAGTTCTCTCAGCCGGGGCAAGGAAGGTATCTTCACTGAAGAATGAGCCCGGGCCAAGTTTTGCCAGGCGCTTGTAGTGATAAACACGGGTAGGTAAGCGTAACTCCACTTGCCCGGTAACAATGAAATACAGACAGTCGCCAAACTCTCCGGCAGCGTAGACCAGTGTCTTGCGCTCCAGCGACAGCGGTTTCAGCATAGCCGTGACCGCCGCGCGAGTGTCTGCACCTAGATGGCGAAACATTTCGCTGTCTTCAATCTCCACGCGATGGGTGGCTTTCGCCGGTTCGCAGCCAAGACTTTGCAGCAACTGGTCTTCGGCGTATTCCAACGCTGCATCGGTGCTTTTAAATGTTTTTACGTTCGGTAATTGGGCATCGGGCTCCAGCCAATGCAGCAAGCTGTGCATCTTACGGGTCTTGAAACCACTTTTGCGCACGTTGGAATAGATCATTTGCCCGCCGTGAGCGTCCAGTCGTTCGATCATTTGTTTGAATAATTTAAGCCCTGACATATCCATCGATTGCACGCGGCGCATATTAACAACCATTAGAACCGGCGTATTGAGGTCGGGCAACAGCTCGGTGTAGAGGCGGTCAACAGTGCCGAAGAACAGGTTGCCACGCAGTTCCAGGTACACAATACTGTCGCCGTGCTGGTCGAGTAGCGCGCGTTCTTCGCCGCTGCGAAATAGCAGTGAGTGATTTTCCTTACCGGTAAGGCGGGTGTGTACCAACGGCGCATTGACATGGCTGCGCACAAACAGCAAAACGGAACCGAACAGACCGACGCCCACCCCGGCTACCAGATCAAAAGTGACGGTTGTTGCCACTACCAACATCGCCACCAGGGCGTCAAGGCGGGTAACAGGTTCGCGCAGCCAGTGCAGAATGTTCCACTCGAACAAGCCAATACCGACGTAAATGATCACCCCGGCCAATGCGCCAATGGGCAGCGCTTGACCCACCGGTCCCAGGTACAAAATTAATAAGATTAAGGTAAAACCGGATACAACCGCAGCCCAGCGCCCGCCACCTGACTTTATCGCAACCAGGGTTGAGCCCTTGGTGCCTCCCCCTCCAATACCGCCGAGCAAGCCGGCGATAAGCTGGCCTATGCCCTGAGCGGTGAGTTCCTTATTGGCATTGTGGCGCGCGCCGGTCGCCTCATCGGCAACGACGGCGGTGAGTAAGCAGTCGATAGAAGCCAGCACGGTCAGCGTCAGCGCAGAAACCAGAATGATTGGCCACGGCAAGCCTCCGAGCAATGACGAGTCGATTCCGAGTTGAATGCTATTAATACCGGGTATGGTGCCTACCAGCCAGGCGTCGGGAGTTGGTGCTGGAGCGAAGTACATTAAGAGATGAAACGCAGCCACGCCAACTAACAGACCACAGACAATACCCGGCACGCGAGGCATAAACCGCGGCGCGAGTTCGCTAACAGAAAAGGTAAGCAGCGCTGTTACGGCAGGCACAGTCATCCACGCCAGCCCCATTGCCTGTCCACCCGCGCCGGAGAGTGGCTGCGTTTGAGACGAGATCATGAGCATACCGATGCCGGTAACCAGGCCGGCTACCACCGGGTAGGGAATGAACTTGACCAGTTGGCCGCTGCCGGTCGCGCCGAGCAGAAACTGGAATAGACCAGTAAGAAGCAGAATGGCCATCAGCGCCAGCAACAGCGAGTCGCCGGTAACCCCTTCAGCAGCGACCGCACCCAGGCTAACGGCAAGCAGCGTCACTACCGGGCCGTTGGGAGCGCTAATCATGCCCCTGGTAGCGCCGGCCAGCCCCGAGAACAGTGACAGCACGGCGGCGCCGACTAACCCCGCCAGGGCACCGGCCGATGCATCGAAACCCATATTAAGAAACAGCGCAACGCCCAGCCCCATAGACTGGGGCAGCACCACGGCAGTTGCGGTCAGACCGCCGAGGAAATCTCCTGCTGTCAAGGCATGGGGGTTAACGTGGGTGCGTGACTTAGTTGTCATTCTGGCGGTTGCGAACTCCCTGTGTTGCAAACTCTATGCTGTAGATCTAAATTGCAGCCGTGCGAATAAGCCCGTCATCGCCATGGTGATATCGCGCGCAAAGGAATACAACACTGGCACCAAAAATAACGTGACTACAGTAGAAAATGCCAGTCCCCAGCCGATGGCCAGCGACATGGGGCTAACGATAGGGTCGTAGCCGCCTAGGCCATAAGCGGTAGGCAGTACGCCCCCCAGAGTGGTGAGAGTCGTTACCAGAATGGGCCGCAGGCGCTCAACCACCGCGTCTATTAATGCCGCTTCAACGCTTGCCGCATCGTTTGACTGCTGGTCTTTTATGCGCCGGTGAATGGCGTCTACCATTACAATTGCAGCGTTTACTACCACACCGATCAGGCCAATAGCGCCCATCATGGAGAACATTGACATTGGTTTGCCGTGCAGAAAGAAGGTGAGAAATACACCCGCTATGGCGAACGGTATCACCAGCATCACAAACATGGACTCGAAAAACGAGCCCAGCATCAGCCATATCACCACCGCGATACCGGCCACCGCCAACCCTGCCGCAATACCCATAGCGCCCGCTGTCTTTTCAGTTTCTGCCGCTTCACCGCCGTTAAAAACGAACAAGCCCGGGGTGTCGTCAAATTGTGATAACACCTCGCGCTGCAACCGCTGACCGAATGACATGGCGGTTAAATCACTGGCGGGTGAAAAACTGGCGCGAATAGTGGCCGAGCGATAGCCGTCGCGATGATAAATGCGAGTAACCGACGGTTCCTGTATGGGGCTAACGACATCTCTAAGGCGCAATAGGCTGCCATCCGCGGCGCGTATTGGCGTTTCCAGCAAGGCGTCGAGATTGTTGCGTGCTGCCGGCTCGAACAGCACGCGCAGTTCGGTGGTGTCGTCCAAATCGCGATGTTCGCTGGCTTCTATGCCGTAAAATGCGGCGTTAAGGGTTTTGCCCACGGTGGCGGCATCCAGCCCGCGTAGTGCCAGTTTTTCGTAGTCGAGGTTGAGATTAATCTGCGGCGTGCCGGGTCGTTCGTCAATTTCCACTTCGATAACGCCGGGTACGGATTGCAGAAAGTTCGAAATTTCAAGCGCCGTACCGCGCCGTTCCAGCTCGTCGTTCGACAGCACATGCACGGTGACCGGCTGATCGGTCGGTGGCCCGAAATAGTCGGATTGATACACCGCCGTAACGTTAGCCGGTAAGGTTAATTGCGCTTGAATGCGTGGAATCCACTCGGCGTTAGTGTAGCGCCTGCCGACCTGTTTGAACTGCACAATCAGCAGCGCCTCATGGCTGGCCTCGCCAATATTCTTATCCAGTGACGTGGTGTTTTGATGACCAATACGGGCCGCTACAGCATCGAGGTCGGCGGCCGCAATGTTCATGATTTGCCGCTCAATGTTAGTGACCGCCGCCTCGGTCTGTTCCAGCGGCGTGCCTGCCGGCGTGGTTATTTTTAAAAACAGGCGGTCGGCATCATCCTGTGGAAACAGAATAAACGGCACGGCTGGGCGAATCACTATCATGATAAATAGAAAGCCCAATAGTGCGATTAGTACGGTAATACCGCGATGCGGCAACACCCACTGCAGCGCGCGCCGGTAGCCGCGCTCGAGTCGTATGACAAACTCGCGCTTGTCGATACGCGCGCTGTTGCTCACCGTAGACATATGCGCGGGCAACACAAACAGCGACTCAATCGCTGAGACGATAAGCGCCATAACCACGACTGCCGGAATTTGCCAGGTAATTTTTCCCGGCAGGCCGCCCAGTGCAACTAATGGCGCGAAGGCGAGTATGGTTGTGAGTGCGGCGGCGGTGACGGGCCGCATCATCTCCAACGTGCCGGCCACCGCAGCGTCGCGCCGCGATAAGCCCTGCGCCTGCTTGAACACAATGCGTTCCGACACCACCACCGCGTCGTCAACCACCATACCCAGCACAATAATAAAGGCGGTTAGCGACATCATATTTAGCGACATATCGAAGCGGCCAAACACCGCCAGCGTGCCGAGGAACACCACGGGAATGCCAATCAGAATCCAGATGGCAGGTTGCAGGCGCACGAAAAATAACAGCACCAGCGCGACCAGTATGAAGCCGATAATGCCGTTGGTGGCCATCAGGCTAAGCCGATTACTGATGATGAACGACTCATCGTGTACCAGCTGGTAGCGTACGCCGTCCGCCAGCGGAGCGTCGGCCATAACGCTGCGCACGTCGTCAATGGCGCCAATAATATCCGCCATTTCACGTTTGTGAACCATTAACGTGATGCCGCGCTCGCCGTGATTGTGCACCAGCAAATTAGTGTCTTCGCGGCCTTGTTCAACACGCGCTACATCGCGCACGCGCAGTGCGCCGCCGGTGTTGCTGAATTTGAGAATGGTATCGGCTACATCCTGCGGTTTTGCATAGCGGCTCCACATAACCACCTGCCGTTGGTCACCCGCACTTTTGAGATTGCCGCCAGTACTGGAGACATTGCGTTTATCAATAGCTGCAATTACGTCGGCCAGGGTAACGCCATGAGCAAGGGCTTTGAGAGGGTCTAATAACACGCGCACTTCCGGGTCTTGCAGGCCGACCAGGTCGACCACCGACACGGTGTCCAGCTGCTCGATGCGCTTCTCGAGGTCTTCGGCAGCTTCAATTAGCTGTTCCGGCGGGCCGGTCAGGGCAACTTCAACAACGACATCGCGCGCCGGGTTGAGGTGTTTTACCACCGGATCGTCTTCCATCTCATCCGGGAAGTCGGTAATTGCTTCAATGGCGTTACGAATATCCTGCTCTGCTTCGGCAATCTGTTCGGCGCTGTAGTCGTCATACAGTTCGATAGTGGTGAACGAGGTGTTATCGGAGACAACGGTATGATACTCATCGATGCCTTCGACCTCTTCGATGGCCTCTTCCAGAGGAATAGTGACTTTGGTTTCAACATCGCGCGCTGACGCGCCCGGCAACGTCGCCGTTACCCATATGTAAGGGGTTGCAAAACTGGGGATAAATTCGCGCTGCAGATTATTGGCGGCGACCAGGCCAAGCACCACCAAAGCGGCGGCAAACAAATTGACCAGCAGATGGCGGTCAACAAAAAAACGAATAATGGATTCCATCGCCGCTGGCTTAGTGCCCTGAACTCACGCTTTTGTCGACGTTGCGCAGCGTGACCGATGCGCCGTCGCGAAGTGCAAACTGGCCGTCAATTACAACGCTTTCACCGGCTTCTATGCCCTCCAGCACCGCAGCCAGCGTGTCATTACGGCGGCCGATCGTTACCGGCTTGATGCTGGCAATGTCGTTCGCCACCGTGAACACATGTAGACGACCTTTACGCCTGAATACGGCGGCAACCGGCACCGTGATGCGCGGCTCATTGCTGTCAGCGGGCAAACGTATGTTTGCTACCATGCCCTCGCGCAGCGGGCTGTCTGGCTTATTGGCTAGCCAGACTTCCACGCTATAGGTGCCGGTGGCAGGGTCTGCTATGCGGCCAATACTGTGTATCTCACCTTGCAACGTGGCGGTGCCTAATACGTCGAAGGCGAGGTCAACGCTGCTGTTCACTTGCAGCAGTGCAGCTTCGCTCGCCGTTACCCCGGCGCGAACGCGCAGGCGCGAGAAGTCGGCTACGCTGACCGCCGCCATGCCGGGCGTGACATAGTCGCCCTCCTGCACATGCACTGCTTCAGCGCGGCCGTCGAAGGGTGCGATGATGGCTGCGTCGGCCAATTCGCGTGCGGCGCTCTCGGCGGCAGCCTGGTCTGCCTGCAATTCTGCTTCGGCGCTCTGCACGGCAAAGGCCAGTGATTCGAGATCATCCTTGCTAATAGAAGCACTCGAGCCCAGTTTTTCGCCACGTGCCAGCTCGCTGCGCGCTGCTGCAAGATCAACCTTACGCGCGGCCACTCTGGCGAGTGATTCGGCACGAGCCGCACTGGTTTTGGTCGCATCCAGCTTCAACATTGTCTGGCTTTTGGCTACTTTGTCGCCGGGCTCCACCAACCGCGATACTACACGGCCGCTCACTTCGGCCGCGACGGTAGCCTCGCGAAAGGCTGCGACAATGCCGGTAACGGTTATCTGCCGGTTTACATTCGCCAGCTTTGCCTTGACGACGCTGACTTGCATGCGCGTGCTTGCTGTCGCTGGCGTGACTTTTGGGTTGGGTTCGTCACCTTCACCGTCACTACCATTGCAGGCAGTTAGTAAGCTAGCGAGTAAAAATACAGCGACGCGATTTGTGCGACAGCGTTGATTTGTTAGATCAGAAAACGTCAAAACAGAAATATGAGGGTAATCGGGATAGGTGCGTTAAGTATATTCGTTACAGCACGCTGGCGATACTACAACGATGCAGCGTAAAACCAGACCGCGGCATTAGCACAGAAAAATCGGTGTTTAAATAAACGGTTTCTATAGACTATTCAGTGCACCGCATTCGAGTAGACCAGTATCTGTAGTCTACTCAAATTGCGGAAGCGTATTATGTTGGAAGAGGTTGGTTCGTACCACACGAAAACCAAATTGCCCGAAATTCTGCGTCGCGTGAAAACTTGCGCAGCAAATACGATAGCTAATCGCATCGGGCCGAAGTCTGTATCTATTTTAAATAGCGTAAATCGCAGTCGTAGCGCGACAGCCGATGGACTAACGAATCACTTGATCGCGTCTCCGTCGCGAATAATCGTCAGCAAAATAGTGCCAACCCGAAACCCGAACTTGGACATACGCGACTCATTAATCAGCACGTTGGGAGATACCAGGTACATCCTGTCGTCTACCTTCACATCCACCGTACTGTTGTCGTAGGGCACCTGCAAAACATAATTCAGAAACATGCTGTTGCCGGCCAGGGTAATTTTGCCATTACCTACCACGTCGCCAGCAGTGCCGTTGTAAGTGTCGTCGCCAGTTGGTGTGAGAGTCCATACTCTTTGTTGTTTTTCACCGTCATTGAATACGAAGTCTTCGTCCAGCGTGCCTACGCCGCTTTCCCAGCTGGCTGTTATAGCGGCGTTGAACGTGCGAATCACTTTACCTTTGCGATTTTTGACCACGCCGTGTGCGCTAAGTTGGCCGCTAAAAAACTGCTCCGGCTGTAACACCGGTTTGAGGTCGCTCTGGTCCGTTACCTGCACCTGAGAACAGGCAGAAAGTAAAATCAGCGTGCCTGCTATTAACAATGTTCGAATCATTTTGTTGCTCCACCTGTGTTGTGCATCTTTTTACGCGGTGGCGCAGGTGGTGGATCAGCAAGGTATGACTTTACAGTCCCAGCACGCGCTTGCCTTGCTCAAACACGATGTCGACCGGAATTCCCGCGTCATTGATTTTATCCAACGATTTTTTGAGTGCCGGAGTCACCTTGCCACTGTCTTTAACCCAGGCTTCTACACCGGCGTAATCGCCGTTACCCTGTAGGGTAAGTATTTTGGTTGACATAGAGCGTATTGCGGCGCGCATTTTTTCCGGTTCGACGCGATACTGACCCGACGCCTCGTCGAAGGCGAATGCACCCTGGTCGGCGAAATAGTTGAAGCGCAATACGTTGGCAACACCGTGCGCGCTGCTGGCGCCGAACCGGGAAGAGCGGAATATACCGGCCAAAAAGGTTGTGTAGTAATCCATCAATTCCCCTTCGGTAATCTCGCCGGCTTTTAATAACTCCTCAATCATATACAGGCCGAGAATATCGGCCTTGCCCTCTTCCTGCGCAGAGGCATGCTCTTTTAGCGCCTTGCGCACCGTGCCGTTGCCTGCCACCGTGTTCTTGATGCCCAGGCCGTGAGCCACTTCGTGGAACATGGTGTTCGAGAAAAAAGCATTGAAAGTAACGTGCTTGCGTTGCTCAGGCGCGATGATCTCGTTCGCAATAGGCAGCAGTATTTTGTCGAACTTGGCCTGCATCGCATTGCGCAATTGCAGACGGCGAGTGCCCTTTTTAAGTTGTACCGTTTCATCGTTGGGCAGATTAATGGCGATAGTTTTCGAGCCGGCATTGCTATGCCCGGCGTAATACACAATGTCATAAGCATTCAGGTCGGAATCGGTTCCCGGTGTTTCGGCTTTATATTGCGGCTCAACCGGCAAGCCTTTTTGCAGGCCCGGCAGTAGCTTCGCAAAGCGCGCCAATTTCTCGCTCCAGGCTTTATCCTTGATGAGCACGTAGGCTTCAAACGCCGCCTTGTAGCCGAACAGCCGGTCTTCGTAGGTCTCGATAGGTCCGATGACCACGTCGATACTGTTGCTCTTCATGTCCATCCAGGCGAGGTCGCTGGGCTGATAGTTATCATCAAGCAAGGCCGTGGCGCGAAGCTGTAGATACCTCTTAAAGCCCTCATCCTCGGCCAGCGTTGCCGCTTTTTGTAATAGCTTTGCGGCCTTTTCCAGCTGTGGTCGGTACGCCTCGCTAAATGGTAGCGCCGTTAAGCCACCTTCCTCGTCGCGCTTTACCAGCGTGTACAGCCCGCGTATTGCCGGGTCGGCAGCTTTTTCAATTTCGGCTTTGCTAACATCCTCCGGGTAAAAACGGGCGCCCAACGGCTTGGGCGGATAATCCGGTATAAGCACCGCGTCGCCATTGAGTCGGTCCCATGGCCCGTAGTTGATATCCACCATGCGCCGCAGGTTTGCGTTCTCAATGCTGTTTAGTAGTTCAGTTTTATCGCCATAACTTTGTAGCCAGAACAGCTCATCCATTATTTTCGATGCATCGATCAACAGGCCGATGATTTGTTTCTGGTTATCGCTAAGCGAAGACAAGTCGGCGGTTAACGTAAAGCTTGCATACGTGTCGGCTGGGTCTGGATACGCTTCCACAGCTTTCGCCGCAGCAGC
>JBBKXJ010000180.1:0-27556 GCA_037969395.1 Pseudomonadales bacterium
TGTCGAGGCGCCCACATGGCAAGACGCGAAAACGCTGGAATATAAGTATATTTCAAGTTTTCGCACCAAAAGTAGGCCCAGTAGGGGACGCAGCCAGGCGGGATGGATCGGCGGGCAAATGTGATTTAATTTTGACGCGGGCCCTTAAGCTGCACGATTGATCAGCGCCCGACTTGAGGACCTGGCTGCGTTCCCCAGTCAAATAAAAACCGGTGCTGCTGTGGAATGCGCTGGTATTCAGCAGCGGACACTCGCAACGGCGGATGTTTTGCGAAGTTGCGGCTATCGGCGAACCAGTAGCGCTGGTATACCATGTTCATAATCGGTCGCACGCGGTCGGTTTGGTTTGCCATGCCGCCGTGGGTCAGGCGCAGATCCATTAAAAAGCAGGAACCGCGCGGCACCATGGGTAGCTGGTCCGGCAATGCGAGAGAGTCGGGTTGAGACAGGAAATGGCTGCCCTTCTTAACTCTGGTGGTACCGATTTTTTCGTCAAGTGTAACCAGCGGCAGCATGGTGGTAATCGCAAACGGCGGCAACCTGGGAGGTGTTTCAGCAGCACTGTTGGCAAACAAAGCGCGGTGATCCTTATGCAGACGCTGGCCCTTAGCCCCGGGCAGCGCGGTAGCGCAAACAGCGCAGCCTAGCAAGTATTCGTCGCCCAGCAGGCGGCGCATAATCGCAAGGATAAACGGATTGGCGTATAACCCCGGCGCGTTGAAGGCCCCCTCGAGGGCAACGCTTATTTGATAGCGCTTGTCGCCTATTCGTAACGCATGCGGGTGCGTTTTGTCGGTGAAGTACTCGGCGTAGCGCTGCATAAATTCCGCGTGGCAGGTTGCCAGCAGTTCGTCATCAAACGCCTGCTGGATTAACAACACGCCGTATTGATGAAACAGTTTGACGCCAAGGGCAAGATGCTCATCGCGCCATTTTTTCGAATTCAATTCCTGCGCCGAGAGGCTCAGGGTCGGAACCACA
Organism: Pseudomonadales bacterium; assembly: GCA_037969395.1. Lineage (GTDB taxonomy): Bacteria > Pseudomonadota > Gammaproteobacteria > Pseudomonadales > JAUIET01 > JBBKXJ01. The sequence goes on from JBBKXJ010000180.1 coordinate 982, forward strand.
GCATCAAGTTGCGCTCGCTGTTCGCCGTGTTGCAGTGTGGTAAGCCAATCAATGCGCTTTTCTATGCTCTGGCATGAGCCACCACATTGAAGCGCTGCGTCAAAACTCGAACGGGCCTGATCGAACTTTAACTGCTGCAGCTGCGCGTCGCCAAGCTGTTGCCGCACAGAGGGGTTGGCAGGGTCCAGCGCCAGCGTTTTCTCGCAGGCGACTATGGCAGCTGCATATTTGCCACGCTTCTGCAGCAGCCAAGCCAGTCGGCCACCTACCTCTGCATCGTCTTCATTACGCGCGAGGTAGCCACGCAGTAGCCTTTCCGCTCGCCAGCGACGATCGTTGTTGTAGTAGTCGCGCGCGCACTGCAAAACGTTGTCTCGATCAGCCAATGCCAGCAAATCACACAAATCGAGCAGATCGCTCAAGCGCGCGCGCAGATCACCCGTGCTGCGTTTGCGAGTATCGCCATCAATTGGATTGTCAGCGCAACGCAACACGGCGCTGATTGCACCCGCACAAATTGCGGCAGGCAGCCCCTTCTCCAGCGCGGTAGTGCTCGCATAGCCCTGCGTTGCCAAAGCATTCTGATAGTTAGCCAAAACAGGCTGCAATTGGCGCTGCTGTAGCGCAAGCTTCAGCACATCATCACCGCTGAGCAGCGCCACGGGCGCAGCGCAGGCACCGAACAACGCCGGCAGCGACAGTCCTGCCGGCCCGAGCACCGCACCACTGTAGTCGACCGGCGTCGGCATTTCGCGCTTTCGAGACGCAACGTTCGGCAGTTGCAGGTAAAGATGATTGATCGTTGGCGGCAACCTCGACACTTGTTCAAGCAACGCGCCGAGCAAATCTGCACGCCGGGATATGGCATTGTGATAACCGGCGCAGTCGTTACGCCCCAGGTAATAGCGACCCGTTCCAGGTTTACTGGTTGCTGCGGGACTGAGAAAACGTAGCAAGCGTGCTGGCAATGCCGCTACATCCAACGACGCGAACGCCGACAGTATTTCCGGCCTGTGGCAGGCTTGCGCTTGCATGCGTGCATAAGCGTTCAGCCATGTTCGGCCGTCACTTTCAACGTTACCGTTTACTTCTTCGGCAACCCAGATCAGCGCCTCTTGTTGCGAGTCCACGGAATTGGTCGCTATACTTTTTTCCAAACTCTCCGCTGTCGTCATGCATACCTCTGCTTATTATTCGGTGTTATCTTGTGCGCCGACTTATGCACCACTGATCGATTTAACTTCCAGAAACTCGCGCAGGCCATACTCTCCGAACTCACGGCCATTACCTGATTGCCTGTAACCGCCGAAGGGGGCGTCAGAGCTGTGCGACGCGCCATTGATTTGCACCATGCCCGCGCGTATTCGCGAGGCTACCCGTTGCGCGCGCTCCTCGTCCTGCGTGTGAACATAGGCGGCAAGCCCGTAGTCGGTATCGTTTGCCAGCGCTATCGCCTCCTCTTCATCACTAAACGACATGATACAAAGCACCGGGCCAAAAATTTCCTCACGCGCAATGCGCATACCAGGATGCACGTTGGTGAAGATTGTAGGTCGCACGAAATAGCCACACTCGAAGCCTGAGGGCTTGCCTAAACCACCCACCAGCAAGTTTGCCCCTTCGTCGATGCCCACCGCGATAAGAGTCTGCACGCGGTCAAACTGCCGGGCGTTAGCCAGAGGGCCAATATGTGCACCGCGCGCAGCGGGATCGCCGACTCCAACGCCGGCGGCAACCTTCTCGGCCAACGCTAACGCTTCATCGTAGCGACTCTGTTCTACCAGCATACGGCTGGGGAGATTGCACGACTGCCCGCTGTTATAGAAACACGATCTCACTCCTCGCTTCACGGCGGACTGCAGATCGGCATCGGCGAAGATAATATTAGGCGCTTTTCCGCCCAGCTCCAGAGTAACGCGTTTCAGCGTTTCGGCGGCGGCAACGGATACTGCCCGACCGGCTCGTGTCGAGCCTGTCAGGGAAATCATATCAACGCCCGCATGCTTGCTCAGCAGTTCTCCTGCTCCGGCTCCATCGCCGTTAACAAGATTAAATACCCCCCGCGGAAAACCGGCGGCGTCAATCATGTCGGCAAACAGCATGGCAGACAGCGGCGCGCTCTCGCTGGGCTTTAACACGACGCAACAACCCGCCGCCAGCGCCGGAATCACCTTGGCCATTATTTGATTCATCGGCCAGTTCCATGGTGTGATCAAACCGCATACGCCAATAGGTTCATGCACAATGCGCGTGCCGCCGCTGCTGCTCGACCGCTGCCATTTAAAATGCCGCAAGGCACGCAAAGTAGTTCTTATATGGCGCCTGCCGGCTGAGACCTGGGAGCTGGTGGCCATATCGATGGGAGCACCCATTTCCTTGCTTATTAGTCCTCCCAACTGCGGCTCGTTATCTTTGTAAACAGCATTGAGCGCCTGCAAAAGCTGTTTTCGCTCGTCTATGCTGGTTTGCGCATAGCCATCGAATGCAGCACGCGCTGCGGCAACGGCGCGATCCACGTCACGCTTGTTCGCCAGGGTGATTGTCGAAATTGGCTGTTCTGTAGCAGGGTTGACCACACTGATTGTTTGTTTACTGTCGGCCGTGATCCATTCGCCGTCGACGTAAAAACTGCGGCTATCGGGCATAACCGGTTGCCTTCGTTTAATCGCCGTGTCTGAGTTATGCAAGCCGCGCTGCTGCTCGCTTGCTTTTTTGCTGTGTCGGTCGACGACGATGTAATTTATATGTTGGTCGGTTGCGCCGAATGAATATTTGTAGCCCTCGTCGCCGCGCAAAAAATCGTAGGTCTGCAAGCCGTTTTCGATTGCCCAACGGATGCTGTGGGCGTGCAGTGTCAACCCTGCCGGTAGCGTGCCGAAGCTCTCATCGCGCCCGGCAACAAAAAACAACAATGTTTTCTTCCGCCAGTCGACGAAGCTGGCCAACCCGGCTACCACTACGCCGTCATGCCAAAGTAACGGCATGTAAAGACTGCCCGCAGCGCTGCTCTGTTGCAAAATGTTGCCATACTGTCGGGCGAGACTGTCGACATTGGCGCCCTTGCGGCCCGCCCAGCGTAATTTCCACAGCGCGATGATTTCAGCAATGTCGCGTGTATGGTGCGCCTTGATCGATTCTTTAATATTGAGCTGATCGGTGTTATCCACTTTCCGCAATATGCGTCTGATCTTTTGCCGCGTGTTGGAGCTTAGTTTACTTGTTAGATAGTCGTCGAAACTACCCGGCAAGTTTACCCGTGGGCTGATCAGCAGGTTGATGCCATCGGTCTCGCTCGTGCGAGTGCGGTATTTGCAGTTAAAATCCGGCATATCAAAGTGCGACATAAACAGCTTAAGACGAGGCTCGGACGCAAGAATATTTTTCAGATACAGCCGCTGCCAGTCCATGTCTCTCAGCGCAATGGCGAGATCGGCAATCGCCGCTTCGTAATCGGGGTGGCAAATAAAACCGCTGTAGTCGGCCCAGGAGAAGCTGCCGGCCATATGCATTTCAGCAATAGTGCGATCTCTGCTTTTGCTATATCTTTTCCGTAACCGCAGCGGCAAAAACGCGTAATAATCAGCAGCAGCGGAGGTTGATCCAACGGCAATCACGCACCAGTTGTCGTTCTGCTGCGCAAACAGCTGCTGAAGATAATCCCAGGATAGGAAAAACTGTGCTTCAGCGTCGGCGGCGTAAACAGCATTCCACTTGTCTCGCAGCTCTGCAAATTCACTATAGCGATTGATGATAGTAGTTTGCATTAAGGTTTTATTATTACTTTACACATTCGCCAGTTTATTGACTCTCCAATCACTACAACCTTTGCCGACGTCAATAATATGACTCTAAGACGCTGAGATCAGCTTGAAACGGCACAGTAACCATAACTTATAACGGTTGTCAGTGAACTAATCGTGATTATTACAATATCTGCCAAAATAAAGTAGCTAAAGCGTCAAAAAAGTGTAATGATTTTTTGGTGTCGATAGCTAGAACAAGCGCAACCGTTAGAACAATGTTGAGATTGTTGCGGCGACACAAAACGAAGCGACAATTATAGTCGCGGCTGCTGCGGTGCATAATAAAAGCAATTTGCAGGGGGTCGGTTGTTGCGACTGTGATTCCATCAGCGACAAACGAGAAGGAGAACGAAAGATGGTTGATCAAAGCGATCTTACATTCGGTGAGTATCTCGATGGGGGTTCAGACCAGGATTCGAACGGGTCTGGCGGTAAGGGGAAGGGATCCGGCGGTAAAGGTAAGGGGTCCGGTGGCAAGGGCAAAGGTTCCGGTGGTAAAGGATCTGGCGGCAAGGGCAAAGGGTCCGGAGGCAAGGGATCGGGGAAAGGCTCTGGTGGCAAAGGTTCCGGCGGTAAAGGATCTGGCGGCAAGGGCAAAGGCTCCGGCGGTAAAGGTAAGGGGTCCGGTGGCAAGGGCAAAGGGTCCGGAGGCAAGGGATCGGGGAAAGGCTCTGGTGGCAAAGGTTCCGGTGGTAAAGGATCTGGCGGCAAAGGCAAAGGCTCCGGCGGTAAAGGATCTGGCGGCAAGGGCAAAGGCTCCGGTGGTAAAGGGTCTGGCGGCAAGGGCAAAGGCTCCGGTGGTAAAGGGTCCGGTGGTAAAGGGTCCGGCGGTAAAGGATCCGGGAAAGGGTCTGGCGGCAAGGGCAAAGGCTCCGGTGGCAAAGGCTCCGGTGGTAAAGGCTCCGGTGGTAAGGGCTCCGGTAAAGGATCCGGTGGCGGTAGCGGCGGCTCAGGCGGCGGTTCCGGTAAAGGATCCGGTGGCTGGGGCAGTAGCGGCTCTGGCAAGGGTGACTCCGGCGGCGGTAGCGGCTGGGCCTACGGCGATGACGCCGACGTCGACGATGATGCCTGGGCGTAAGTCCACCTGAGCAGTGGAGCGTGGGTAACGTGTGTTGTGCGTTATCTACGCTCCGCATATCGTCTATTGAAGTTCAGGCCAAAATTACTGGTTCGGATTCAATCTGAACCAGCTTTTTTGCTGCAGCCCTGCTGTTATCTATGAACATTAATCTGTTGCGGTCGAGCAAACCTCGGTGCTAGGGTACCTTTCCTGCACACATAGCAGCTGCAAGCACATCGAGTTTCGGTAATGGGACAATCTGGAATTCTTAAAAAAAAGCACAAGCGAGGCGAACATGGCGATCGCAGCATCAACCCGCATCTAAGCCAGGTGATTGGCTCGTTCCGTCGCACTCTCAAAGGCATCTTCGTATTCAGCTTTTTTATTAACCTGCTGATGCTGGCAGTGCCGATGTATCTCATTCAGATTTACGATAAGGTCATTCCCAATCACAGCATAGACACGCTGTATTTCCTTACCGGCATCACACTGATCGCATTGGTTGCTCTGGGCTTTCTCGAAGCGGTGCGACGTCAGGTGCTTGGCAAACTCGGCGCCTGGTTTGAAAATCAATTGGGCGAGCACCTGCTCAGCAGCGCCATTGTGCGCGCTGTCAAAAAGGGCCGGTCTTCAGTTAATGTGCTACACGATTTAACCCGGCTACGCCGATTTTTATCCGGCTCGGCGTTATTGCCTATCCTCGATTTACCCTGGGCGCCGGTGTACATCATCGTTTTATATTTGTTACACCCTCTCATTGGTTTGCTGGTATTGGTGGGCACGCTGGTGCTGGTTGCGCTGGCGATTGCAAACCAACGGATTACACGCAACATCGTGGCGGAGGCGGATACCGACAGTCGCGGCGTAATTGATAGCGCCACCACCTATGTGCGCAATGCCGATGTGATTCAGGCCATGGGCATGCAGTCAGCCGTTTTACAGCGCTGGAGCGCGCAGCATACCGACTCACTGGCGCAGTCGTATGTGACCGGCGCGGTCACCGCCAGGCTGGCGTCGTGGGCCAAGTTCGTCAAACTGCTGTTGCAAATCGGCGTGATCTGTCTGGCGGCCTGGCTGGTACTCAAGGCCCAGCTCAGCGCCGGCTCGCTGATTGCCTGCGTGTTGTTGTTCCGCCGCGCCGTCTCGCCGCTTGAACAGTCGATACGTTCCTGGGAAGGGGTAATTAACGCCAGGTCATCTTTTAATCGTATCAACGAATATCTCGAGCACGCGCCGACGCTGGAAGAAGCCAGGATCATGCCCGAGCCGCAAGGCACGCTGGCGGTGGAACGCATCAGCTTCAGACGCTCTGGCGATCGCCATGCATTGCTAAACCGGGTTTCCATGCAGGCGAAAGCAGGCGATGTGGTCGCCATCGTCGGCGATACCGCCGCCGGCAAATCTTCCTTCGCTCGACTGCTGGTCGGCATTCTTACACCTGACGCCGGGCGCATCACGCTGGGTGGCTTTGAGTTGAAACACTGGTCGGCTGAAGATCTGGGGCGTCACGTTGGCTACCTGCCCCAGGATGTCGAGCTGTTTCCCGGCACCATTCGCGAGAACATTGCACGTTTGCAAGAGGGCGACATCAACAAAGTGATGGAGGCTGCGAAATTGGCGCGCGCCCACGATCTCATCCAACGCTTGCCCGAGGGGTATAACACCGAAGTAGGCGAAAACGGCAGCCATCTCTCCGGTGGGCAGCGGCAGCGCATTGCGCTGGCCAGAGTATTGTATGGTGAACCTAAACTGGTGGTGCTGGATGAGCCAGACGCCAACCTCGACAGCGAAGGCAGAGCGGCGCTGATTGTCGCACTGCGTAATTTAAGAGACCGCGGCGCCATTGTTATTCTGATAACGCATCAACCGCATGCGCACCTGTTTGTTGATCGAGTGTGCGAACTGCGAGGCGGTCGACTTACCAAAATAGAAGGCGATGATGGCAATTATGAAAGCGTCGTCCGCAAACTCAGAAAGCGCTAAAGACGGCGCCGCAGTCGGCGCCGATCCCGCGCCCGCCTCGGCGGCTGTCGCGGCCAGCAGTGATGCGCAACCGGACAAGGTATTCGAACTGCGCTCCGCGCACGGCCAGGAGCTGGCTGAACGCTTTAACGCCGCGTCTGACATTTCTAAAGGCTATTGGATTATCGCACTGGTGCTGCTGGTGTTTGGCGTCTGGGCCGGCTCTATGCCGCTGTCCAGCGCGGCCATAGCGCCCGGGGTGGTCGGTGTGGAGGGTTCTAAAAAAACCATACAGCATCTGGAAGGCGGCATCGTCAAATCGATATTGGTTAACAACGGCGATCTGGTGACCAAGGGTCAAACCCTGGTGCAGCTGAGTGATGTGCGCTCTCGCTCCCAGTATGAAAGCCTGCGCATTCGTACCAGCCAGGCCGAGGCAGCGCTGCTGCGCTGGAAAGCTGAACAGCGTAATGACGCACAGTTAAATAGCGACGCATGGCTGACCAGATACGGTTCAAGCCCACAGGTACTGGCGGCGCTGGAAACACAGAAAGAGGTGTTGCGCACCCGCAAAGCCGTATTCGACGAAAAACTGGCGAGTTTGCAGCATCAGATTGAGCAGGCCAATGAGAAAATCAGCGGCGGCAAGGCTCGCGTTGCCACCTTGCGCAGGCAAAAACGTGTCATAGACGCTGAGCTTACAGAATACATACAGTTGAAAGAAGCCGGCATGGTGACCCGGCGTCAGCTGTTTGAACTGAGAGAAAAACAGGCTGATATTGATGTCGACCTGGACGACAGCCGCTCCGCTGTGGCAGTCGCACAAAAACTGCTGGCTCAGCACGGCTCGCAAATTGCCGAACTGAATGGCACGCGGGTGCAGGAGTCCGCCGAGAATATAGACCGGCTGCGCGACGAAATAGCGCGGCTCGAGCAGGAGCTAGCCGCCGCGGAGAATCAGCTCGAACGGGTCGACATTAAGTCGCCCATTGCCGGCTTTGCAGTGAATTCCGTTGTACACACTACTAACGGCGTGATTGCGCCGGGGCAAACGATTATGGAGATTATCCCTACCGACCAGCCGCTGATTATTGACGTCAAGGTAGAACCAAAAGACCGCGACTCGGTGCGCCGCGGCCAAAAAGCCGATGTGCGCTTCACCGCATTCAGCCAGCGCAGCACGCTGCCGGTTGCCGGGCAGGTGAAAATTATTTCCGCCGACCGGATGATAGACGCGGTGACTAACCTCCCCTATTACCAAACCAGCATAGAGCTGACCGAAGACCCGGCGGCCAAGCTAGGCATTGCGAGACTGCACCCGGGAATGCAAGCCGAGGCCGTTATTACTACCGGCGACAGAACCCTGCTGAGCTATCTCACCACTCCGTTTACGCGCAGCTTTAATCGCGCGCTGCGGGAAGAGTAAATAATGGCGCAGCGTAAAAAAAAGTCGGTCAAGCGTAGGTCAGAATCACGGCGCAGCAACAAGTCCAAGGGCACAACCGCGCGGCGCCGGCGCGCGCTGATTGCCGCCTGCGAAAGCTTGCTGAACAGTCAGGTGGAACGGGTTGAATACCCCGGCGGCAGAAGCCGTGAATCGATACGAGCGATTCTGCACAACGGCGACAGTATTATTGCCACGCGGCGCAGCGATGCCAAACGCGCCGACATAGAAGTACGCACGTTAAGGGCGATGAATGCCCACGGCGTACCGGCGCCCAAATTACTCGGCAACGACGCCGATCGCATACTGCTGCAGGAAGAGCTGATCGGCGAACGCTTGACGCTGGCACTGCATACAGCGGATGAGACGCGCTGCGAACAGTTATTGAGCTCAGCATTGAACGGTTTGCAGCTTGCGCAAAAAGCCGCGACTGCCGAAGGCCTTGAGCAGCATCTTGATCTGCTGGGCGGCAGCGACGCCTGGAAGAATGCCTTCCTCGACCGGCCACGCTTGATTGGTGAATATCTCGGTGTTGCCACGCCCGAACTGGACCTTGAAGCACTTATTAACCTACTGGATGTTGCCGAACCCCGCTTTGTGAAGTGGGATTCACGGCCAGGCAACGCCGCCGCCAACGGCGCCAATGAAGTGTTCTGGTTTGACTGGGAACACGCCGGCAAACGCAACCGTCTGGACGATATGGCATGGCTGCTGGGCGACGAGTTCGTACCCGAATTTCCGGCCATGGAAGCACGGCTGGTAGATAAATTTATTGCGCAGTTTGCTGACACTTTTACTCTGCCGCAAGCACGCGAATATCTGTTTAGCTACGGCTGCTACCACATGCTGGTGCGGCTGGGCCTGATACTGAACTGGAAAGAAGATAACTGGTGGGATATGGATTATTGCATTGACCGCGACAAAGTCGGCGTTACCCTGCTGTGCGCGCAGCGCTTATGCGAGCGCGGCGCGCGCTGGTCAAGCCAGACTGAGGGGGTTGCCGCATTAGGCCCGTGGTTCCAGCAGATCAAAACGCGCATCGAAAAACTATAACCGCAATGCAGCAATCTATCAATAGCGTGAGGTAAGCATGGAAGCAAAACGAAAGGAAGAGGAAGACGTTGATATGGCCGCGCTGAGCTGGGCCGCATCACAGTTCAGCTTTACACGTTCCGAACTGCTACGCGATTCGCCCTGGGCGCGAACTTATCGATTAATGCAGAACTCCGAAGCGGCCTACTTTAAAGTACTGCCTCATCACCAACAGCCTGTATTGCAGGCTACCGTGCTGCTGGCCGAACATTTCCCCGACCGGGTTCCCGCTGTTATTGCCTGCGAGCGAGAACACTGCTGGATAGTGTATGCCGACCACGGCGGCCGCATGCTCAGCTACGATTCTGCCGAAACCAGACAATGCGAGCTGCTAAAAACCTATGCAGGCTTGCAGGCGCAAGCGCTGACGCTGCCCGCGTTGCTGGCGAGCTTGAAGCGCGTCGATCTCGACTCGCTGCTAACAAATTTCTGGGACTTCCTGCGCCCGGCAGACGGCAACCCAACTGGCGCTCACGGTCGGGTGACGGCGCAATACTATATAGGTCGCAGCGAGGCAAAACGCTATTTTCGGGTATTGCATGGTGCCCGCGCGCTACTCGAACAACATCTTCAGCCAGCAAGCGGTTTGCCCGTCACCCTGTGCCACGGCGACCTAAGGCCACCAAACAGCGCCACCGGGCCTGCTGGCGACTGCATACTTTGCGATTGGGATGATGCCAGCGCGGGACCGGCGGGATTATCGCTGCACGGCATGTTCAGCGGCTGCTTCAAGCCCACGGTTTTGCTGACAGAAACTGACGAAGTTGGCATAGCCGTCGCCGGGAAGCAGCGCGCACGCCGCCTTGAAACGTATATTAGCGAACTGATTAGCAGCGGTTATGCCGACGAGACGACGTTACGCCGGGCACTACCGGCGTCGATCTGCGCCGGTGTGTTGCTGTATCTGCTCAACTTCGAGAACTATCCTCGTGATGACCGCAGCTATCGACGCGCCGTGGAACGCAGCATTAAAAGCCGACTAAGCGACCTGCTTGATCTGTGTGAGCTGCTGGCTGCACGCCAACGCAACACGACTCAGGCGTTAGTGCGCCACTATAAAATGACAGGCCAGCACCGACGTGCCCAATACTTATTAAAAAGTTATCTTATAAATCACCCGGGTGATGGTGCTGCACAGGCAACACTGGCGCGTGTGCTAAAACTGCGCGGCAAGGATAGCGCGGCTCTGGCGGCCTGCCGCAAGGCGCTGCAACTGGCTCCCGATCAGGCAGATTTACACGACGACCTTGGGCAGATGCTACTGGAGCGGCTGGAGATCGACGCCGCACGTGCGCAATTTACTCGTGCTCTGGCGATTGATCCCGGCTTGACGCCTGCCCGTAAGCACCTCGATCACGCCAATATATTACACGCGACGCAGTGCCACGCCAGGCAAGCTGCCGCCGTCCCTACCCTCACCTATACAGCTGAGGAAACGGCCGCTGGGCGGCCCTCCATAGGCAAGCTGGCGCTGGCGACCTCGCTGTTTAAAACCTACGGCGTATTGCAAATCGATAACGTGTTTCCGCCAGACATGATTCAGCGCCTGCAGGACGCTTTCTTCGCACGCTATACGGAGTATTTTCGCAAACACGATCACCCCGATGCGTTGCGGCTCGGCGACCAGCGTTACATGCTGACGATAGATCTTGAGCAACCGTTCGACAATCCCGAACTGTACGCCTCGCCGCTAATTCTGCCGATTTTTCGGCAACTGCTGGGCGATGACTGTGTGCTTGGCGCCTTTACCGCAGTGATCTCTTTGCCGGGCGCTGGCAAACAAACCCTGCACAAAGACACGCGCGCGCTGTTTCCAGCAACGCAATGGCAGCATGCGCTGCCGAACTTCTGTATACAAATGATCGTGCCACTGGTGGCGCTTGATACCGTGGTGGGAACCACGCGAGTATATAAAGGGAGCCATACTTTGCCACTGGAACAGGCCGAGGCTCTGGGCGGGCAAGACCCTATCGTACCGCTGGGGTCATGCCTGCTCACCGACTACCGGCTGGGCCATCACGGCCTGGGTAACCGATCAGATCTGGTACGACCCATATTGACGATTATCTTTAATCGCCCCTGGTTCCGTGACTATATCAACTATATCAAACAGCCCCCGCTGCGCATTAGCGACCAGCAGTATCAGCAGCTTCCGCAACAGCATCAACAGCTGTTTCGCTGGTGGTTGGAAGAGCGTCGTCACTACGTGCGCGCTACAATGAGTTAGAGTTGGCGAACCTGATAGGCTTAATCCGCAGCATCCATGCGCTTTTCAAGAACACGAAGGTGCTCACCGCGTGCTTTATCCACCGCCTTGTCCAGCGACTCGCTGCGGTGATACAAGCCTGCCCAGCGGTCGCGGCTCGCTTCGGCGGCGAGTTGATTCGTTGTTACCATTGTTTGTTGCTGCGCAATGCTTACCTCCAGCCGCGCGAGGAACGAGTAATACTGCTGTAGCTGACGTGCATCGCCGAGCTTGCTGGCGGCAACGACGTAATCGTTATGAAACGAGCGTAACTGCTGCAGTTGCTGCTCTGCCGCCTCGGCGCGCTGCTGCTGCGCCTGCATATGCGCCGCAGCTTCATTCTTATCAACCGTTGCCAGGTGCTGCGCTGCTTGCAGGGCTTTGATGCGTTGCTTGCTGGCCATTAATATCCTTCTGCTCCATGAATAGATTGTTCAGCACATGCTGCGACTCTGCAAAGCTAACCGATTCAGTTAGTCCCTGGCGCATAAATGCCTGCATCGCCTGCCGGTAGTGAATCGCCACATCGGTTTCACTGTCGGCACCGGCGCGGTAAGCGCCGACTGAGAGCAAGTCCTGTACCTGCGTATAGCGGGCGTTCAACCGCTTAAACTGCTGCGCGCGCTGTAGATGATCGGGCTGCGAGATTTGCGTCATCACCCGGCTGACTGACGCTTCTATATCAATGGCTGGATATTGACCCGCATCCGCCAGCGCGCGCGACAGCACGATATGACCGTCGAGAATAGCGCGCACAGCATCGGCGACCGGGTCTTGTAAATCGTCACCCTCGGTTAACACAGTATAAATAGCGGTTAGCGAGCCGTCGCCGTCGACCGCATTGCCGGCGCGCTCCACCAGCGAAGGAATTTTGGCGAATACCGACGGCGGGTAACCGCGCACCGCCGGCGGCTCGCCGGCTGCCAGCGCGATTTCGCGCTGCGCCTGGGCGAAGCGGGTTAGCGAGTCCATCAGCAGTAATACGTGCTGGCCTTGATCGCGGTAGTGTTCGGCGATGCGGGTCGCCATATGCGCGGCACGCAGCCGCAACAGCGGCGCATCATCGGCAGGCGCGGCGACCACGATGGCATTTTTAGCGCCCTCCGGCCCAAGATTTTGTTCAATAAATTCGCGCACTTCACGGCCGCGTTCGCCGATCATGCCGACCACTACCACGTCTGCCCGGGTATGGCGGGTCATCATTCCAAGCAGCATGCTTTTACCGACGCCGCTGCCAGCGAACAAACCAACACGCTGACCGCGACCAATGCTGAGCAGGGCGTTAATTGAGCGCACGCCGACATCCAGCGGTTCGGTGATGGGTTGGCGCAGCATCGGGTTGAGTCGTGGGGCTGCGTAGCTGGTGTGACTGCTGCAGCGTAGCTCGCCTTTGCCGTCTAACGGTTCGCCCAAGCCGTCAATCACTCGACCCAATAGCTCATCGCCAACGGCGATTGTGTCAGAGCTTGGTTGCGCGTACACCGCCGCGCCCGGTCGCAGCTGCTCCTGCCCGGAGAGGGTCACCAAAAACGTTTTTTCTGCGGCGAAACCGACCACTTCCGCTTCCACCGGATTATGCTCAGGGTGCACGATTAAACAGCGGCTACCAACCGCTGCTCTCAGCCCCTCCGCCTCAAAGGTCAATCCTATCACCCGCGTCAGGCGACCGGCGACCCTGGGTTGTGGTTGCACGGTAAAGTCTTGCGTTAGCCTGCAGAATTGTTCTATTGCCATACTAGTAAGCTGCTTCGTTTACGCTTTGAGGCTGGCGTACAACGCAGCAATCGCCTGTTCCATCCGCTGCGCTACAGTGTGATCAATCGATGCGTGCTGAGTAGTAACCCGGCAGTCACCGGCGCTCAATGTCTCATCGACTTTAAGCTGCCAGTCATTCGCCTCGACTGCTGCCTTGACTGCGGCGTTGTCCTTTAACAAAGGATAGTCCTGCTGACTGACGAATACAGCGACCGCTTTGTCGGGCACGTTGACTGCAGCCAGCGCGGTCTTGACAACTTCGTGTATTGCGGTCGCGTTAATCGATAGTTCACTTTGCACAACGGCACTGGCAACTTTAGCGACCAGGTCGACGACCGCGTTTTGCAGCTGATTATTGTGCACGCTCATGGCTTCGGGAAGACGGTTGGCTATCTCGACAAATGTTGCCTGTAACGCGTGCATTTGTTCACTCGCCGCTTGCAGGCCTTGCTGCAAACCTTCGGCATGCCCTTCAGCCTGGCCAGCAAGCAGCCCCTCCTGATAGCCACGCTCGCGGCCCTCCGCCTCGGCGTCGGCAATCAGTTGCTCCAGTTCGCCGCTGGTCACCTGAGTGCGCGGCGCAGGATTTGGCGGGGTGACAGGCTTTTTGTCGTTAAACGGCACTAGCCGTGACGCCAGTGTTTGCGGCTCTGCCGCGGCATCTCGAGCGCGATACGCAACGTTCTTATCGCCGAGTTCCGGCATCTGCCAGGCCTGGCAATCGCCGACCGCCTGCATGGGTATACGTTGGCTTGTTGTTTTTACCATGACAGTTCCATTACAGCATTTCGTCGCCGGAACCACCCAGCGAGATCTCACCCGACTCGGCTAAGCGGCGGGCAACGGTGAGCATTTCACGTTGCGCCAGCTCGACTTCGCTTAGCTTAACCGGCCCCTTCGCCTCCAGATCGTCGGCCAACAATTCGGCGGCACGCTTCGACATATTGCCGAATATTTTGCCGCGCAATTCGTCGCTGGCGCCCTTCAAGGCGATAATCAGCGAGTCGCTGTTCATCTCGCGCAATAAAGCCTGAATGCCTCTGTCGTCGATACTGAGCAGGTTTTCAAACACAAACATCAGGTCACGGATGTTGGTGGTCATGTCTTCGTCAATTTCATTGAGCGCGTCAAGCACCTTGCTTTCCAGTTTATTGTCCAGATGGTTAAGAATATTGGCCACTGCTTTTTGACCGCCCATGGTGCGCGCCTGCGATTTTGCGTGACCAGCGAACTGCTTCTCCAGCGTGTCGTTCAATTCCTGCAGAGCGGCAGGGTGAACCGTATCCATATTGGCAACGCGTTGCACAATTTCCAACCGGGTTTCTTCGCTTAGGAAGGAAAGAATAGCGGCCGCCTGGTCGGCTTCCAGATAGGACATTACAATAGCCTGAATTTGCGGATGTTCGCTACGGATAATATCGGCGACCGTGCGTGCATCCATCCATTTAAGTGTTTCCAGCCCGGAGCTTTGTCCACCGAGGAGAATGCGGTCAACAAGACTGTTGGCCTTATCCTCTCCCAGGGCTTTGACCATAACCTTGCGAATGTAGTTGTCAGAATCCATGCCCAGCCCGGTCTGACCGCCGGAATCCGCCAGGAAGTTACTAACGGCAGCCTCTACCTGCTCCTGCTTGATGTCCTGCAGCTGCGACATGGAGGTGCCGATAGCCTGCACCTCCTTTGGGCCAAGATTTTTTAAAATAGCGGCCGCCTCCGACTCGCCCAGGCTCATCAATAAAATGGCCGCCTGGTCAATCTTCGGCATTGGCTTTGGGTTGCCGGCTTCTTCAGGCATCGTCGGCTACCCACTTCTTGATGACTTGCGCTACCTTATCGGGATCATCGGCAATCATGCTTTTAATAGAGTCCAGCTGCTGATCAAACGATCCCGCCGGGTTGGGCAGCATCGCTGTATTGCCATCACTCGACAGGGTCACACCCGGTTCATTATCCATTTGGTTATCTGTCATTGGGCTTTGCAGTGCAGCACTGCCCTCCCTGGTCGATGCATCGTTCAGTGCCGGCACGGTTTTTACGCCTGCGCTCAGGTTGCGCAGCACGGGGCGCAATACGCCGAACACCAGTATCAGCACGAACAGAACGCCGCCAACCTGTTTTAAGGTAGTCATAAACCACGGTTGTTGCCAGATGGCGAGTTCATCGGCCAGCGGTAAATCCGCAACCTGAACGAATGCCGAATTAATAACATTGACGCTGTCGCCGCGCGCTGCATTAAAACCAACTGCATCTTTCACCAACTGGGTGATGCGTTCCAGCTGCGCCGGGTCCCAGGTTTTTGTGGCAGGCTCTCCCTCGGCGGCATCGCTGACCGGCAGGTCGTTGACCACCACTGCCACCGACAAACGCTGCAGCTTGCCGACTTGATGGCGCGTATGGCTGATGGTGCGATCAAGTTCATAGTTACGGGTGCTTTGCTTGCGGCTGGAGCCGGCAGCTTTGCCGGCACCCTCCGCGCCCTCACCGCCGGCGTCGGGACTGCCATTAACCGTCGCCTCTTCGGGTGGCTGATTGCTTAACGCACCCGGTACGCCACTGGCTTCACCACCAGCGCCACCACGCTGCTCTTCCAATGTGGCTTCGCTGCGCACTGCGGGAAGATCCGGATTAAAGATCTCATCGGTTTGTTCCATTTGGGTAAAGTCGACGTCGGCGGTGACTTCGGCGCGGTAGTTTCCGTTGCCGATGATCGGCTGCAGAATACTGGTCACGCGATCAGAAATTTTGCTTTCAACCTTGCGCACGTAATCGAGCTGTTTACCGGCCATTTCGAAGTCCTGACCGGCCTCGGCATTAGACAATAGATTGCCCAACTGGTCGACTATGGTCACCTCGTCGAGGGATAGCTCGGCAATGCTCGAAGACACCATGTTACGAATAGCTTTGACCTGCGCCCGGGTAATTTCGCGGCCGGCAAACAGCTCCAGAAAAACCGATGCGCGTGGCTTTCTGGCATCGCGCACAAACACCGAGCGTGCCGGTATGGCAAGATGCACGCGGGCGCTGCGCACGGCGTGAATGCTACTGATGGTGCGCGCCAATTCGCCTTCGAGACCGCGCCGGTAGCGCGCCGTTTCCAGAAATTGGGAGGTGCCTAAAGGCTGCTCCTGGTCGAGCATTTCCATACCGACCGGAGACTGGGCGCCAAATCCGCGCGCCGCCAGCTTGAGCCGTATCCGGTGCAATTGATCTGCTTCAACCAGCAGCGCGCCCGAGGAGCCGTCTATTTTATATTTGATTTCATCGGTATCGAGCAGGTTCATGATTTCGTTGCTGTCAAGATTTTCCATGCTGCCGTAAAGCGGCCTGAAATCACCCTCCTGACTCCACAACACTACACCAAAGCCAATCGCTACACTAGCGGCCAGGCCAACCATAAGGCCAACCTGACGCAAGAAATGCAAACCGGAGAAACCGGTAAAACCTTTCAACGTTGCCGATTCTGCAGCCGCCATTATCTACTTCCTTATACTGGCATATTCATGACTTCCTGGTACGCTTCCACCAACTTATTGCGTACCTGCGTCATTGCCTGAAACGACACGGAAGATTTTTGTGAGGCGACCATCACATCGCTCAATGATACTTTTGGGTCGCCCAACTCGTAGGCTTTCGACAGCGTAACCGACTGCTGTTGCGTTTGATTAACACCGTCGATCGCAGACGCCAGCGAAGTTTTAAAGCTGGCTTCCCCCGGTGCACGCACGTCCAGCGCCTTGCCGCTGGCGATGTCGCCGCCTGGCGCAGAGTTAATACCCTGCGCCTGCGAACGCATGGCACGCATTTGCTCAAGTACACTATTTATTTCCACCCGATTTGTGTTCATTTTGTCACCTTTCACCCGTCAATTGATTGTCACTGAGTATCGCCGCTTATAAATCATGTGTTGCTGTCCCGCCGCTTTATTGACGGTCCGCGCCTGATTATCAGGGTTTGCGCGGTGACTCCAGTGATTACGTGTAGTCTCACGGGTGTTAAAGCAATATGAGGGCCAACTTTGAAGGGGGGTTAACGACCGGTGTAAGCGTATGCACCGCGCAGCCTGAAGTAGTCGCCGGCAATCATTCCACACACAGTGCGCTATACGCACCGTAGCCGCATTGCGGTTAAAGATTAACCGCTTTGATATTAACTGGCTCGGGCTCGACCGCGAGGTTGAGGAAATCAAACAACGTTGTATCCGCCAGCTGCGACGGCGCGACATTCTTGATGCTGGCGAATATTACATCGAGGCGGCCGGGAAACTGCTTTTCCCAGCTCTGCAGCATGTCTTTTATTACCTGGCGCTGCAGGTTTTGCTGCGAGCCGCACAAATTGCACGGAATGATGGGAAATTGCTTCTGCTCAGCCAGCGCCTGCAGGTCTTTCTCTTTGCAGTAGGCCAAGGGTCGAATGACGATATTCTGCTTGTCGTCACTGAGCAGCTTGGGCGGCATGGCTTTTAGCTTTCCACCATAAAACATATTCAGAAACAGCGTCTCCATGATGTCATCGCGATGATGACCCAAAGCAATCTTGGTGGCGCCTATTTGCTGCGCAAAACTGTACAGATTGCCGCGCCGCAGCCGCGAACACAGGCCGCAGGTGGTTTTACCGGCCGGGATAACGGATTTAACGACACTATAGGTGTCCTTCTCAAGTATATGAAAAGGAACGTTTATACCACTCAAATATTCAGGCAGTACGTGTTCGGGATAGCCAGGCTGCTTTTGATCCAGATTGACCGCCACCAGCTCAAATGCGATTGGCGCGCTGCGCTGCAGGCTAAGCAGCACGTCGAGCATGGCGTAGGAGTCTTTACCACCTGACAGGCACACCATGATTTTGTCGCCTGCTTCGATCATGTTGTAGTCAGCGATAGCCTCCCCGGTCAGGCGGCGCAGGCGTTTTTGCAGCTTGTTAAATTCAAAGCGGGTTTTTTGCTGTTTAGCTCGGTTCATGGGAGCGCATTGTAATAGATTTAACTCAATTTCAGCAGCAAAACAGCATAGTGCGGATAATTGTCATTTTTAGGCTTTCCGCTAATAGATTTTCTGCGTCGGGCCGCATAAACTCCCTGCCGCTCATGACAAGCCACAGGCGTCAGCTTGACTGACGCTCGTTAAGCCTGTTTTACCTCTACTCCACTTCCAAGGAAAGCTACTATGAAAAATCCCGTTCGCGTCACCGTCACAGGCGCCGCTGGCCAAATCAGCTATGGCTTGTTGTTCCGCATCGCCGCCGGCGACATGTTAGGCAAAGACCAGCCGGTCATACTGCAGCTGCTCGAAATTACCCCTGCACTGCAAGCCTTGCAAGGCGTGGTTATGGAATTGGAAGACTGCGCGTTTCCGTTATTACACGATGTTGTTGGCACTGACGATGCGGAAGTAGCTTTCAAAGACACCGACTATGCTCTGTTGGTTGGTGCGCGTCCGCGTGGACCCGGCATGGAACGCAAAGATTTGCTGGAGGCCAACGCAGCGATCTTCTCTGCGCAGGGAAAGGCAATTAACAAAGTCGCCAGCCGCGACATTAAAGTACTGGTAGTGGGCAACCCGGCCAACACCAACGCGCTGATCACGCAACGCAACGCACCCGACATTGACCCACGTCAATTTACTGCCATGACCCGGCTGGACCACAACCGCGCCCTGAGTCAACTAGCAGAAAAAACCGGCAAGCATATAACCGACATTACTCAAATGACGATTTGGGGCAATCACTCTTCTACTCAATACCCTGATTTGCAGCACGCTAAAGTCGACGGCAAAGACGCGATGCAGTTGATAGACACTGGCTGGTACGAAGACACATTTATTCCTACCGTGCAAAAACGCGGCGCGGCGATTATCGATGCGCGCGGTGCTTCCAGTGCGGCATCGGCGGCCAACGCGGCCATCTGCCATGTACGCGACTGGGCGCTGGGCAGCGCTGAAGGCGACTGGGTAAGCATGGGCATTTACAGCGACGGCAGCTATGGCATAACCGAAGGTTTGCTGTACTCATTCCCTGTGACCTGCAACAACGGCGACTATGAAATAGTACAGGGCCTGGAGATTAGTGACTTCAGTCGTGGCAGAATGGAAGCGACCCAGCAGGAGTTGACTGAGGAGCGTGACGCGGTACAGCACTTGCTACCATAGGTTGCGAGAGACACGGTTTGTTCAATTGGTGGTGCGCATAGCGCACCCTACGCAACGTTATATCGGTCTTCCCGTGGGGTGCGCTGTACGTACGCGCTACGCAACAATACGATAGCAAGGTACGTAGACCTCGCCCGGCAGTTTCATGCGCTCGCTCGCTACAAACGACGCGAGCAGCGCGTCGAGAGCGGCCAGCATTCTGGTCTCGCCGCGCACCTCGTAAGGGCCGTGCTGCTCAATAGCGCGAATGCCCTCGTCTTTTAAATTGCCGGCAACCACGCCAGAGAAAAAGCTACGCAGGTTTGCAGCAAGTGCGTGGTTTTCCTGTTCACCGCTAAGCGCAAGATTGCGCATATTCTCGTGCGTCGGCACGAACGGCCGTTGAAATACCGAATCGATTTTTAAAAGCCAATTGAAATAGTAAGCATCGTTGCTGAGTCTGCGAAAATCGCGCACCTGATCAAAGCCCTCCTGCATCGCGCGTGCTACCTGCACCGGATCATCAATAATAATCTGGTAACGACTCTGCGCTGCCTTACCCAGAGTCGCGCCAATAAACGCATCCATATGCTTGAAGTAGTCATCCGAGCCCGGCGGCCCGGTAAAGACTAGCGGGAACGGAATTTCGGCATTGTCGGGATGCAACAATACACCGAGCATATACATAATTTCCTCGGCCGTGCCGACACCGCCGGGAAATACCACAATGCCGTGGCCGGTGCGCACGAAGGCCTCCAGGCGCTTTTCGATGTCGGGCATAATCACCAGATCATTAACAATCGGATTAGGCGCCTCGGCAGCGATAATACCTGGCTCGGTAATCCCCAAATACTGACCACCGAGAATGCGCTGTTTCGCGTGGCCAATAGTCGCCCCCTTCATAGGACCTTTCATTGCGCCCGGTCCGCAGCCGGTGCAAATATCAAGCCCGCGCAGGCCCAGCTCGTAGCCCAGCACTTTGGAATAATCGTATTCCACCCGGCTAATCGAATGACCGCCCCAGCACACCACCAGGCGCGGCTCTATGCCCGGACGCAGGATATTGGCGTTACGCAGAATATGAAACACGGCATCGGTGATACCGGCCGATGACTGCAAATCAATTTTTGAATTTCCTTCAATCTCATCGCCTACATATATAACGTCGCGCAGCACTGCAAACAGATGTTCGTTAATGCCTTT
Source organism: Pseudomonadales bacterium (assembly GCA_037969395.1). Lineage (GTDB taxonomy): Bacteria > Pseudomonadota > Gammaproteobacteria > Pseudomonadales > JAUIET01 > JBBKXJ01. Next base: position 21,668 of record JBBKXJ010000180.1, read on the forward strand.
GATGATTTTGCCATCAACAAACGCACTGGCCGGCGCGCCGGTCACCGCAAGCTTGATGCCCCGCTCCTGCTGCACAACGCTGATAGCAAAGCCTTGATAACGCTCCAGCAGCGCCTTGCCGTCATCGGTATAGTTGCCGCAGTTTAAAACCGCCAACGAGCAAGCGCGGAACAGCCTGTAAAGACCACCCTGGCTAGCGTCGAGCAGCTTGTTGATTTCAGCTCGGGACAAAACGTCCAGCCGGCCAGCGGGAGAGATAGTGGCATCTATTACAGGGTATTTCATGTTACTTCTTTATTCTTGCGACTAAGTTAGTGTATTGCCAATCGACTATCAGCAGGCGATGTCTAAAAATGTAGGGGCGATATGCTACCACGGTTATATTGGCGTGATAACAAAATGCAAACCCGGCTATTGGTAATTTGCGGTGCTGGCATTTCAAGCCAACTCAAATTGACTCGTCAATATCGTATATAGTTCGTTCGCCGGCATCGGCTCGTAAAAGAAAAAACCCTGTTGCAGGTCGCAACCAATTTCTTGTGCAAGTCTATGCTGTTCTTCTGTCTCGACGCCTTCGACCACTACTTTAAGTCCGAGGCGGTGGCCGACTGCAACAATCGCCTCCATGATGGCCCGATCGTCTTCATTCTGAGGTGCATCGTTAATAAACTCCTGATCTATCTTCAGATTGTGCACCGGAAATCGTCGCAGATAGCTTAGCGAGGAATAGCCGGTACCAAAATCATCGATCGAGATTTGCATACCGGCCTCATGCAGACTTCTCAAATTGGATAGATTGTCTTCCCCGGCGTCAATCAAAACGTTTTCGGTCAATTCAATGCCTATGTCTGTCTCTGTAAGGTGATACTTCGTCAATGCGTTTTTGAGCACTTGAAAAATATCGTTGTGGAGAAATTGCTTTCCCGATACATTGATGTCGATACGGAAGTCCGGACCGCCTTTTTGCTTCCACTCGGCGCTTTGCCGGCAGGCTTCGTCAATCACCCACTCGCCAATTTTATTTATCAAACCTGAGGTTTCTGCAATCGGAATGAACTCCGCCGGAGAGATTTTTTCTTTTGAAACTGGAAACCAACGTAGCAACGCTTCGCAACAGATAATGTTACCCGTATACGAATCAACTTTCGGTTGGTAATGCAGACTAAAATCACGATGTGCGAGGGCGTAGCGTAACTGGGACGCGATGAACTGGTGGCGGCGTAGCTCATCATTCATTTTCCGGGTAAAGAAACAATAGCGATTTCGACCCGCATCTTTCGCTTTATACATGGCGGCATCCGCGTGCTGTAGTAACTCACCGGTTGTCGTTCCATCTTCAGGAAATACGCTGACACCAATGCTGGCGGTGACAAAAGCTTGTTGCTTTTCGAGATGAAAAGCACTGGAAAATTCTTTGTTAATTTTATCTGCGACGCTGGCAACATCGGTAGTATCCCGTACTTTTGTCATCAACAAGACAAACTCATCACCGCCAAAGCGGGCGACGGTGTCATATTTCCTTAGATGGGTTGAAAGACGTTTCGCGACCATTTTTAACAGCATATCGCCCTGCTTATGGCCCATCGTGTCATTAATAACTTTGAAATTATCCAGATCGATAAACAGAACAGCCAGTTTCTCATCAAAGCGCGTGGCCGCATTGATGTGTTGGTTTAATTCTGTTTCCAGCAAGTAGCGGTTCGGCAAAAAGGTCAACTGATCGTAGGTGGCCAAATGCTCCAGTTTGTCTGTTGCTTGTTTACAGTCGTTGATATCGCTGATGGATAGATAAATCTTGTCGATCTCACCGTGCTCGTCCAACACCGGCCTGCTATTCAGTTGTACCCATAACAAGCCGCCTTCCACAGCAGCGGTTGCGTGCTTTATGCTGCCGGTGCCGGTCAGCTTGCGGTTATGCGCACACATACGTAGCTCACAGGTTTGCTGTGTTTTTTCCCTGCGAGTGTGCACATTGAACAGGTAATAGATCTCCTGATCTTGCTGCGCAATATAAGCGGACAAGGCCTGCTTGATAAGTTGCTGCCGTTCCGTGTCGATCATGTTCGCAAAAGTGAGGTTTGATTCAAGGATAAGTCCTTTCGCATTCACCGTGAGATAGCCTACCGGCGCCAAATCGTAAAGCCCGATATACCGGTCACGGGCTTCAAGCAAGTCTTGCTGGGCAAGCCGTAATTCCTCGTTTTGCACTTCCAGCTCTATCTGGTGAGTGTGCAATTCGTAGACCAGGCGATGCGCGTCCTCATCCAGTATTACCTCATTGTTCTGGAGTTTATTATCCAGCCTATCCTCCGCTCGCTTGCGCAGCTCGTCATGCCTGGTTGTATTGTCGTCGTGTCGGTTCATCGTAAGACCTGCAAAAAGCTCGATTGATAGTGGCGCAGATATGTTCCGGCGACTGCTGTTATGCTGCAGTAGTCGACCTGCGTTTATAGCATCTTCTCCGTCCCTTCACTGTCGCTTTTCAGGCCGCGCGCATGCTCCAGCTGTTTGCGCTCGGTGATGTCCAGGGTCAAACCCATCAATCTGATAACAGCATTCTCCGGACTGGTGATGGGAACAAACAGAGACTGATAAACGTTGCCGTTTGCACCAGCAAATTCGAACTCTGAAATTTGACCTGCAAGCGCCTTGTGGAGCAGATTGCTGATTCTTTTCGTGTCTGCCTTGCTCGCCACATCCAGATAGGATGTGCCTATTACGTTATCCTCGGCCCCGGTATCAATCATACGTAAGCCCGCAGGATTTATCGATATGAAGCGGCCTTCAAGATCCAGTTCATGGATTCCATACGGCGAGTTCTCTACTAACATCCGATATTTTAGCTCGCTTTCCTGCAAGGTTTTTTCAACCTGTTTACGCTCGGTGATATCGTCGAAGGTTATCACCACGCCGTCGATGACGTTACTCACCGTACGGTAGGGGCGGACCCGCATGTAGAAATTATGTCCATCGTTGCTCAGTACCTCGGCCTCCTGTACGGCCAAATTGTCGAGCACTTGTGCCGCATAGCTCGCCAGGTCTACGTTGAGCAAGTTGGAGGCGAAGTGTTTGACGGGACGACCGATATCTACTGCTGCCAGTGGAATGATGCTGGCAGCCCTGGGTGTGAAACGCCGAATACACAAGTCAATGTCCAGGAAAATCGTGGCGATTTCGGTGCTGTCAAGCAGGTTCTTTATGTCGTCATTGGTTGCAGCCAGCTGGTCAATGCGGCTCTGCAGTTCGGCATTGACCGTCACCGACTCTTCATTGAGCGATTGTAATTCCTCTTGTGATGTCTCCATCTCTTCATTGGTGCTCTGTAGCTCCTCATTGGTGGACTGCAGCTCCTCGTTAGCGGCCTCCATCTCCTCAATGGTTGACTGCAGGCTCTCTCGAGTATACTGCAGCTCCTGTTCCAGAGCTGCTAGTTCTCTGTTTGCTTTTGTACTCGATGTACCGCGTTTGCGCTCCATCTCGCTTTTTACAGAGGTCTTTTTTTCGTGGAACAGAACCATCTTCAGGTTTCTCGTCCTGCCCTGCCCGAGCACAGACTTAACGGTCAGGCTCAGATTTAGATGACCACCATTGAATTGCACCTGCACATCTTTGCAACTAACCCGCTTGTTGTTGGTATTCACCTTATGGATAGCAGTGGCAAGCACTTGTTTAAGCCCCGAGCGTGCCATTTCCAGGATATTCACGCTGGCTTTGCCTTCGGCCGGCTCCAGATAGCGGCCTGTGCTGCCGTGAATATAGACGATATCGCAGGCATCATCGATGATCGCGCACGGTGGCGTATCGCTTTCATGGAGAATCGTCTCAATCAGCTGTATTGCACTGAGATCTTCCGCCCGCTTAATCTTCGTCTCGCCGGCTGTTTCGCCAGCGTTTCTATCGTCATGTAATGACGACGACAGGTCAAAATGAGGCTGGTAGCTGGTGCTTGTCACTGTGCGTCTGAATATCTTCCATTTCTTGTGTTCGGGTGAAAACAAATCCACGTTCTGGCCAATGCCCTCCGAACAACCGAGGAACAAAAAACCATCGGGATTCAGCGAGTAATGAAAGATAGACAGTAGCTTGCTCTGCAACTCCGGACCCAGATAAATTAACAGATTGCGGCAGCAGAGAAGGTCCAGCTTGGTAAACGGCGGGTCTTTAATGCTGTTCTGCTGAGCGAAAACCAGTACCTCGCGAATCGACTTGTTAATCCGATACTGGCCGTCTTCCTCTTTAACGAAGTGACGTTGCAGACGCTCCGGACCAACGTCTGCCACAATGCTCGGCGGATAAAGCGCGGCGCGCGCCTGTGCTATCGCATCCGGATCGATATCGGTGCCAAAGATCTGTATATTGAAGTGACGCCGGGTTTTGTCTATACACTCTTGCAGCAGCATGGCGATAGAGTAAGCCTCTTCGCCCGTGCTGCAGCCGGCGACCCAAACGCGCAGTGTATAATTGTCGGGTTTAGTCTCCAGTAACTGCGGCAGTAATTTCTGCAGTGACTCGAAAGCTTCAGGATCGCGAAAGAAATTGGTGACACCGATCAGCAATTCCTTGAACAGGATAACTGCCTCACGATCACTCTCCTGCAAGTAACGTATATAATCCGCGATTTTTTCCAATTGGTGCAGATTCATGCGGCGTTCAATGCGCCGGCAGATCGTATTCGTTTTGTAGAGCGAAAAGTCATGGCCGGTATGTCGGCGCAGAATAATGAAAATTTTCTGCAGGGCGTCGAGAGTGCCCTCTGTATTGGAGGCGAGCCTATGGTCTATCGAATGGGTCGCGCGTTTGGCGCAGTTGATCAACTTCTCCGGCATCTCGTTCGGTGGCAGAACGAAATCGACCTGGCCAGTGGCTATAGCGCTACGTGGCATACCATCGTACCTGGCCGACCGCTCGTCCTGGACCATCACCAGGCCAAGCTCGGCCTTGATCGCTTTGAGTCCCAGCGTACCGTCGGTGCCGGTACCGGAAAGAATGATGCCCACTGCATTTGAACCCTGGTCTTCGGCCAGCGAGCGAAAGAAGGAGTCGATCGGCAGTTTGGCGCCACGTGGCTGGCTGAGCTCTGTTAGTTGCAGCCTGCTTTGTAAAACGTACAGCTCCGCGTTCGGCGGAATCACATAGACATTGTTCGGCTTGACTACTTCGCCATCCCTGATATGGCAAACCGGCATTTTAGTCGCCTTCTGCAACAATTCGGGTAGCAGGCTGACGTGGGAGGGGTCCAGGTGTGCCACCAGGATAAATGCCATGCCACTATTCGCAGGCATAGCATTGAAGAAAGCCTCGAAAGCCTCCAGACCGCCGGCAGAGGCACCTATGCCAACGACGGGGAAACCGGCTGGCCCCGGCTCACGTATTGACTTTCGGTCGGACTGTTGGACAGTGTTGCGCGGTGCTTTTTGGGGCGCGCCATTGGTTTGAAAGGACGATGTCTCAGCCATATGAATCCTTTCTCAAATTATTCTATATATCTAACGCGAACATACTCCTTTGAAATCAGTGATGCAACCGGGTCTGGCATGTCAGTTTCTTGACGTTTTGTGGAATGATAAGCCATGCAGTTCGCGCGCGGCCAAGGTAGAAATTGTTATCCTGGTCGAGCAGAATGTGAGCCTGCACAGAAGCTTTGAATAATTACTTTACGACACATTCTGCTTATTAATCGACCAGGGCACCTGGAAGGGGTACTAGTCGTTCAGACGTTACTGCGACGCCCGCATTTTGGAGCCGGTTAACGGCTTGCCACCTCGACCGACAGCGTTTGTTTTTGCCCCGATTTAAAGATCAATTGCAGCTCGACTCTCTGCCCTGCGGTCAGACGCGTTTGCGGCCCCATCAACATCAAGTGCTTGCCGCCCGGCTTGAACTGAATTT
>JBBKXJ010000181.1:0-6335 GCA_037969395.1 Pseudomonadales bacterium
AATCTTTGACAGAGCCGTCGTGTAGTTACCAGTACCACAAGCAACGTCGAGGTATTTTTTGCCGCCCTCAACATTATGCAACGAATTCAGAGTATCTAGAATTTCCGGTTCTGCTTTTCGGGTGATATCGTATCCTTCACCGATATCATCGTACTTCGGGTTCATGGTTACGTTTTCGGTTGAGGTCGCGAGCGCTACTTTACCACTCCGAGCCTTCTTCGGCAGAAATGACGCGATCGCTGTCCAGTAAAAATTATGGACAAGATGTTCCGGCATCTTATGCAGTTGGCCAGGAGCGGTGCCTTGCCTAGATCAATTCAAGAGCGCGCATTGCATCCCCAATCGCCTGCTTCGTTTCCTGTGTTGGCTCGACCATGGGCAAACGGCATCGAGACTCGCACAGGCCGAGCAGCGAGCACGCATATTTAACACCTGCAGGGTTGGGCTCGGCAAACAAAGCGTCGTGCAGGGGCATCAGTCGTCTTTGAATTTCCAGAGCTAGCTCGAAATTGCTGTTAGTGCACGCCTCCTGCAGTTTGCTGCTGAGTGAGGGTGCAACGTTCGCAGTTACTGGAATACAGCCGACACCACCATTCGCGTTATACGCCACCGCTGTTGGGTCTTCTCCTGATAGAAAGCAGAATTCTTTGTCGATCAACTGCCTTTCTCGCAAAGGCCGTGACAGGTCACAGGTCGCATCTTTCACACCTGCCACACTACTCAGCTTAGCTAGCCGCGCCATAGTTTCCGGCGTAATATCCACAACGGCGCGAGGTGGGATATTGTAGACGATAATGGGTAGATCCGTAGCTTTGTCTATGGCCTCAAAGTGTTGATATACGCCTTCCTGATTGGGGCGATTGTAGTAGCCCACAACATGCAGAACGCCATCGACCCCGACTTTGGCAGCGTGATCAGTATATGAAATGGCTTCCGCAGGGTTGTTTGATCCCGCGCCAGCGATTACCGGTACTTGACCACCCACTTCATTGACAACGAGTTCTACCACTTGCTGATGCTCCTGACTCGAGAGCGTCGGCGACTCACCTGTTGTGCCAACGGGCACGAAGCCATGTGTGCCATTGTCTATATGAAACCGAACCAAGCCTTTTAAAGCATGTTCGTCTATTGAATCGTCGGAGAAAGGGGTGACGAGCGCTACAATGGAACCGTTGAACATATGTGTCTCCTGCAGTTAAGCGACAGCACACGGCTTCCCAGATAATAAAAAACCCCGGGAGCCGCTGTAGGCTGCCGAGGTTCTGTGTTGATGTCTGACCTGTTCCTACATGCGAGCGACCGAGGACGCCTGTTTCTTGGCAACAGGTTTGTTCGTTTCAAAGGCGTTTGTAGAACAGATCATGGTGTTCATACTTGGCAGGCGTCGGGGCAATGTCAATGACGGATCGATCGCGTAGATTTTAGCCCTTGAGCGCCCACCGACAGCAATGTGATTCTGCACCGGCCTTTAGTCTTAACAAAAATACAGGCTCAAAAAACTGCGCAACCGGCCAAAAGCTGCCGCTAGAATTATGATTGAGACAGTGGGTTATAGGGCATATCGGTAGAGCCGTAGTCGAGTCCGAGTTGGTGGAGCATGAACGTGGCTTGAGACCGATGATGTGTCTGGTGATTGAACATTTGGCTAATGATTAACCCCCTTGGCCGATTTCGTTCACGCGCCCGTTCTTAACTGTAGAAACTAAACACTTCATCAAACCACTCTGGTGTAGAGTCATCCATCAACCGGATGATTTGCTCATCCAACGTGTCGGCCCCCGACCACGATTCATGTTTATCCCGAGCTCGGGATAAACACGAATCATGGCCGGCCCCCAAAAAACGGAGTTCGGTCGAAAAGATTCTGTGGTTCGAGCGTAAAGCCCGTCCATATTACCGGTACAGTATCTCGGTCCTCATCGCGCATGTGCTGGCCGTGGTGCACGGCCGCTGTATACCAGAGTACAACATCAGCATTGCTGACTGCTTCATGATCTGCCACGTAACCAGATAGTTCCGGCGCGAGCATCTCCCCAGGCTTTTTAAGCGTGACCCAGTAGTCGTTCTTCGAGTACCTCTCGGCGTGTCGAGCGGTACCCGCGCGATAGGGAATCAGTTCATACTCAGTCGCACGACCGTTGCCATTGACAAGAGTGGCATCTGTGATCTTCAACGTTGTGAATTGCTCAGCGCTCCATTTTAGACCTTTCTCGACCTGGATCAACGATTCCCGGTCACAGGCTATGAAGTAATCCGACGGATAGCACGGTTCGATGTGACGAGTCTGGAAGACCGAATCTCCTGAGCGTCCATCCAGATCTATGTCTAATCGCCAGGTAAACGTGTGCATATGGCCGGTCCGGTCGTCAGCGCCGCCAAGCTTCGGTCCGGTCGAACCAACCCGAGCGGCTACAGTACCATCGTCCTGAAACGACCATTCGACGATGTAGTTGTAGTTGGCTGCATCAATCACACTCCACAGCACCAGTTCTTCGCCACGGCGCACGACATTATCATCCTTCCATGCCAGTCCCCGGTCGCGAACCTGCTTGCAAACTCGGCCACCGGCAAGTAAAGAGCCCCCTTGACGGCGCGGGCAATCGGTGGCGCGCAGGGTTAACACAGGAAAGAAAAAACTGCTGACGTCGAAGAAGCGCGCGGAATTGTCATGGTATGGTACAAAAATCTCGGAAATCCGCGCATCGCCCAATACTTTGATCCAGCGATCCGATGGCGACTTTTGAAAATAAGCTTGCTTGATGATCAAACCATGCCCTTCCACAACCTGAAAGCACATTTTCCAACGCGACTGCAGGCGGCCTTGGGTCGGGAATCGCGCCGCGACATGACTGCCGCAGTCAGTCACTGCCGCCTGACCGATGGCCGGCAGACCAGTTAAGTTCATCGTCGCGACCATCAACAATAGAAGCTGCCACACGCTGAATTTCGTACGTGTTCTACGCGACAGGCGTCGAATCAAGCCGCCATCAGTTTCCGCGTCCACTACGTCCCTTTCAGCCGAAGATCTTCGAATATTTCTGGAGATCACTTTGTAGTTCATTATCTTACTCCTCGATTGATCAAAAAAAGGTCATCGCAGCTCTGCCAGAAATTCTTATTTTTTTTGATGCGGCAAAGTTGTATCTGCAACACAACACCTCCAGCTTTCAGCTGACAGTGCTATTGCTGTGCTGGGCCTTAACCAAAATTGTCCGGCACATTATGTATGAAGTAAATTACACCAAAGCATTAGTACTTTCGTGTTAAATGACCATTTTTGCAGGACCCCTCGATTATGCACCGTGACCATCATTGTTGTTTTTAACTTTATTTCGTCGTCAATTTCTCAGATTGCGACCCTACACCACCGCCTTCGAATTAGTGGGATTAACTGAGAAGCTCTTATTCGCGTTTGGAGAATTTGGCATTGCTCATGATGACCGTTCCATCCGAAGCGGAGGATAGCCTCCATCATGAGCAATGCCAAACGTGCCAGGTTATACGGTAAATTGATCAGTGCCTCTTGGCGCAATTTAGTTTGAGAAAATCTGGTGAAATAACGCGACCGACAACACCATCCGTGAAGCCGTTTCTTATCAAGATTTTACTGATCAGGAAATTCGGTATCTATTCGAGGAGTGTCGCAAAACAAATGTTGAAGCAGATTTGCGACAACACCTACTGTTTGTGCGTGTGCTGTGCCGCCTCTCGCTCACCTGCTAGCACTGCCATTTACCCATATATAGCAGCTGGACATAATGCCTTGAATAGTGCATGCTCGTCGCATGATCACACAAAACCAAATCAAGCGGACGCTATCGACACCCGCGAACATAGAAACTATCAGGCAGCTGCTGGAAAACGAAGACATTCTGCATCGAACGGATTTAGCCACACGCGCGTGTAAGCAGTATGAATTTTATGATGCTCGTGGCCAGCTCCAGATCAGTAGTTGCGCGAAGGCATTGCGGCAATTGGAGCAGGCAGGGCACTTCATTCTACCTGGAGTCCAGCGAAAACGCGCCAAGAAGTTGCCTCGCCGTTTACAGACACCGGTTTCGCTACCTGTTGATGTCCCCCCGGAGGTGGGAGATGTTCAGGATTTAAGCCTGGTGCTGGTGCAAACAGATGAAGAGAAGCGAATATGGAATGAGTTGATGCTGAGGGAGCATCCATTAGGGGACGGTCCGCTGGTGGGTCGGCAATTGCGCTACTTGATTAGTTCCCGGCACGGCTGGCTGGGAGGTTTTGGTTTTGCCGCCGCCGCCTTGCAACTGGCCGCTCGAGACAAGTGGATCGGGTGGGATAAGGAACAACAGCAAGCGCACTTGCATCGCGTGATCGGGATGAGTCGTTTTCTGATCCGCCCGAGTGTGGAGTGCCACAATCTGGCCTCGAAGGTGTTAAGCATGAGCTTGGCTCGTCTGGCGGTTGATTTTGAACAGCGCTATCAATACAGGCCCTATTTGATTGAGAGCTTTGTGGACATAGCGCATTATTCAGGCACATGCTATCGGGCGGCCAACTGGCTTGAAATCGGACAAACGAAAGGGCGTGGCAGGCAGGATCGGCTTTCCAAATCGGCACTCAGTCGCAAGGCCATTTATGTCTACCCGCTGAACAGCGAGTTCAGGAAACACCTGGGGTTATCGCCTAACGCAGGCTCAGGCGAATTGGCTATTACGGATGGACTGGATGCAGCGCATTGGGCTGTATATGAGTTTGGCGGGGCCCTACTGGGAGATAAGCGGTTGAGTAAAAGGCTGGTCAGTGTGGCTGAGGCCAAGGCCGAGGTACCAAGCCGCGCCTTTAGTGGTGTCGCCAAGGGCGATTGGGCGGCCACGAAAGCCTACTACCGGATGATCGACCAACCGGAAACCTCGGCGGTGACAATGGAGAATATACTGGCCCCCCACCGCCAGCGAACGGCGCGACGCATGATGGGTCAAAAAGTGGTGTTGTGTTTGCAGGATGGTAGCGAACTGAATTACACCAACCTGGATAGCTGTACGGGCTTAGGGGAACTCAAAGCCAACCAGACCGGAGCCAAGACCCTCGGACTGAACTTGCATTCGACGTTTGCGGTGGCGACGAATGGACTTCCACTGGGCGTTCTTAAGGCTCAATGCCTGGCTCCGAAAGCCAAATCAGCCGATGATAAACGGAAATCACAGCAGATCCCGGTCGAGGAAAAAAAGACCTTTGTCTGGATCGAGCATCATCGCGACCTGGTGGAACTGGCAGGCACTATGCCACAGACAAAGATCGTTGACGTGTGTGATAGGGAAGCTGATTTTTTTGAGCTCTTTGATGAGCAACGTAACACCCCCAGCGTTGATATCCTGATCCGTGCGAAGCATGATCGCAACATCAAGGAAGAGCCCTACAAATTATTTGCCGCCGTTCGTCAGTCCCCCATACAAGGTCGGATCCAGGTTCCGATCCCGAAGCAGAGTGCTCGAACCAAGAAAAGCAAGCAAAAAGCCCGTGCGGTTCGGCCAAAACGCTTGGCGGATCTGGCATTGCGTCACCTACAGATCCAACTGCCTGCGCCGGAATATTATGCCGATAGGCCACCCGTCACGGTCGAACTGATTCATGCCGTGGAGGAAAACCCACCAGCGAACACGGAGGCCGTGGAGTGGTTTTTGCTAACGACGGTTACCATTGATTCTGCGGCGGATATTGAACAATGTCTGCGCTGGTATACCTTACGCTGGCGCATAGAAGACTGGCACCGCGTACTGAAATCGGGCTGCTCTATCGACGATCTTGCCCATGAGAGCGCAGAACGCCTGCGTCGAGCCATCGCTATTAATCTGGTCATTGGTTGGCGAATTATGTTGATGACACTCCTCGGCAGAGAAACACCGGAGCTTCCTGCTGAGGTAATATTCTCTGGCATTGAAGTACGAACCCTGCGCGCCTACGCTAAAAAAAAAAGGGTTGAAGCCGCCAACGCTGCTCGGTGATGCCGTACTTCTAGTCGCCGCAATAGGGGGCTACCTGGGTCGAAAAAAAGATCCGCCTCCGGGGCACCAATTACTATGGCTGGGCTATACCGCGTTTCAGTATATGAGTGCCGGGTATTCACTGATGGATGATGAGTGATGTTGTCTTGTCGGGGTTTATGGGTAAATGGCAGACCTAGCCTCTATCAGGTTGATTTCAAAACCCATTTTACGACCCCAATCGTTGACTTTTTGGCAGATTTCGCATAATTCACCGCTCTGGATGAGTCGGGGTTCCCGGAAAGCATGGGTCCAGATTGCACAAATCATTTCTCCAACCCCATGATTGGCCTGCGCATAGCAAAAACAGTTTACACAGTTATT
>JBBKXJ010000182.1:0-51261 GCA_037969395.1 Pseudomonadales bacterium
ACCAAACCTGCAAACGAACTTGACCCGGAAACCATCACTTCCTACGAACTGGTTGTTGAGCATTACACGCAAAGCAAAACCTTGCTCACGGCGTCGCTGTATAGCAACCAGATCGATGACCTGATTTCCTATGTCGAAGATCCCGACGACGAGTTATTTGTTTTTACCAATACCAACTCTATCGATGCGCAGGGCCTCGAGCTGGGCGTAGAAACGCGTTTCGGCCACGGTATACGCGGTCAATTCAGCTACACCTATCAGCAAACCGAAGACAAGATGACCGGCGCTACGCTGGCGAATTCGCCCAAACATATGGCCAAAGCCAATTTGAACGCTCCTCTGTTTTCCGAGCGCGTGCATGCCGGGCTGGAACTGCAGTACCTGAGCAAGCGCAAAACCCAACAGTCTGTCGATGCCGACGCGTATGCGGTAGCGAATCTCACCATCTCCAGCGACAGACTGCTGCACGGGCTCAGCCTGTCGGCCAGCGTATACAACCTGTTCGATGCAAAAATCGAAGATCCCGGCAGCACCGAACACGAGCAGGCAGTGATTGACCAGGACGGCAGAAAGTTCCTGATTCGCGCCAGCTACCAGTTTTAAGCGCAGGTGTCAGGCGCTGCTATGAGAACTCTCGGCTTGCAAGCCATGCTGGCCTTGCTATTGTCGATGACGCTGTGGCCGGCGGCGGCGGGCTATGCTTACGCCCGCGATGTGCTGGTGGTTTGCAGCACTGACTGTGGCCGCTACAGCGCGACGACAGCGGGATTCTCCGACTATCTTGACGCGCAGGACCTTGATGCTCAGCTGCATCTAAAAGCATTAACCGCCGCAACCCTGGAGAGCGGCAGCTTGCTATCTGCACCGTCACCGGTGTTAATCTTCGCGGTTGACTTCCCGGCTGCCGCACAGCTTTCAACGGTTGCCAGCGACATACCAATGGTGGTCGGTATGGCGAACCGGGAAAAAGACTTGCTGAGATTACCCAACGCAACCGGTTTGGTACTCGACTACCCGGTGCAAACACAGCTCGAATGGATGCGGCACATCGCCCCTTCGGCACGGCGTATTGGCGTTCTTTACAGCTCGCCTGAAAGCCTCCAACTGGTGGAGGCGGCGACCCAACTGGCGCCGGAAATGGGGCTGGAAATAGTAGCGCATTCGGTGCGCGAGCCAAAAGATTTACCCAACGCATTGAAGCAGGTATTACGCGAGGCGGATATGTTATGGGGTATTCCCGACGCTACCATATTCTCCCGTCAAACCGCCAAAGCGGTGTTGCTGGCGGCGTTTAGAAAGCGCATACCGCTGGTTGGCATGTCGTCTTCCTGGGTGAAGGCTGGTGCGCTGTATTCGCTCGATTGGGATGCCGGCGATATAGGCGCACAGAGCGGGCAGTTGGCAGAGCAACTGCTGCGTGGCATACAGGCAAAACAATTACCGCCGCAATCACCGCGCCAGGTCAGGTTCTCCCTGAACTTGAAAACGGCACGGCATTGCAAACTGGACGTTCCGGCCAGGTTGATAAATGAGGCCAGTCGTGTCTTTAAATAACGCCTTCACAGCGACGCCGATGAGGCGTGGCTTGAAACTGGCTGCTAAGCTGAACTTGCTTAGTGCCAGCCTGATTTTGCTGACCGCCACGGTGCTCGCCGGCTATGCGATTTTTCAGAAATCAGAAACCGCGCATCATGACCTTGCCGTGCGCGGCATGGAAATCGCAAAAATCGCTGCCCTGAACAGCGAGTACGGCATCTATACCGAAAGCAGGGAAGAACTACAGCAAATCGTTAACAATCTGTTGGTCAACAGGAATGTGGTGGTCGCTGAAATCAGGAACAGCAAACAAGAGCTGCTGATGCAAACCAGCAACGCGGAAGAACAAGCGATGCCGGACTATGTCGCGCGACAGCCCTCGACGCAGCAAGGAGTCAGCCTTAATATATTCAACAGCTCCGCCAACAAAACCCGCTACAGCGTAATAACGGTGCCGGTGCTGGGTTCCTTCGGAGCAGTTTACAACGACGAAGAGGCCGACGCTAAAAGCGCGGCACTGCGGCCGGTGATTGGCTATATCCGCATCTCCCTGAGTCACTCCAGCCTGCACCAAAACGTCAAATCCTTTGCCTTTTCGATTATATCCGTCACTTTAATCGCCGTGCTGGTTGGTGTAGTGCTGACGCTGCTGATGACCCGCCGCATTACGTCACCGTTGCTGGCCGTTGTGAAGGCAACCCGGCGAGTCGCCGAAGGCAACTTCGATCAGCGCGTCGAGGTGACGACGGGCGATGAGGTTGCCTGGCTGGCAAACAATTTTAATGAGATGGCCAGCAACCTGAAGTCGACCAAGCGCGAGGTGGACGAGCATCGCGCCGGGCTGGAACAGAAAGTAGAGCAACGCACCGCCGAGTTGTCGGAGAAGAATGACAAACTCAAACACGCGGTCGCACAAGCTGAAAAAGCACGCATTGCCGCCGAAGAGGCGCAGTTGGCCGCCGAACAAGCGAGCAAAGCCAAGGGCGAATTTCTGGCCACCATGAGCCATGAAATTCGCACGCCGCTGAATGGCGTATTGGGCATGGCGGACATCCTCGCCAGAACAGAATTGGATGCCAGTCAGGAGCGTTTCCTGAAAGTGATTACCCAGTCGGGTGAGACGTTGCTGGAACTGATCAGCGAAATTCTGGATTTTTCCAAAATAGAGGCTGGCAAGCTGGAATTAAACTACAGCAGCTTCAATATGCGCCAGTTTGTTGAAGACCTTGGTCTGGCCTATGCCGGTTTGGCGCACAGCAAAAATATTGATATTGCCTGCTACTTGCCGCCGCAATATTCCTTGCTGGTGGAAGGCGACGTGGCCAGATTACGGCAAATTTTGTCCAACCTTATTGGCAACGCAATTAAATTCACCCAGCAGGGTCTGGTTGAACTGCGGGTTGAGGTGGTAGAGAGGCTGGAGGATGGCACCGCCAACATCCGTTTTGAAGTGCGCGACACCGGCATCGGTATCGACGCAGACAAACTGGACCATATTTTCGACTCGTTCACTCAGGCTGACAGTTCGACCACCCGCGATTTTGGTGGCACCGGTCTGGGGCTGGCAATCGGCAAACATTTGATCGGAATGATGGGCGGCGAGATCAACGTTAGCAGCACGCCGGGGGAGGGTTCGTGTTTCTGGTTTGAAATATGTCTGCCGGTGCAGGATGTGAATGAAAGCGAGGTAATGGATATTGCCGAACGCTTTGAGGGTTTGCGAGCATTAATTGTCGACGACCTGGCAACCAATCGAGAGATCATTGAACATCAACTTACTACCTGGGGTATGTTTTGCCGGCAGGTTGCCAGCGGCGTTGAATGCCTGCAAGAGCTGGATCGTACCCGGCGTATCGGCAAGCCCTACGATCTGATGATTCTCGACTACCACATGCCAGGCATGGATGGTATGGAGCTGGCGCGGCGCATTAAAGCCGACGCGGCGTTCAATCAAATCAAAATAGTGATGTTGAGTTCGGTGTCAGACATCGAA
The DNA here is from genome assembly GCA_037969395.1 of Pseudomonadales bacterium. Lineage (GTDB taxonomy): Bacteria > Pseudomonadota > Gammaproteobacteria > Pseudomonadales > JAUIET01 > JBBKXJ01. The sequence continues at coordinate 3,530 of JBBKXJ010000182.1, forward strand.
TCGCAGCACCATATGCGCGAGCTGGGCATTGTCAGCCGACTATTAAAGCCCGTGCGCCAATCAGATTTGTTTGACACCTTGGTGGCCTTGTTTTTCGAGCAGGCTCCCGAAACTGTGTTACGCAACGGCACTACCGACACCGCACTCGAAGTGCCACGGATCGCCGCCAGAGTGTTGTTGGCAGAAGACACCATTGTCAATCAGGAAGTTGCCAAAATTATGCTGGAGAGTCTTGGTTGCAGCTATACGCTGGCGGAAAATGGCCGCGAGACGCTGCAAGCCTGCCAGCAGGGTGGGCACGATATCGTCTTGATGGATTGTCAAATGCCCGAGATGGACGGCTACCAGGCGACCGCCGCGATCCGTGAATTCGAACAGTCACAGGCAGACAACAAAAAAATACCGATCGTTGCGCTGACCGCCAATGCGGTCGACGGTGATCGGGAGAAGTGCCTCGCCGCCGGCATGGATGACTACCTTAGCAAACCGTTTACGCACGCTGATCTTGGCAGCATGCTAGCCAAATGGTTGCCGTCACTCGTCGTTTCTTCTGCGGCCAGCGATACTCCCGATACTCCCGCTACTACGCAAAACGGTAATCCGGCGGCTAGTGCGAACACGGAAGCTGTCGCTGATAAAACGTTAGCTTCGCTAACGCCAGCCGTTGCGCAAACATCTGCAGTTAACGATGAACCATTACTCGATGCAACCGTATTTGAACAATTTCAGGCGCTGGGAAAAGCCGGCGGCACTGACGTCGTGCAGCGTATCGTCAACAGCTACTTGCAGGAAACTCCCCAGCATATGCAAGCAATGGTCGCAGCCAATGACAACGCCGAGCAGTTATACAAGGCCGCGCATGCGCTGAAATCCAGCAGTTTTAACGTCGGCGCCAAACGTCTGGCGCAGTTGTGCAAACAGCTTGAGGCGCTGGGAAGAAACGGCAACTGTTCGGATGTGACTGCTATGTTGATCGAATTGCAGCAGATCTATCAGGACACGACCCAAGTGCTGCGGCGCGAGCACACAGGTAGTTGAATATGTCGAATCAAGCCGCCAACGAACACGGTCGCCTGGTGCTCATCGTCGACGACGACAGCACCACGCGCATCATCATGCGCGAGGTGCTGGAGACCGAAGGCTTTCGAGTAGAAGAAGCCGCCGACGGTGTGCTGGCGCTGCAAGCCTTTCACCACTGCAAACCGGACGCCGTGCTACTGGACATTGAAATGCCACGCAAGGACGGGCTGGCCGTCTGTGCCGAAATCAGAGGTGGCGACGACGGTATCCACGTGCCAATTATTATGACCACCGGCGTTGAGGATGTGTCGGCCATTCACCGCGCCTACGAAGTAGGCGCAACTGATTTTATTATGAAGCCCATCAGCTGGGCCGTGCTGGCTCATCGACTGCGCTATATATTGCGCGCCAGCGACGCCATCGCCGAGCAGCGAAAAGCCGCATTGATGATTTCCGGCCTCGGCAAGGTGATTGAAAATTCATCCAACGAAATCTATATTCTCGAGAATGAAAGTTTTAAATTTCAGGATGTCAACCAAAGCGCCCGCAACAACGTTGGCTACGCGGTGGAGGAGTTTGCCGATCTGACCATCCATGATTTGCTGCACGGCATTAGCCCTATCGAGTTCGTCCAACACCTGGAACCGTTGCTGAGCGGCGCCTGCAATGAGATCTATATTGAAGTCGACATCAAACGCAAGAATGGCTCACGTTACCCGGTGGAGATGCGCATTCACTCCTTCGGCTACGAAGACAATGTTGCCATCGCGGTGATCGCGCAAGATATTACCGATCGCAAGCTGACCGAGAAACGCATGCGCCATCTCGCTTACTTTGACGGTTTGACGGGCCTGCCCAACCGCCGCCTGTTTACCGAAGAGCTGGAGCTGATGATCAAGGTCGCATTGCGCGGCTCGCATCAGGTAGCGGTGCTGTTTATTGACCTGGATAATTTCAAGCGTATTAACGACACGCTGGGCCACACCGTGGGTGACCTGCTGTTGCGCGAGGTCGGAGCGCGCCTGGTCGAGTGCGTGCGCACCAGCGATATGGTGTCGCCGCGCAGAACGCCCGAGAAAAATATTACGGTATCTCGCTTGGGCGGTGACGAGTTTACGGTGGTACTCAACCACATTTACCATACCGATGAAGCGATATTAGTGGCAGAAAGAATTTTGGCTGCCTTGGGCAAGCCCATGATGCTTAATGGGCACGAATTGATTGTCACGCCAAGCATTGGTATTTCGGTAGCGCCGCTCGACAGTGATAGCTTTGAGCTGCTTCTCAAACATGCCGATACCGCTATGTATCAGGCAAAAAATGCCGGCCGCAACAATTATCAATTTTACGATCGCAGCATGGACCGCAGCAGCCTGGAACGGTTGACGCTGGAGAACGATCTGCACAAGGCCATTGAAGCCTATCAGTTTGAACTGCATTACCAACCGCTTGTTGATCTAGCCAGTGGCGCAACGCTTGATCTGGAGGTGCTGGTGCGCTGGCGTCATCCTACACGCGGGCTGATCTTTCCGGATAAATTCATCGAACTGGCGGAAGAAATGGGCACCATCGTCCAGGTCGGCGAAATCGTATTGCGCGCCGCCTGCCGACAATTTCGCGCCTGGCAACTTGCAGGTATGAAAGTACAGCGCGTCTCGGTCAATATTTCCAGCCTGCAATTCAGGCAGCCGAATTTTGCTGCAATGGTGATCGGGATTCTGGCGGAAGCCGGACTACAGCCAGACGCTTTGGTATTGGAGTTGACTGAGGGTGTATTACTCGCCGACGTAGAACAAAACATCGAAATATTAAGAAAGCTAAAAGCCAGCGGCATCGCTATCGCGGTAGATGACTTCGGCACGGGCTACTCTTCTCTCAGCTATCTGAAGCGCTTCCCGGTCGATATACTGAAGATCGACCGTAGTTTTATTGGCGATGTAACCGACAATCATGACAGCGCCGGCATTGTCACCGCTATCGTAGCGCTTGCCCGCAGTCTAAATCTGCAAATTGTCGCCGAAGGCATAGAAACGGCGGAGCAACTGCGTTTTCTCTGTGATTTGGGCGTTGATGTTGGGCAAGGTTACCTGATGAGCAAACCGCTACCCGCCGCAGAACTGGCGAGCGCTGTGCAAAGTGGTTCTCTGTCGGTGCACATTCTCCCGCCTGTTACGCAAGCAAACAAAAATATCAGCGGCTCCTAGCAGACTCATCAGACAATGGCACTGCCATATTCTCTTAGGCAAAGATAACGAGATGATGCGACCAAATGGTGTCGGCTGAGCCGCTTGTGTAAAACGTGAGGGCCGGGTTCACAAAACTCATGCCGCGCGGCTTAAATCGAAATCTTTACCGCATCCTAATGGACACAACCCGTCAACGCGATTATGATCCCATTGGTCAGGGCGTAAGCGTTCTGCAATACCGTGCCGCAGCGGTCACTAAAAATTATAAGCGGCGGCGGGAAAATAAGAGTTATTAAAATAGGGGATCAATGTCGTGAAAAACCAGCGTCGACGACACCGTATTCGTCTGAATTTCTTGCAAGCAACCGTCGTTATTTTAGGGTTACACCTTGTTGGCGCGCCGCTCGGCGTGAGCGTTTCTGCCGCGCATGCCGAGACGTTTGAAACACAGGTTGAAAAAAGCGATCGCGACGCTGAAGAGTTAAGCGCCACCGGCCAGGTGAATCGGAAAAGTACCGACCTGGAACTGACTGATGACAGCGGCGCACAGATCGTCGGTATTCGCTTTGATAAGGTTAAGGTGCCGAGCGGTTCGTATATCCAAAACGCGTATATTCAGTTTACCGCTGATGAGGCTGATTCCATCGCTACGTCGCTGAATATTTATGGTGAATTGTCGCGAGATGCAAAGAAGTATTCCGAAGACCGCTATGATATTTCGTCCAGAACGAAAACTGGTGCAACGGTTTCCTGGGAGCCATCTCCCTGGCCGACGGTGGGAGCACGAGGAACGGACCAGCGCACGCCAAACCTCGCAGTACTCATTCAGGAGGTTATAGATAACCCTGAATGGCAGAAAGACAAGCCGATTGCCTTCATCATCGAGGGTACCGGCAGGCGTACGGCCGAGTCGCGAGATGGTTCTAAAAGTAACGCGCCGCTACTGCATATTGAGTACGGCGACGAGCCCGTCGAACCGCCAATTGAGAGCTGGACACCATTGGATATTCGCTTCAATGGACTCGCTATAGGAGAAGACACGGCAAATAAACGCTTGCTGGCGCCTCTACCGGCGGGATACGACACCTTCCAGGATTTCACCGCAGCGGTTAATTATCAGCCACTGGCCGGCGGCTACTCGCTGGCATTCAATAGCGACGCACCGTTCTCCAGCGGCAGTACGTACGATTTCGGCGCCGTCGAGTATGGTTCGCAAGTCGAGGTCCAACTGTATCGCGATGGCCAGTTTGTTGACGACTATTTGCTGGTATTCACCAACCTGCCAGTGGTCGAGCTCGAAGCGACGACCATTGTGGATGAGCCCAAAAGTCCTGGTACTTTCACCCTCAATGCCGGAACTGCTGCGCTTAGCGTTGGTAAAACAGCGATGGGAATCGAGTTTCGCGGCTCAACCTCGCAAGTCTTTCCAAAAAAATCGTTAGGTCTTGAACTGGTTAAAGACGACGATCCCAGCGATGAAAAAAATGTGCCTTTGTTGGGCATGCGTAGCGACGGCGACTGGATTCTAGACGCGGTCTACCGGGACACCAGCTTCGTTCGCAATATCGTTGGCCACGACATTTACAACAGTATGCGACCATATGCGTTCATCGATAGTAATGGTGAGCCAGAAGGGCAGGCAGCAATTCGCGGTACGCAGGTTGAAGTCATTCTGAATGAGCGCTATCACGGCGTTTATATTTTGTCAGAACGGGTTGACCGCAAACTGCTGGGTGTGGAGAAAATTTCAGTGCCGGAAGACGCGGCCGGTAACGAGCTATGGGATCAGGTAGATTTTTCTGATCCCGACAACGGCAGCGTTATCTACAAAGCGGATGCTAACGGGGCCACGCTCTACAACCTGGACACAGTGAGTAGAGATTTCGAGCAAGAGTATCCCGACGCGGATGATATTGTGTATTACGCGCCGCTGGAAGCACTCATCCAGTTCCTCAATACAGCAACGGATGCGGAGTTTATCGCCACCATTGGCGACCTTGTCGATATTGACAGCGTGGTCGACTTCTGGTTGTTGACCAACGTCACTTCCGAAAGCGATACCTTAAAGAAAAATTACTTTCTGGCGCGCAGCGGTGCTGGCAAATGGTTTTTCGTGCCGTGGGACAAGGACGCGTCATTCGACATGTGGTGGACGGGTCGCCGGGTGGGTACATTCAACCGTTGGGAGCCGGATAAAAATAATCTGATCCGTCGGTTGATCGAACTGCCGGCCAGCGGGTTCAATACCCTTGTGAAAGCTCGCTACAATGCACTGCGCACCGGCATTTTCTCGGAAGCCGAGCTGGCAGCTCGTTTCGCCGACTACAACGCCGCTGTGGTGCCCGTGACCGGCAATTCGATAAACGCTCGCACGCGCAATTTCGTGCGTTGGCCTGAATCTGGTGGCGAGGGGGTGAATGATACCGAGCTTGGTACGGTCGACTACATCAGCGATTGGATTGTTGGTCGTATGGGCTTTCTGGATGCACGCATAGCTGCACAGGCTGAATAAGGCATACCACCAGGCCAGATTAAAAGCTGAAGGGCAGGGCGCTTTACAGATCATATTCTCCAATCCCGGCGACGCTAGCTATGGCCAGGACGCGGGCGGTAACAGCGGCATAGGTGTTGACGTAGTTCCAATTCCTGCAGCCGCCTGGTTGTTCGGCAGTGCACTGCCGGGTCTCGCAGCCGTTAGACGTCGCAAGGCAAAGCAATAATAGCAACGCCGCGCTAGTCCATTAGATCGAAAATTGCCGGCTGCTGAAGGCGCCGTGTCTTTAGGCTATATCGATATTCTGTGTAACACTTTTCCTGACGCCAAAGTCGTGCAAACGCATCGTGACCCGCTGCAAATTGCAACATCGTTAATCAGCCTGGTTTATGCATGCCGGCAATTTGTGTGCGATAATCCCGCGCCAAAAGAGGCCGGTCGCCAATGGCATGCAATACTGGCACGCTGGACGCAGCACTGCCTCACAGAACGTGACAAAATGCCGGCAGATCGTTTTATCGACGTCTGGTTTAACGACACGCTGACCGACCCCATCGCCCAGGTCATACGATTTTGTCGGCATGCAGTTAACTGCCGAGGCAAGCACCCGTATAGCAGATTGGAAAGAAGAAAACCGGCGCGACCGGCCTGCCGTGCATGATGTCACATTGGCACAATTCGGCTTGAGCGACGCGGCGAATAAAAGAAATTTCGCGAACTACCGTGAGCGATAATTGTTCATCAAAAACAGTGAAGAGGAAGATATGGCAGAACAAAAGGCAACAAACGTACATTGGCACGAAGGTGAAGTCACCCGCGAAGACCGCAACAAACTGCTCGGTCAAAAAGGTGCGACGCTGTGGTTTACCGGCTTGTCAGGCAGCGGCAAAAGCACCGTTGCAGTTGCACTGGAAACCGAACTGGCAAAGCGCGGTAAGCACTGTTACCGGCTCGATGGCGACAATGTGCGTCTCGGTATTAATAAAAATCTTGGCTTTAGCGCGGAAGATCGCACCGAAAACATTCGCCGTATTGGCGAAATATCGAAATTGTTTGTCGATGCCGGCCTGCTGACGCTGAACAGTTTTATCAGCCCCTATCGCGCCGACCGCGACGTGGCACGTGCAGTTCATGAGAATGACAACATGGCCTTCCTCGAAGTGTATGTTGAGTGCGCGTTGGACGAAGCCGAAAAACGCGACCCCAAGGGTTTGTATAAAAAGGCGCGGGCGGGTGAAATCAAAAACTTTACCGGCATAGACGATCCTTATGAAGAGCCCCTGAAACCCGAAATACATCTGCACTCAGACACCATGAGTCTGGAAGAAGAAGTAGAAACTATTATTCAAGTCCTGGAACAACGCGGCCTGTTAACCGGCGAATAAAACAAACGGAGCACCACAATGATTAATCCCCACGGTTCAGCGGAACTCAGTCCGCTATTTGTTTACGACAGTAACCACAATGAAGCGTTGCTAAAAAAGGCCGAAGGCCTGCCCAGCCTGGTAGTCAGTTCGGCAACCGCAGCTAACGCCGTTATGTTAGGCGCCGGTTACTTCAACCCGCTAACAGGCTATATGGATCTGCCCGATGCCTTAAGCGTCGCCGAAAAAATGCACACCACTGCCGGTTTATTCTGGCCGGTACCGATTGTTAACCTGGTTGAAGATGTGACGCCGATTAGCAACGCAGAGCGCATTGCCCTGCGCGATCCAAACGTTGAAGGCAATCCGGTGCTAGCGATTCAAACGGTTGAGGCCATCGAAGACGTATCCGAAGCGCAGCTGAAAACTATGGCTGAGCAGATCTTCGGCACGACTGACGAAAAGCACCCAGGTGTCGCGGCGTTTACCAGTCAGGGCAAAAAGCTGATCTCCGGGCCTATTCAGGTGCTTAACTTCAGCTATTTTCAGCAGGAGTTCCCCGACACGTTCCGTACTGCTGTGGAAATTCGCAATGAGATTAAAGAGCACGGCTGGGAAACTGTGGTCGCCTTCCAAACTCGCAACCCTATGCACAGGGCGCACGAAGAACTGTGCAAAATGGCGAAAGAAGCAGTCAATGCCGACGGCGTTCTCATCCACATGTTGTTGGGTAAATTGAAGCCCGGCGATATTCCCGCGCCGGTGCGCGATGCTGCCATTCGCAAAATGGTGGAGTTGTACTTCCCGCCGAACACCGTGATGGTGACCGGCTACGGTTTCGATATGCTCTATGCCGGACCGCGCGAAGCCGTGCTGCACGCTGTGTTCCGTCAAAATTGTGGTTGTACGCATTTGATTGTAGGCCGCGACCACGCCGGCGTAGGCGACTACTATGGCGCCTTCGACGCGCAAACTATCTTCAAGGAGAAAGTGCCGGCCGACGCGCTGGAGATTGAAATCTTTAACGCCGATCACACGGCATACTCGAAGAAACTCGACAAAGTTGTGATGATGCGCGACGCACCTGACCATAGTAAAGACGATTTTGTCTTGCTGTCGGGCACCAAGGTACGCGAGATGCTGGCTGCAGGGGAAGACCTGCCGGGTGAATTTGCGCGTCCTGAAGTGGCGAAAATTCTGATGGAATACTATCAGTCGCAAGCGTAATAATTCACATGTTGTGGCGCAATAGTTGCACTGTACTGAGGCATTTGCAGTGCTACTATTGCCCGCTTATCAATTTGCAAACAACAAGGTAGTACCATGGGATTATTTGATTTTGTAAAAGAAGCCGGCGAGAAAATGCTTGGTCGCGACGACGAAGCGAAAGCAACTGAAAGCTCTGAGGTATCGCAGCAGCGCATCAACGAGCTGCGCGGTCAAAACATCGCCAAATCGATCAGTGCAGCCGGTGTTGTGGTCGACAATCTACAGGTTTCCGTCACCGATGATGTGGCGAAATTAAACGGCAAAGTTGCCAGACAGGAAGACGCCGAGAAGGCAACGCTGTGCGCCGGTAATCAACACGGCATCGCGCAGGTCGATTGTCAGTTGGACGTGGAAAATCCGCAACAGGGAGCAACTTTTTACACGGTGCAGTCCGGCGATTCGCTATCAAAAATTGCTAAAGCGCAGCTCGGCGATGCCAGCAAATACACAATAATATTCGAAGCCAACAAGCCTATGCTGACCGACCCGGACAAGATTTATCCCGGCCAGGTGTTGCGCATTCCGGCGGCTTAAAAACTTCACTCATTCTGCCCCGAATCTGTTCGGGGCGACTTCTTAACCACCACTTATTTTCACCGTCCAACGGTCTTGTAATAACGATTTGGCCAACTCGCGCTGATCGCCCTGCAATTCGACCACACCGCTTTTTATAGCGCCGCCAACGCCACATTTTTTCTTTAGCTGCTTGGCTAACGCTTGTAGCTCTGGTGTCGATAATGGCAAACCACTAATTACCGTAACACCGGCGCCCTTGCGCCCTTTGGTTTCTCGGCTGATGCGAACAACTGCATCCGCCGGCGGCGCGGGCTTATTCGCTTTGCACACGCAGCCGGTTAACGGGCGCAGGCATTGCCGGCAGGTGCCACCGCCATCGGTGGAATAAACCAGTGTGGATTGTGACCGCTTTTTTTTCGACATGGTACTAATAATGAGGGGGAGGTTGATCGTCGTGACCGTTGTCGCTCGATTCGCCCAGCGATTTTATCCGCTCCATCAGTTTGCGGTCCTGTTGTTCCAGCTGCGTAATCTTTTCCTGTTGCTTGTAAACTGCATCGTTCAACGTGTGGATCAGGTCTTCCTGATAAGCAATTTTAGATTCGATTTCGATAAGGCGTTGTTCGGTATCCATAACTTTCTTCTAGGTAGTTTGCAGTAATAGCAGCGCATGCTTTGGGCCTGTACGGCAATTTTCAAGTGCAAATATTTAAAAAATACAGCTTGAAAATAGCCTCCCAACACCCATTTTAACCGTGTCACAGTATTTAACACGAGGACTGAATCATGAACGCATTATCTTACAATGGCTGGACCAGAACGAACCCTTTATTTAAGGATTTTGATCGCATGTTATCGGTAGTCAACAGCGAAGCGGGGCAATCATACCAGTGGACGCCAAGTACCGACATCGTGCGCAATGGTGAAGAGTTTTTGCTGGAGTTGGATGTGCCCGGTGTAAAACCGGACGCCATTGAACTGTCAGTAAAAGACAATACGCTAACCATCGCAGGCGAGCGTACCAGCGAGCGGGAAGAGGGCGAAGTACTGCGGTCAGAGCGCCTTACCGGTAAGTTTAAACGCAGCTTTACTCTCTCCGATGCCATCGATCAGGAAGCGATTAAGGCGGAATTCAACAACGGTGTGCTCAGTGTCACGCTGCGCAAGAAGCCGGAACTTGAGCCGCGCAAAATTAACGTAGAAGTGAAGTAAGCTATTTCGATTGCTTAGGAATGGGAACCAAATAACTTGAACGTTATTGCGCCGCTTTTTTCGTTTTAAAGGGTGGTTCGTATTCGAGGCGTGGTAACAGGCGCATAGTCGAACTATGTAACTGTTACCGCACCAAAAGTAGGCCCTCGAGGGGACGAAGAAGGCGGGCGAAAAGACAAGCAAGAACGTCAAGTTATTTCGTGACCGTTCCTTAACAAGCGCCCGGCCATTGCTTCGAATAGCCGGGCTTTTTTCTAGCCAGATTAGTTATAATGCCGGCTTGACCTAATCGGGATCAGACAATGGACAACCAAACCAGAGACAAGATTGAGGCGGCGGCATTTCGGCGGCTGCTTGCACATCTCGACCAACGTAAAGACGTACAGAATATAGACCTGATGAATCTTGCCGGCTTTTGTCGCAACTGTCTTTCCAAATGGGTGGTCACTGCCGCCGAGGAAGAGGGGGTCACGCTGGACTATGAACAAGCGCGCGAACGCATTTATGGTATGCCGTACAGCGAATGGAAAACTAGATACCAAACACCGGCGTCCGACGAGCAACTGGCGAAGCGGGAGGAGGGCTGAAGCATAAAAGGCGTGAACTCACCCCCAAGTCTACCAACGCTTTGTAGCGGAGCGTAGCCCCGCACTGCAAGTTTAGCCAAATTTTTTCTCATGTCTGCGTAACGTTTTTTCGACTTTTCGTAATGCTGCCAATATTCTATTGGCAATCGATGCTGATCGATTTTCACTGCTCAACAACGTTGCCGAATGCGCGGCACAAAAGTTTTCGGCATCGCTCCACTGCTCGGCCAAACTTGTTGCCCAGGTTCGAAAGTCCTCGGCTGCTCCTGCTCGCTTTTCAAGCGTCAGCGGCAACGTCATGTGAAACTCGATTTCAGGCTTTTTCAACATGCTAAGCAGCCCGGGTAATTTCATGTACATCAGTGTGTCGTCCACATGAATGGTCTTTGAAGCTTTGTGATAGGCAAGTACGGATGAGCAATGTAGATGCTCGTTACTGGAGATAAAGTCTACCCCGGCAGGTACGGAGAACTGGAAATCATCCGCGAACAAGTCAGCACAATCGCTTGATTCGGTTAGTTCCGGCTGCCATGGAAGATCGGGAGATTTATCAATATGCCGCTGCGTTCCATACAGCTTTGCATCCGGGTACTGTGTGTGAGCCTTTTCTACATGCACGGTATGGAAGGGGTGGAGATTAATAATCGCTTCGATGTCGGCGCCATTGTTGCTTACAGCGTCAATCTGCTGTTTTACTTTGCCTCGCAGTGTATAGGCATCCAGCAGCACAAATTTACCGTTTCCGCGCCGCACCATTGATGCATGCGTGCCGATATTTACGACGCCGCCGATTTTAAATTCGCCGCGAATGTTCCAGAAATCGTCGCTAATTTGTAGTAATTTTTCGCTCATTTAACTTTAGCCCTTTAAGAAATAGCTCAAGTGATTCGATAGCGCGTGCACCTACCGCCGTTCTGAACACGGGGATGGTACTCAAGCTGTGCGAATCATTCCGATGATTTGAAGACCTCTCCGCCCTTCATAACGAATACCACATTTTTCAGCTCGCCAATGTCTTCCAGTGGATTACCTTGCACCGCAATGATGTCGGCAAAGTAGCCCGCCGCGACCGCGCCGGTGTCGCCCTTCCAGCCAAGCGATTCGGCGGCGACCGTCGTTGCCGACTGTATTGCCTGCATCGGTGACATGCCCAGCTCAACATACACTGCAAACTGCTTTGCGTTATCGCCATGCGGGTAAGTGCCGGAATCGCTGCCAAAAACAATGTTAGCCTCTGCTGCAATGGCTTCGCTATAGGTTTGCAGACGTTTGTCTGCAAGGTTACGAGCCTTGGCAAGCGACTCCGGGAGAATGCCTATGGCCTCACCATTGGCGACCATATATTTAGGCGTGTAGGCATTGATGGATAAAAACGTTCCATTGTTTTTTGCAAGCGCTAAACCCTCTTCGTCGATCAGGCTAGTGTGCTCGATAGAATCAACGCCGGCCTTGATAGCGAATAGAATCCCTTCCGTGCCGTGTGCATGCGCCGCGACCGGCATGCCCTGCATATGCGCTTCGTCGACTATTGCCTGCATCTCCTCCAGGGTGTATTGGCGCATGCCAGGGTTGGTGCCTTTGCTGAGCACTCCTCCGGTCGCGCAAAATTTAATGACGTCGGCACCGTATTTTCTATTTTCCCGCACTTTTTTCCGCGCGGCCCATGGTCCGTCGGCAACTCCCTCGGCACTGGTAGCATAGTCGTTGCTCAACAAGTTCGAATCGCAATGGCCGCCGGTGCTGCCCAGCGCTGGTCCCGACACCTGTAATCTCGGCCCCGGTATGCGCCCGTCATCAATAGCATCACGCAGCGACACATCGGCATAGCCTGCAGCGCCAAGGTTACGCGCTGCGGTGAAACCTGCCAGCAATGTTTTCCTGGCGTTCACAACGCCACGAACGGCCTCGTCGGTTTTCGAAATCGCCAGTGACTCGTAGCCAAAGTCTGTTACGTAGTAGGTCAGGTGGGTGTGCATATCGGCAAAGCCGGGCAGGATGGTCGCTTTACCCAGGTTAATTGTTTTAGCGCCCGCCGGAACGGTTCCTCCAGACGTAACCGATACTATTCGATCATCGCGGATTTCGACAACCGGATCAGCAATACGCTTGCCGGCTAAGGTGTCGATAAGCGCGCCGGCAACAAGATAGACAGAGTCATTCTGCGCAACCGTTGCGGTGCACTGCAACAACAGAAATAAAATGGATGTAACCTGCAATTTTCTGCATTTCATGCGTCTAATCCTCACTGTTAGATTGCCACTCACAGCGCGCTCCCATACGGTAAAAAGCGATTGCGTGTGTGTTGCTTGATCCACTGTATTTGGTCTTTGCTCAGCGGCTTGCCGCGCGCTTTCAGAATTTTATTAAGCCAGATGACCGGTGACCTTTCACCCGCTTCCCAGCCAGGCAGCTGCAGTTCCGCTACGGTGAAAAAGCGCATCAGGTGATAGATATCCGCTTCCATAAGGTTGTCAACGGCATGTTCCCACTCTTGTTGTGGCAAGGTCATCAATCCAGCGTACAATTGTTGCTGATCCGCGTCGACGCTAGCGGTGATGCTGTCGAGCTGATCTTGCCGACTGAGTGCAATAAAGCGCGCTAACAGCTCCGGTTTGATGGCTGCGTCTGTATCTGGTTTGGCTAAATTCGGGTCCCAACTTCCAACTGACATGGTCTGCTCCGCTGTGGGTTCGCTGCAACAAGTCATTATACTCGGTAGTATTACATGCAGGGTGCGCCGCGCGCACGTCACAAGTCGGGTATTGCGCGACGCAATTTGCGTGCGCACGGCGCACCCTTCGAAACTAACAGTTACGTGATATTGCAATGAGCGAACGCGAAACCGAAACCGCCAGAAAAATCATTCACTGTGACTGCGATTGTTTCTACGCCGCCGTGGAGATACGCGACGATCCATCGTTGCAGGGTAAAGCCATTGCCGTTGGCGGTTCCACCGACCGGCGCGGCGTGTTAACAACTTGCAGCTATGAGGCGCGCGCGTTTGGCGTGCACTCTGCCATGCCAACTGCCATAGCGCTGCGATTATGCCCGCATTTGATTGTGCTGCCGGTCAACATGGAAAAATACCGCGTCGCATCGCAGGCCGTGCAAGCTATTTTCAGACAGTTTACCGATTGCATTGAACCGTTGTCGCTGGACGAAGCGTTTCTGGATGTCAGCGGCAGCGAAATATTGCAAGGCAGTGCGACGCGCATCGCGCAGGAGATTCGCCGCCGCGTAGAAGCGCAGGTAGGTATCACCGTATCTGCCGGGGTGGCACCGAACAAGTTTTTGGCGAAAATTGCCAGCGACTGGCAAAAGCCCGACGGCTTAACTGTTATCCGGCCCGAACACGTGCAGGACTTTGTCGCAAGCTTACCGGTCAATAAAATATTCGGGGTCGGCAAGGTGACGGCGGCCAAGTTACAAGGGCTTGGCGTTGACAGCTGCGCCGACTTACAGAAATTGTCACTAATCGAGCTGGATCAAAAATTTGGTCGCTTCGGCAGGCGCTTGTTTGAACTCAGCCGCGGCATTGACTCGCGCGACGTACAAAGTGAGCGCACGCGTAAATCGTTAAGCGTTGAACACACCTTGAGCGAAAACCTGGTTGGCGCCGATGCCTGCCTGCAGTATTTACCGCGGCTGGTTGAAGAGCTGCAGCGACGGCTGCAAAAACACAGCGCCACGTATCAAATGAACAAGGTTTTCGTGAAACTCAAATTCAAGGATTTTACGTTGACAACTGCCGAAGCAATGACCGAATCTATCGATGATCAACTGTTGGCCAGCCTGCTAACCAGGGCGTTTGGGCGGGCGCAATTGCCGGTGCGATTGATTGGCGTTGGCGTGCGGTTTAAACCCAAAGCCGGCCCGCAGCAGGATTTGTTCGCTTAATTAAACTGGCTACCGCATTGCTTGTTTGGTTATTATCGGCTTCAGGTGTCATCCTGTCTGCCCAGAAAAACAATACATTGGAGCATAGTATGTACAAATCGCTGCTGCTTGGCGCGTCGATTTTATTCTTTTACTGGTCTGGTTCGACTTTCGCCGTCACTCCCGCCGTGAGCGACTCACTACTGACCCCGGTTGAGAAGCGCCTTGCCGCCGCGCGTAAGACGAAACTTGATATTCTTACGCCGCAAAGCTATGAGCGCGCCGTTAAAGCCTTCGAAAAAGCGAAAACAAAACTTGAGCGTGGCAAAAGCCTTGAGTCGATAACGAAAGCGCTGGGCAAGGCAAGCGAGGCGTTGGCTGCAGCTGAAGAGAACCAAAAACCGGCAACTATTACACTGAGAAACGGCATGGAGGCACGCGATGATGCCTTACAGATTGACGCCGATCAGTACGATGAGCGCGCCTGGGCGAAAGCGGAAGATCTGTTCCGTGCTGCTGCCATCACCTTGGAGAAAGGCAACGTCGGGCGCGCAGAAAATAAAACAGCTGATGCTGTCAGCGCTTACCGCGAACTCGAACTACGCGCGATTAAGTCGAATTACCTTGCCGAGGCGGCGGACTTAATCGCCAAAGCGAAAGACAACGACGTGGACGACCACGCGCCTAAAACCCTGGCTAAGGCCGAGCGTTTGTTGGCTGAAGCCGAAACAGCGCTTAATTCTGATCGCTATGACACCGACCGGCCACGCAGCCTGGCACGCGAGGCAAAGTACGAGGCCATTCATTCCAGTTATATTGCCGGTGTAGTGCAGCAGGAAAGCGATGATCGTGACACGACGGTTGAAGATCTTATTGTCGAGTGGGAGCAACCATTCCGGCAGATTGCTGGCGAGCTGGATATTGTAGTTGACCTGTCTAACGGCAGCGCACAGCCAACTAACGATATTACACAGGCAATTAATAACCTCAAAGCAGAACTGCGTGATCTGGGTTTGCAGCTGGATGAAAACAACCAGCAGCTGATGCTGGCGCAGGGCCAGGCCAAGGAAAAGGTTGCACTTGAGGCGCAACTGCGGCGTCTGGGAGAAACCAAAGCCCGCTTTGGCCGCATTGAGAAAACGTTTTCGCCCATTGAGGCCCAGGTACTGCGGCAGGGTGACGACGTGATTATTCGGTTGCTCGGTTTATCATTCGACAGCGGCAAATCGGTGATTAAGCCAGCGGCGTTCAGCCTGTTGGCTAAAGTCCAGCAGGCGATTCAAGTGTTTCCCGACAGCGATATCGCAGTAGAAGGGCATACCGACTCGTTCGGGGCCGACGAATTTAACCAGAAGTTGTCGCAACAGCGGGCGGAAGCGGTGCGTTTTTATGTGGTGACAAATATGGCAGTCGACCCCGCCGCCATTACGGCGACCGGGTTTGGCGAAAGCAGGCCCATTGCGAATAACGAATCTAACGAAGGGCGAGCAAAGAATCGTCGCATTGACCTGGTTATCAAACCTTCGATTCGGTAGCTGAGTCTGCGTTTGGTTCAGTCGCCGGGTAGGCCGTTGCGTCGCCAGCTAATTCAGGCGTCGGCGCAATGTCTGCTTCAGTCGGCTGCGCTGTTGGCGAGGTGTTTGCTTTTATATGTGGGCGCCCTTTTTTCGCGGTCGCCGCTTTGCCGGTCGATGCAGTTTTTTTGCTGACGCCGGCTTTCTTCCCGGCGCCGGCTTTCTTCCTGGCGCGCGGGGTTGGCTGCTTGTGGGCAATATCCTTGCTGTCGAAGTCGTCAACACTAATTGCAAACCAACGCCCCTCTGAAGCCTTGTGAATTAGCGCCGCGTCGGCAGCATCGATAACGCCTTCTTTTTCAGCGCGATCAGCCAGTTCATCTAAACGCCTGAACTGTTTGGGCAGGTCCAGCGCCTGTTGTGCGTGGCGAATGATTTTCTCTACGTCAACCAGGTCTTGCAAGGCGGCATCGAGTTTACCGGTCGCGCCAAACTCGCTCGCTGTTCGGTACACGGCCTGACCGAGGTTGTCGCGCAGCAACGAAGGTTCGATCATCGCTTCCGAAATCCGGCCCGCCAGCGCGTCGGAGGGTTGTTTCAGCCAGCGGCCGAATGGCAGCAGAAAAACCCGCAACAACAACCGCAGCGGCCGCACAGGGAAGTTAGCAATAATTTCTGCGTTCGCTTGTTCGCAACGGTATAGCAAGTCTTGCAAAGCGTAGTCGACTACCTGTTTTTCGGCCTCGGGTTGTTGGCGGTCTTCATACAGTTTGAGCACCGCACTGCTCAAATATAAGTAACTGAGTAAATCGCCCAACCGGGCCGATAGACGCTCGCGGCGTTTCAGCTCGCCGCCTAACGATGCCATCGACAAGTCGGTGAGGAATGCCAGGTTCGAACTAAAGCGCGTCAGCGATTGATAATAGCGCGCCGCCTTACGCTGCGGCGGTTTGGTAACAAACAGCGAATTGGTGAGTCCCAACCACAGCGAACGCACGGCGTTGCTTGCCGCAAAGCCTATATGCTGAAACAGCAAGTCGTCAAAGTAGTTCAGATTGTCTTCGGCAGCGGCCTGCATTTCGTCCAGCAGCAGCGGGTGGCAGCGAATTGCGCCCTGGCCAAAAATCATCAGGCCGCGGGTTAGAATGTTGGCGCCTTCGACGGTGATTGACACCGGAATTCCCTGGTAAGAACGCGCCAGATAATTACTCGGCCCTAACATAATGCCTTTGCCGCCGTGTACGTCCATGGCGTCGTTAATAACGCTGCGACTCATTTCGGTGACATGATATTTGACGATAGCAGCCGGAATAGCCGGTCGTTCCCCCTGGTCGATAGCCCAGGAAGCCATAGTGCGCGCTGCATCCATCGTATACGTGTTGGCGGTCATGCGGGCGATGACTTCCTGCACGCCTTCCATCTTGCCGATAGGCAAACCGAACTGGTAGCGGATGCGTGAGTAAGCGCCGGTGGTCAATGCTGCCATCTTGGCCGCTCCGGTCGCACCCGAAGGCAGCGAGATGGCGCGCCCGGTGGAGAGGCATTCGACCAGCATTTTCCAGCCCTGACCGGCGCGCTCGATGCCGCCTATGATCGCGTCCAGTGACACGAACACATTATTGCCCTGGGTAGGCCCATTCTGGAATGGCACGTTAAGCGGAAAATGACGGCGGCCAATCACCACGCCCTCGGTGTTGAGCGGTATCAGCGCGCAGGTAATACCGAGGTCTTCCTTGTCGCCCAGAATATGCTCGGGATCTTTAAGTCGAAACGCCAGACCAATCAGCGTCGCTATCGGGGCCAGCGTGATGTAGCGTTTGTTCCAGGTCAGGCGCATGCCGACCTGCTGTTTGCCATCGACGGTTTCTCTACAGATCACGCCTTCGTCCAGAATCGCCCCGGCGTCGGAACCAGCGTCAGGGCTGGTCAATGCAAAGCAGGGAATCTCTTGCCCCTTGGCAAGCCGTGGCAGGTAATAGTCGCGTTGTTTATCGGTGCCATAGCGGTGCAATAACTCGGCCGGCCCAAGCGAGTTGGGCACCGAGACGGTGACACCGAGCGTCATGCTGACCGAGTTAAGTTTGACCAGAATTTGCGAATGCGCGTAGGCTGAAAACTCCTTGCCGCCATATTTCTTTTCTATGATGAGTGCAAAAAAGCCTTCTTTCTTAAGATAACGCCAGATGGCGGGCGGCAGGTCGGCGCGCGTGTGGGTGATGTCCCAGTCGTTCACCATGCCGCATACGGTTTCTACCGGGCCATCGAGAAAGGCTTGTTCTTCTTCGCTCAGGCGCGCGGCTGGTATGTGGCGTAATTGGTCCCAGTCGGGCATGCCGCTTAGTAATTGACCTTCAAAGCCCACCGTGCCGGCGTCGATGGCGTCGCGCTCGGTATCAGACAGCGCCGGCACCATGCGCTTGAACAGGCGCAGCGCAGGCCGCGACAGCCAATTCATGCGCAGTGGTTTGGCGTGCAATATACCCGCGACTGCCAGCACCAGCAGCCACTGCAGCCAACTGGACTCGTCGGCAATAGTACAAACCAGCAGCACGGCCACCACGATGACGGTGCTTTTGAACAAGGAAAAGCGGTGGTATAGCGTAACAGCCAGGGCAAGTAGCAGGATTAACCAGGACATCAAACTATCTCCAGTCAGTTGTTAGATACGGCACGGCGCGCAAAGGTGCGCGTGACGCCGGAAGGCTAACAGATTTATAGTGTGCCGGCTAACTCGCCGAGGCTGCATTTGTAGCATAGCGAATGGCGACAACAACATAGTGCGCAGTACCGGCTGGTCGCTTCAGTTCAAATTCATCGTCTACCTGTTTGCCTAGCAGCGCCTTTGCCAGCGGCGAATCCATGCTCAACTTACCGTTGCTGAGGTCAAACTCGTCCGGGCCAACAATTTGATACTCGTTGGTTACACCGTCATCAGCTTCAAGCGTGACAAAAGCGCCAAAGTAGACGATGTTCTTATTGGTAGGTGGTTGATCGACTACCTGCATTTCGTCCAGCCGTTTACGTAAATAGCGCACGCGACGATCGATTTCGGCCAGCCGTCGTTTGCCGTAGATGTAATCGCCGTTTTCAGAGCGGTCGCCCTGTTTGGCCGCTTCAGAGACTGCATCGGTCACTTTGGGTCGTTCCTGTTTCCACAAATAGTGCAATTCGGCACGCAGAGTTTGTTCTCCGGCGACGGTAATATAGCGTGAACCGTGCGGTTGTGGCGCTCTGTATCTACCCATAGCTAATATATTTCATGCAGGCAAGGTGTGGACCGGTCGGCAGACTGGTGGCAAGGTTACCTTGTGGTTGCGCTTACCTGCTAAAATAGTAACACTTCAAGCGGAGGACGAGACCGATGCCAATGCGAATATTAGTTGCGCTGGTGATTTTTTTGTTAGGCGTGCAGTCGAGTCAGGCGATAGAATTCGAAGGCGAATTCGTGCAGGGCGGAATTGTTTTCGGCAAGGTAACGCAAGGTCAGAGGGTAAGCTACGAGGGACAGCAGTTACCGCTAAGCAGCAGTGGCCAATTCGTGCTGGGCTTCGACCGGGACTCAGCGCCTACAGTAACCCTGAAAATCAAAAATCTCGACGGCAGCAGCAGCGAGGAACAACTAAACGTTAAACCGCGCAGCTATGATATTCAACGTATAGAGGGGATTGCGCGCGAAATTATGAGTCCGAATGAGGCTGACCTGGAGCGCATTCGCGGGGAAAATGTCGCCATCGGCAGAGCGCGCAGAGTTATTTCACCGCGTGAAGATTTTCTGCAAACATTTGTCTGGCCGCTAAACGGCCCCATTACGGGTGTGTTTGGCAGTCAGCGTGTTTATAATGGCGTGCCGAAACGGCCGCATTACGGAGTTGACGTGGCAGCGCCGGTGGGTACGAGAGTTCGAGCGCCGGCAGCCGGCAGCGTAAGGCTGGCGCATGACGATATGTTTTATTCCGGCGGCACGCTGGTGATAGACCATGGCCATGGTCTTAACTCAAGCTTTTTACATCTGAGTAAAATTCTTGTGGATGTCGGCGATGAGGTAAAACAAGGTCAGGAGATCGCCGAAGTAGGCGCCACCGGCCGCGTCACCGGTGCGCATCTCGACTGGCGTATGAACTGGCGCAGCCAACGGGTTGATCCGCAGCAGCTGGTTGGGTCGCAGCCTGCGACGAAATCTGAATCCGAATCAAACGAAGAGAACGCAAAGCCATGATCGACAAAAAACTACTCAGCATACTTGTCTGCCCGGTGAGTAAAACGCCGTTGAAATACGACCAGGAAAAACAGGAACTGATTGCCACGGCAAGCGGTTTGGCGTACCCGATTCGCGATGGCATTCCGGTGATGCTCGAAGCTGAAGCGAGAAAGTTGACGACCGATGAAAAGCTCGCCAAATAACGGCGCGAGAGCAGAGAGCCTGAACAATGACTGACAGCATATTTTCAAAAATAATGGCGGGCGAAATTCCCGCCGACATCATTTATGAAGACGAGCACTGCATCGCCATTCATGATATTCATCCGCAGGCACCGGTACATGTGCTGGTGGTGCCGCGCAAGGCGATTCCGCGGCTGGTAGATGCCGGGACCGATGATCAGGCGCTGCTGGGACATCTTATGCTGGCCGTCGGCAAAATCGCTCAGCAGTTAGGCGTTGGTGATGCATTTCGTACCATCATTAACAACGGCGCAGCAGCCGGCCAAACCGTGTTTCATTTGCACCTGCATATATTAGCTGGCGCGGCGTTTTCCGAGGGCGGTCTCGCGCCCTGATCCTTTTTCTTTTACACACTTTCTAATTTCATTAGCCTATGAAGAGCGCTGACTTACGCGAAGCTTTTTTATCCTATTTTGAACGAAATGGTCACACGCGCGTGGCCAGTAGTTCGTTGGTGCCACACAACGACGCCACCTTGTTGTTTACCAACGCCGGTATGGTGCAGTTCAAAGATGTGTTTCTCGGCGTTGAAAAACGCGATTTCGTGCGCGCCGTCAGCTCACAGCGCTGTGTGCGTGCCGGCGGCAAGCACAATGATCTGGAGAATGTTGGCTACACTGCGCGTCACCACACATTCTTCGAAATGCTGGGTAATTTCAGTTTTGGCGACTACTTCAAGCGCGAAGCCATCAAGTTCGCCTGGGAATTTCTCACCGTAGAATTGCAGCTACCGGTAGAGAAGTTGTGGGTGACAGTGTACGAAGACGATCAGGAAGCGGCGGATATCTGGCTCGATGAGATGCAGATTGACGCCAGCCGCTTCTCGCGTTTGGGGGCGGATTCCAACTTCTGGTCGATGGGCGATACGGGTCCCTGCGGACCGTGCAGTGAGATTTTTTACGACCACGGCGCAGCAGTGCCCGGCGGCCCACCCGGCAGCCCGGAGGAAGACGGCGACCGCTACATCGAAATCTGGAATATGGTGTTTATGCAGTTTGACCGTGATGCCGGCGGCAATATGCAGCCGCTGCCGAAGCCCTCGATCGATACCGGCATGGGCCTGGAGCGCATTGCCGCCATAATGCAGGGCGGCCACAGCAACTATGATATAGACCTGTTTCAACATCTGTTACGCGCCGCTGCAGCGGTAACCGGTGCTGATGATCTGAACGATGCGTCGTTAAAGGTCATTGCTGATCATATCCGTTCCTGTGCGTTTCTGATTGTTGACGGCGTAATACCCGGTAATGAGGGCAGGGGCTACGTGCTGCGGCGCATAATTCGTCGCGCCATTCGCCACGGTCATAAACTCGGCGCGCAGCAAACGTTCTTTTACAAGCTGATGAAACCGCTGGCTGATGAGATGGGCGCGGCCTATCCGGAATTAGTTGCCAGGCAGCGGCAGATCGAAAAAGTGCTGCTCAATGAGGAACAGCAGTTCGCCAAAACTCTGGAGCATGGCATGCACATGCTGGAGCAGGATTTGGCCGACCTCAGTGGTAAGGAGATTGGCGGCGACACGGCATTCAAATTGTACGACACCTATGGCTTTCCGCTGGATCTGACGGCTGATATCGCGCGCGAACGTGGGTTAACGGTCGATACAGCAGGTTTTGATCAATGCATGCAGGCGCAGCGTGAACGCGCGCGCTCAGCTGGCAGCTTCGCGGCCGACTATGGTAAGGCTCTGCATATTGATGGCGCTACCGAATTTATCGGCTACGAACAACTGCACGAAAGCGCTAACGTAGTCGCACTTATTAAAGACGGCGAGCTGGTTGACGAATTGGGCGCGGAGCAGGAGGGGCAGCTCGTGCTTGACCGTACACCGTTCTATGCAGAGTCCGGCGGCCAGGCTGGCGACGCAGGCTATTTAAGCTCGGCCGATGCCAAATTCGAGATAAGCGATACGCGCAAACAACAGACTAATCACCTGCATTATGGCAAGGTGCTGATTGGTTGCATAAAGGTCGGCGACGCGCTAACAGCAACAGTCGATGCCGAGCTCAGGCTGGCAACGGCTTCGAATCATTCAGCCACGCATTTGCTGCACGCGGCGCTGCGCCGTGTATTGGGCGAACACGTTAGTCAGAAAGGTTCGCTGGTAGACGCCCACCATTTGCGCTTTGATTTTGCGCATTTTGAGGCGGTCAGCACGCAGCAGCTGGCCGAGATTGAAGATCGCGTAAACACCGAAATTCGTCGTAATACCGAGGTTACCACCGAACTAATGGCGGTGGATGACGCGATAGCCAAGGGCGCGCTCGCTCTGTTTGGCGAAAAGTATGGCGATCAGGTGCGCGTGCTGACCATGGGTGACGGTTTCTCCGTTGAACTGTGCGGCGGCACTCATGTGCAACGTACTGGCGATATAGGCTTGTTGCACATTGTGGCAGAGTCGGGTATCGCCGCCGGCGTGCGGCGCATCGAGGCGCTCACCGGCGCGGCTGCGTTAAAAAATTTAAAAGCGTCGGAAGCACGGCTCGCTGATGTTGGCCAACTTTTAAAAGCCGATAAAGACAACGTAACCGAAAAGCTGCGTAATGTGCTGCAAGCGCAAAAGCAAAGCGACAAAGAACTCAACCAGCTGAAGGCCAGGCTAGCTAGCAACAAGGGCGGTGATCTGCTGAGCCAGGCTCAGGATGTTAACGGTGTTAAAGTGCTGGCGGCGCCGGTAGATGGGGTTGACGGCAAAGCGCTGCGCACCATGCTGGACCAGCTCAAAGACAAGCTGAAGAGTGGCGTGGTAGTGCTCGGCTCGGTGCAAAATGGCAAAGTCGCGCTGGTTGCGGGGGTTACGCCTGACCTGTGTGAGAGTTTGCCCGCCGGTCAACTAATGCAAATCCTCGCCGCGCAGGTAGGCGGCAAGGGCGGTGGTCGCGCCGACATGGCCCAGGGCGGCGGCACCGACGGTGATGCCTTACCTGCCGTGCTGGCATCCGTACCTGATTGGGTCGCAGCCAGGCTCAGTTAATATTTAGATTTAAGTTTAAAACGTTTATTTTAGGCCTAAAGCGCCCTGACACGTTTTATTATTTGTAAAATTGTTGTTTAATTGCGGCAAGATTGTGACGGTAAAGCGAAAAGGAGTGTCGCGCTGTACACGCTGATTGTATGAGTCTAATAGTCCAAAAATATGGTGGCACCTCGGTAGGGAGTGTCGAACGCATAGCAGCGGTTGCCGACAAAATCTGCCAGTTCCGCGCGGACGGGCACAATATTGTTGTGGTGGTGTCAGCAATGAGCGGCGAGACCGACCGCCTGTTAAATCTGGCGCATGAGATACAGCCGCAACCGACCGCAAGAGAACTTGACGTGCTACTGGCGACCGGTGAGCAGGCAACAACAGCCTTGCTGTGTATGGCTTTGCATGCGCGTGATTGTGAGGCGAAATCATACAACGGCAGTCAGGTGCGTATTCTCACCGACAGCGTTCATACCAAGGCTCGCATTCGCAATATCAATGGGGAGCGTATAGAAGACGATCTTGCTAATGGCAAAGTCGTTGTTGTCGCGGGCTTCCAGGGAGTAGACGAGCACAACAACATTACCACGCTGGGTCGCGGTGGATCAGACACCTCTGCCGTAGCGATTGCGGCGGCGTTAAAAGCCGATGAGTGCCAGATTTATACCGACGTAGATGGCGTGTATACAACCGACCCGCGCATGGTCGACTCGGCCCGCCGACTGAACAGCATTACCTTCGAGGAAATGCTGGAATTGGCCAGCCTGGGAGCCAAGGTGTTGCAGATTCGTGCCGTGGAATTTGCCGGCAAATATAAAGTACCGCTGCGTGTGCTGTCGAGCTTTAGCGATGGTCCGGGTACATTGATTACAGTAGAGGAAGACAAGCCGGTGGAAGCATCCGTTATTTCAGGCATAGCCTTCAATCGCGACGAAGCTAAAATCACGGTCGTCGGCGTACCCGACACGCCGGGCGTCGCTTCGCGCATTTTAGGACCGATAAGCGACGCCAATATTGAAGTCGATGTGATCGTGCAGAATGTGGCAGAAGACAAGTCTACCGATCTAACCTTTAGTGTTCACCGTAGCGATATCCACAGAGCATCAGAGATTGTAAAACGCATCGCAGCCGAACTGGACGCGAGAAAAGTCACCCTCGACGACAAGATTGCCAAAGTTTCGTTAGTTGGCGTTGGTATGCGCTCACACGCTGGTATCGCCAGCAAGATGTTCGCGGCATTGGCAGATTTATCTATTAATATTCAAATGATTACGACGTCGGAGATTAAAATTTCCGTTGTCATAGAGGAAAAGTACCTGGAATTAGCGGTTCGCGGTTTGCATGCAGCGTTCGAACTCGACACAGCCGATGTTTGACTTATTTTGTTTATATATTGATGTACTCAAACCGTCGGTCATTGCCGTGGTCGATGCATTGAACTATCTGCGGTGCGGCTTTCTATATATGGACCGGGCAGTGAGCACTTGGTCGGTAAACTCCGGGATTGGCTCAATGTTATCCAACCGAACAGTATGAAATACGTAATTATTGAGATAATAAAGACTAGGGAGAGAGTTATATGCTTATTTTGACACGCCGTATAGGTGAAAGCCTGATGGTCGGCGACGATGTGACCGTCACAGTTCTGGGAGTAAAAGGTAACCAGGTTCGGCTGGGCGTTAACGCGCCCAAAGAAATTGCCGTACACCGTGAGGAAATCTATCAAAGGATTCAAAACGAAAAAGCCGAAAAGGCCGCTACTGAGTGACATTTTTGGTCTTTGCATTGCACACAAATATGGTATTATCGCGCGCTATTCGGAGAGGTGGCCGAGTGGTCGAAGGCGCTCCCCTGCTAAGGGAGTATGGGCTTTAACTCCCATCGAGGGTTCGAATCCCTCCTTCTCCGCCAGATACGAAAAACCCGGCTTTGTTGCCGGGTTTTTTGTATCCGGCGGAGGCGGAGGCTTTGGTCCGAACCAGCGATTGATACATCGTCCGGTTAGATTTTACAAAGCCGGAGGCTGTCCGCAAGCCGCGGATGGCTTGCGTAATTCACTCCTGAGCCATATACATACCCCCGGGCATTTTCGTTATTGACTTAACCTTTCGCCTTCCATATAGTACGCGACCTTAACGCGCCCGTAGCTCAGTTGGATAGAGTATCTGGCTACGAACCAGAGGGTCGGGAGTTCGAATCTCTCCGGGCGCGCCATTATTTAAGGGCTGTAGCAACACGGCCCACTAGCATCCGCAATCCGTAAAAACGTCGGTTAAAACCAGAACCTTTCACCGGTTTGATACTGTCTCAGTTGGCAAGCGATCTTATATCGCTGCTATTTTCCTCGTCTTGTGGTCGTTGGCTTTTTACTGGTAATGCGCCGCAGCGGCAGCAAGTATGCTATCGGTTTTACCAAGCCCGCTATAGAAGCTTTCAAAGCGATTTAAGAAATTGGCAACAGCGCCGTGGCTAATGGCATTACGTCGTCCGACTTTAACATCCCTATTGCGCAGTTTACCGGGCACAAGTTGTAAGCGCTCGCCTGTCTCAGGGTTTTCTACCCAAAGCAGTTGATCGGGTAGAAGTTCGCAGAAGCGGCGGTGAAGCTCGCATATTGTAGTTGTGCTTGCGGCGCTACAAGTGATCCCGTCATTATCAATCCACTGCTGAACGGTGATGTGCGCTTTGGCCTCCAGCTGCAAGTCACGCTTTTTGCTGTCGGCGCTGTAGTCATTTTTAAGGGTGTGCTTAACACTGCCGCAAAAGCAGTTTAGAGATAATGGGCATCACGAACGGCGGTTTTCGACAATGTAAGACTCCCTGGTAATTTAAATCAGATCGAACCAGTAATTTCGGCATTGGGTGATAATCATAAAGTGACCTCACCGGCTCGGGATTGCTGCAGCTCATTGACCATGGTCGAATTTGCTAGCACACAGTACTTTGAGGCGCATAAAATGACAGAAAAAGACCTAAACCCGGAATAGTTGATATTGGTGCCAGCGGAGGCCTGCAAGACAGATGGCATGAGTTTTAGAATAAAATTGCAGCCATTCTTTTCGAGCCTGATCCGCGAGAGCGACCGATTGCAAGCACATCTGGGTAATCGTTATACTGTACTGAAAATTGCTTTATCGGAACATTCCGGGTAACCCGTTTTGAAACCCGCTGAAGATGCAACGCGGTTATTCGTGCGGATTCTCTTCTCGTAATATTGCCTCCCTCTGGTGCTCGATACGCGCAGCAGCCCGCAGCAGCAATTCGAAGGCCAGTAGTTATCACCTCGTATCACAGACAAATGGAATCCAGATCATGAAGCTTGCAACGATATCTCAGCCAGGTGGGCTGGACCAACTTAGGGTAATTGAGGACACCGAGCCGGGAGAACCGGGTGCTGGCGAACTTCGGGTGCGAATTCACGCCAGCTCGCTGAACTTTCACGACTACGCCGTCGTTGTTGGTGCTATCCCAACCGAAAATAATCGCATTCCAATGGCCGATGGTGCCGGCGTGGTTGAAGCGGTTGGCGCAGGCGTGGGCGAGTTTTCAGTAGGCGACCACGTGGTCTCTACCTTTTTCCCGCATTGGCTCGACGGGCCGGCACCGATTGATAACTTCAGCACCACGCCGGGCGATGGCATAGACGGCTATGCCCGGGAACGGGTGATCGGCCCAGCGCAGGGCTTTACCCATGCCCCGCAGGGCTATAGCCTGGCAGAAGCTGCCACGCTCACTACCGCCGGAGTTACCGCATGGCGGGCACTGGTGGTAAACGGCAACCTCAAAGCAGGCGATACAGTACTAACCCTGGGTACCGGCGGCGTGTCTATTTTTGCGCTGCAGTTTGCCAGGATGATGGGCGCTCGGGTAATTTCTACCTCATCTTCCGACGCAAAACTGGAGCGATTGAAGGCCCTGGGTGCCGACGCCACCATCAACTACAAAACCACACCAGCCTGGGGCCAGCGGGTACTCGAGCTGACCGCTGGCCAGGGTGCGGACCACGTTATAGAAGTGGGCGGTCCCGGCACCCTACCGGAATCCATCGACGCTGTGCGTATCGGTGGCCACATTGCGTTGATCGGTATTCTTACCGGCCGCGCAGGCGAGGTTCCCACCATGAAGCTGATGGCCAAACAGGCACGCCTGGAAGGCCTGATCGTAGGCAGCAGGGCGCACCAGCAGGACATGATTCGCGCCATTGAGGTTAACGACATACACCCGATAATTGACCGCTCGTTCGCTCTCGAAGAAATTACAGATGCCTTCCGCTATGAAGAGTCAGGCGCGCACTTTGGCAAGATCTGTCTGGAATTCTAGGAGCCTGTCGGAGAAGGGTGCCTTGATAAGATGGATGCACCACGGAGATGACACGTTGAAAGCATTACCAGCGCCTGAAAAGTGATTGCAAAAACAAGCCTGCGTGACAACTTTAATGTTTCAGTCAGCCGCTGTTTAGCGACGTCGTATTCTGCAGGTAAAAGTAGGCAAGCTCGTCCCTATTTGCCGATCTAGGAGCCTGTCGGACTTAGGGGTTCGTAGCGAGGCGAGTGGGAAATCGAGTCCAGTTTTTCGCGATTTTGAGGCGCATAGTGGTGACTATGTAACAAGAAATCGCGGAAAAGTGGGCCGATTTACCGCCGCCGCAGTAGAATCATCCTAAGTCCGACAGGCTCCTAGGTCGTCCGCTTCCCGGTCCGTGTGCAAGCGATCAATAATCAGGGTTGTCATTCACAACCGCCAGTCTACTCTGGTGTTTGTTGGCATGTTGGCATACTCATATTGATGGTAAACATTGCTTCAGCCGAAAATATCCGCAGCGCGGAGTAAACAGCCCTCTTCGCCAGGTTAACTCCTACACTGCTAACAGATGCTTAGCATGAAACTCAATATGCTCGCCAATAAATGTTGCCATAAAAAAGTAGCTGTGGTCATAATCTTCTTGCAAGCGATAGCTGATGGGATAAGCGCTTTCTTCAGCCGCGGCAATAAACAGCTCGGGTTTGAGCTGCTCTGCTAGAAATTGATCGGCACTGCCCTGGTCTATTAGTATTGGCAAATGCTGCTCTGCTTGCGCAACTAACAGCGTCGCATCGTATTCCTCCCAGCGGCTTTTTTCTGTACCTAGATAACCAGCGAAGGCTTTTTCACCCCACGGGCACTGTGTGGGCGAACACACTGGTGCGAACGCTGAAACTGACGTGAAGCGACCCGGGTTTTTCAAGGCGATCGTTAGCGCGCCGTGGCCACCCATCGAATGGCCGGAGATAGCCGCTTTGTTAGACAGTATTGGCAATTCTTTTGCTGCCAGCGCGGGCAGCTCTGCGCAAATATAGTCGTACATTTGGTAGTGCTTTGCGTACGGCGCCTGCGTCGCGTTCAAGTAGAATCCAGCACCCAAACCGAAATCGTAAGCGCCCTCCGGGTCGTCGGCCACGTCGTCTCCACGCGGGCTGGTGTCGGGCGCAATAATGGCAATGCCGTGCTCGGTGGCATAGCGTTGGGCGCCGGCTTTGGTGACGAAGTTCTGGTCGGTGCAGGTCAGGCCCGACAACCAGTACAATACGGGTACTGATCGTTCGCTCGCCTGGGGCGGCAAGAATACCGAAAACGTCATGTCGCAGCTCAAGCTGTCGGCATGGTGCTGATAGCGTCGCTGCTGGCCGCCAAAACATTTGTTTACCTCAATTTGCTGCATGTTTGCTCCAGTGTTGTTTCAGTCAATATTGCTAAAGTCAGTTTTGATTCGCGATGTTTGTAGTGCTGCGTATGGACTGCGGATGGGTATATACCGCATGCCGGTCCTGACGCACGAAAGCGACCAGCGAGATGCCGGCAGCGTGGGCCAATTCGATAGCGAGCCGCGTCGGTGCCGACACGGCGGCAAGTACGGCAGCGCCAGCAACGCTGGTTTTCTGTACCATCTCGTAGCTTATACGACTGGAAATCAGCACAAACCCGTCTCTAACGGCTGGCTGCTGGCCTGCCATGGCGCCAATGAGTTTATCCAGCGCGTTGTGGCGGCCTACGTCTTCGCGCAGCAATACAATGTCGCCATCACGATTGCACCAGGCGGCAGCGTGCATGGCGCCGGTTAGCTGCTGCATCGGTTGTCGGCTGGTAAACAGCTGTTGCGCAGTTTGGATAGCGGCAGCGTTAATGGGATCGATGGCGGCGACTTTGGCGATCGGCCTAATGGCCTGCTGCAGCGATTCGGCACCGCACAATCCACAACCCGTTCTGCCGGTCAGGTTGCGGCGTCGCTGTTTTAGTTTAGCGAACTGCGCCGCCGCAAGCGTCACATTAACTTCTATGCCCTGCGGTTGCTGCTGAATTTGAACGTCGAATATTTCGTTGCTGTGCTGCACTACGCCCTCGCTCAGGCTGAAACCAATGGCGAACTCTTCAAGGTCCTGGGGGGTGGCCATCATTACCGCGTGGGAGATACCGTTATATACCAGTGCGATCGCGCACTCCTCGGCAACCTCGTCTTCGACTTCGCATATTGTGCCGTGCTCCCAACGGCGTACGGAAACCACAGTGGTTCTGTTTTTACCCGCATCTTGTGCGACCGGCGCTTTAAGTTTCATGTTGAAAATTCGTGCACCAAGGCGGCGTTATCAATGGCATTTGAAATTAGTGAGGTTCCGAAAAAGTACATAGTTAGCATATCAAAATGCCGTCAAATAATGAGCAATTGATAAATTGCAGCACCGGTTTCTACTTTACACTTCCAAAACCGTCATTTATATAGTTCCTACCCTGCCTAAACGTTGTGCTAGCATACGCCCTTGGCTGTTCTAGCTACCCGCTAATTATTGTTCGCCATCCAACAATTGCCAGAATATTGCCGCTACAGTTGACCAGCGGCTACTAGCATTCGGGGTTTTTTGTTATAACAACTGGCTAGCAATATATACGGTTTTTTAAATCAGGAGTTTATGTATGGGAGCAAGTAATCAGGAAGCTGCGGCCAGCGCCAGGCTGAAGGCATGGGTAGCTGAGGTTGAAACGTTATGTAGCCCGTCAGATTTGCATTGGTGCGATGGCTCTAAGGCGGAATCCGCTTTGTTGAGCCAGCAAATGGTCGATGCCGGCACCTTTATCAAGCTCAATCCTGACAAACGCCCCGGCAGTTTTTTATGCCGCTCCGACCCACGCGATGTAGCCCGGGTCGAAGACCGCACCTTTATTTGCAGCGCGACCAAAGCAGAGGCCGGCCCTACCAATAACTGGGAAGACCCGGATAAGATGAAAGATCGCCTGAGCGGTTTATTCAAGGGCTGCATGCAGGGCCGTACCATGTATGTGATTCCCTTCAGCATGGGTCCGTTGGACTCCGACATCGCCCAGATCGGCGTGCAAATTACTGATTCGCCCTATGTTGTCGTCAATATGCGCATAATGGCGCGCATCGGTAGCGCGGTTCTTGAAGTATTGGGCGAGCGCGATTTTATTCGTTGTCTGCACTCCGTTGGTGCGCCGCTCACTGACGGGCAGGCCGACGTAGCCTGGCCTTGCAATCCTGATAATCGCTACATTGTGCATTTTCCCGAGGAGCGCGGCGTATGGTCTTTCGGCAGCGGTTACGGCGGCAATGCACTGCTGGGTAAGAAATGCGTGGCTCTGCGCATCGCCTCGGTGATGGCGCGCGACGAAGGCTGGCTGGCGGAGCATATGTTAATTGTTGGGCTGGAATCGCCCCAGGGTGACACGACTTATGTCGCGGCCGCCTTTCCCAGCGCCTGCGGCAAAACCAATCTCGCCATGGTCATACCGCCCGAGGGTTACGAAGGCTGGAAGGTCACCACAGTTGGCGACGATATCGCCTGGATTAAGCCCGATGCCGAAGGCCGCCTGCGTGCCATTAACCCGGAAGCGGGCTTTTTCGGAGTCGCCCCCGGTACGTCGACGCAATCCAACCCGGCGGCGATGACAACGATTGAAAGCAATACCATCTTTACCAACGTCGCCCTGACCGACGATGGCGACGTCTGGTGGGAAGGCATGACTAAAGAGCCACCGGCGCATCTTATCGATTGGCAGGGCAATGACTGGACGCCAGCCAGCGACACCAAAGCAGCGCATCCGAATGCTCGTTTCACCGCCCCGGCATCACAATGCCCAAGCATCTCGCCGGTGTGGGAAGACCCTGAAGGCGTACCCATCAGCGCGTTTATATTTGGCGGTCGGTTAAGCAAAAACTTCCCGCTGGTATACGAAGCACGTGACTGGGCGCACGGCGTTTTTCTGGCCTCTACCATGGGCTCGGAAGCAACCGCCGCTGCCGACAACCAGGCCGCCATCCGCTATGATCCAATGGCTATGCTGCCGTTCTGTGGCTACAACATGGGTGACTACTGGCAGCACTGGTTAGACATGGGCGATAAAGTTAGCGAGCAGCCGAAGATTTTCCGCGTTAACTGGTTCCGTAAAGACGCCGACGGCAAGTTCATGTGGCCAGGTTTTGGGCAGAACTTGCGTGTGCTGCAGTGGATTATCGGCCGCGTTCGTGGTGAGGTAGAGGCGGTGGAGAACCCATTGGGTCATGGACCGCGCTTCGACGATATGAACTGGGAGGGCATTGAGTTCAGCCAGGAACAGTTCGAGGCATTGATGCACGTAGACGAAGCGCCGGTCAGGCAGGAGTTTGAAAATCAGGCGACGCTGTACACTAAATTCGGTGACAGTTTGCCGAAGACGCTTGAGCAGCAGCGTCAGCGGGCTTTGCAAGGCTTGAAATAGCTACCGGACCCGCATAGCTCAACACACCGACAAATTTTACGGGAGAATTAAGTTGAAAACTAAAGCAGCCGTGGCGTTTGCCGCCGGAAAACCGTTAGACATAGTCGAAGTTGATCTGGAGGGCCCGCGCCCGGGCGAAGTGCTGGTAGAGCTCAAAGCCACCGGCATATGCCATACCGACGCCTTCACCCTCAGCGGCGACGACCCGGAAGGGGCATTCCCGGCGATTCTGGGCCATGAGGGCGCCGGCATTGTGCAAGAGGTGGGTGACGGCGTGACCTCGGTTAAACCCGGTGATCATGTCATTCCCCTGTACACGCCGGAGTGCCGCGAGTGCGACTTCTGCCTGAATCCAAAAACGAACCTGTGTCAGTCTATTCGAGAAACCCAGGGCCAGGGTCTGATGCCCGACGGCAGCAGTCGCTTCTCGCTGGACGGGGAAAAGCTGCTGCACTACATGGGCTGCTCGACCTTTTCCAATTACACCGTGCTACCGGAAATTGCGGTCGCAAAAATTCGTGAGGACGCGCCGTTTGACAAGGTATGTTACATCGGCTGCGGCGTTACCACCGGCGTTGGTGCCGTAGTATTCGACGCCAAGGTTGAGCCCGGCTCCAATGTCGTCGTGTTTGGTCTGGGCGGTATCGGCTTGAATGTGGTTCAGGGCGCGCGCATGGCCGGCGCTAATAAAATCATCGGTGTTGATATCAACGTCGGCAAGGTCGCCCTGGCAAAAGAGTTCGGCATGACCGATTTCATCAACCCGAAGGAAATCAAAGACGTTATTCAGGGTATTGCTGATCTGACTAACGGCGGTGCCGACTACAGCTTCGAATGTATCGGCAACGTTAACACCATGCGCCAGGCGTTGGAGTGCTGCCACAAAGGGTGGGGCGAGTCTTACATTATAGGCGTTGCCGGCGCCGGCCAGGAAATATCAACCCGGCCATTCCAACTGGTAACCGGTCGCGTCTGGCGCGGCTCTGCTTTTGGCGGGGCCAGAGGACGCACGGATGTGCCGAAGATTGTCGATTGGTATATGAATGGTAAAATCGATATCGACTTACTAATAACCCACAAAATGCCGCTGCAAGACATCAACAAAGCGTTTGATTTGATGCATGCGGGCGAAAGCATTCGGTCGGTCGTGGAGTATTAAGGGTCAGTGTGCGTCATTACTGTTGCTTATAAACAACGCCACCCTTCATCACAAAACCAACTTTTTCCAGCACGCGGATATTTTGCAGCGGGTCCCCCTCAACGGCAATAATATCCGCCTGCTTGCCGCTTGTGAGCGTACCGTGAGTCTCGTCAATTTCCAGAAACTTTGCAGCTATGCTGGTGGCCGATTGAATAGCCTCCATAGCCGGCATTCCGGCGTCAACCATTAAGCCGAATTCCTGCGCATTGTCGCCGTGGGCAGAGACCCCGGTATCGGTGCCAAACACAATGGGTATGCCGGCTTTGTATGCTTTGGCAAAGGTCTGTTGAATCTGCGGACCAATGGTGGCCGCTTTGGGGCGCACCAGTTCCGGAAAGAAGCCGTCGATTTTAGATTTTTCTCCTACCCACACGCCGGCCATAATCGTTGGCACATAATAGGTTCCGTGTTGTTTCATCAACTCTATATTTTCATCGGTCATGTAGGTGCCGTGCTCAATTGAGGCGACGCCAGCGTTAATAGCGCGCTTCATACCCTCTGCCCCATGCGCGTGCGCCGCTACGCGCATGCCGTAATCCGCTGCCGTGTCGATAATCGCCTGTAGTTCATCATCCATAAACTGCGGATTTTGGCCGCTTTTTGCCACGCTGAGTACGCCGCCGGTGGCGGTGATTTTGATCCAGTCGGCGCCGTCCTTGTAGCGTTGGCGTACGGCCTGGCGCGCGTCTTCCACGCTATTGACCACGCCTTCTGTTGGCCCGGGCGCGCCCATCAGCGGCTTGGCCCAACCGTTAGTCGGGTCGGCATGGCCGCCGGTGGTTGCCAGCGATTTCGCGGCGGTGAATATTTTAGGCCCCGCAAGCGTACCTTTGTCGATGGCGTTGCGTACTGCCACGGTCACATTGCGCGAATCGCCCAGGTCGCGCACTACAGTAAAACCAGCATCCAGCGTTTTGCGGGCGTTGGCCACCGCGTTAATCGTATAGTCGGCCTCGTTGAGAGTAAATTGCTCCAACCGGCTGTCAGGTGAATATTGACCGGATAAATGCGTGTGCATATCCATTAATCCGGGCAACACGGTCTTGTTGCTAAGGTCGATAACCGTGTCGTCTTTGCCCGCTTTGGTGTAGCCGTTTTCGATGGCGGTGATGGTCGTGCCGCTAACGCGAATCGTTTTTTCGGTGACAGCGCGATCAGCTGCTCCGTCGATAACACTGCCGGCGTGAATTAGCGTGTCGGCTTGCGCGCTGACGTTGACTAACAGTGCGACTATGCCGGTAAAGATTGCGTACTGTATTTGGCTGGTATGGCGTCCAGGTGGCAACGGCGTTTTTGCGTCAGTCATGTGTGCTCCCGCGATAGCGACGAAAAAGTGCAGCTATTGTGCGTCAAAATATTTTCGCTGGCCAGTTTGCCGCACGATAGAAATTCGATGCCGTCTTGCAGAGCGCCGCTTATTTCGCAACCGTCACTGCAGTTTTTTGCAAGGTCGTTCGCGTTGGCTGCTATCTGTCCTGGGCCGCTCGCAACGACTGCTTTAACGTACCCAGTGTTGCCATCACCCGCGTCATTTCCGTGTCGCCCAGGCAGGAAAACATGGTGACTATCGCAGCCTCGTGTACTTGCGCCATTTTGTAGAATGCTTTGCTGCCTTTGGGCGTGATATGCACTTGCAGTGAGCGTCTGTCGGTTGGCGCGACGAACCGCTTTATCAACCCCTCTTTCTCCAGCTGCGCCGCAATGCCGGTGACATTACCGCCTGATACCATCATCAGTTTTGATAAGTCGCCCATATTCAGCCCCTGCGGATGGCGCTCCAGCTGGGCGAGTAGATCGAAACGTGGCAAAGTGCTGTTACATTCCTCGCGTAGATTGTAGCGCAGCTCATTTACTATCAATTTTCCGCAGGTCAGCATGCGTAACCACAAACGCAATGCGTCGTGGTGGTCGTCGTGGCCACGGGTTTCTGAATCGAGAATAGAGTCTGTGTCTTCCGCCATAGGAACTTTCCATCCATGTGCCTTTAGCATCGTCGTGTTTATTGCGTGTCATGCACAGCGCAACTATACCGCAATGCGGTTGACGCTGGCAGTATTCTAAAAGTTGCTTATTTCCTATTGATGGCAATGCTCTGCGTCTCTTTCACCTGCTCCATCACCACATAGCTGGTTGACTCGTGTACGCCGGGTAAGGTTAGCAATGTTTCACCAAGAAATTTACGATAGGCCGCCATGTTTGCCACGCGGGCCTTGATAAGATAATCAAAATTGCCCGACACCAAATAGCACTCCTGCACCTGCTCCAGCTGCGCGGCGGCTTGCGAGAACTCTGAAAAAATATCCTGTGCCGTACGCGACAGGCGAATTTGCACAAATACTACGAGGCTGACGCCGAGCTGCTGCGCATCAAGCCTGGCGACATAGTCCTGAATAATGCCGGCTTTCTCCAGCCTGCGAACGCGCTCAATACACGGCGTTGTGGTAAGTCCCACCCGTCGTGCCAGTTCGGAGTATGAGATGCGACCGTCGCGCTGCAGAATGCGGAGGATATTCCGGTCTATTTTATTTAGTGATTCCATCTGTAAAAATCGGTAACTTAAGCAAATAACGCCGTCGTTAGGATTTTAACAGCATAAATTATTGTATTTTACATAAAATAAAAAAATATCTCTGGTCGAGCTCCGGTATGCTTATGGTCCGGCTTTGTTGCCGTTTATAAATTTCTAATCCTTCCAAAGCAGAGGTGATTGATATGCTAGTTGGCGTTCCCAGTGAAATTAAAAACCACGAATATCGGGTCGGCCTAACACCTGCCGGCGTGCGAGAATTGGCAGCAAATGGGCACGGCGTGGAGGTAGAACACAATGCCGGTGCAGCCATTGGTTTTAGCGATGAAGATTATATTGCCGCCGGTGCGAACATTAACCGGTCTGCTGCCAGTATTTTTGACAAGGCTGATATGATAATCAAGGTTAAAGAGCCGCAGCCGCAAGAGTGCAAAATGCTCGGTAAGGGCCAGACATTGTTCACCTATTTACACCTGGCTCCTGACCCCACGCAAACACAGCTATTAGTTGAATCGGGCGCAACCTGCATAGCCTACGAAACCGTGACCGACAATGCCGGCACGCTGCCGTTGCTGGCGCCAATGAGTGAAGTTGCCGGCCGCATGTCTATTCAAGCTGGCGCACATCACCTTGAGATAGCCCACGGTGGTAACGGCACATTGCTCGGCGGCGTGCCCGGCGTGGCGCCCGGTAAGGTAACCATCATCGGTGGTGGTGTAGTCGGTGACAACGCCGCGACGATGGCAATTGGGCTGGGAGCGGATGTTACTATTCTCGACCGCTCGTTACCGCGACTGCGCTTTCTAGACGCGCACTATGAGGGCCATTTGCGCTGCGTGTACTCGACCACTGAAGCGATTGAACAATACGCGCTGGAAGCTGATCTAGTGATTGGCGCGGTGCTTATCCCTGGCGCCGCAGCGCCGAAGTTACTGTCCCGCGACATTATCTCGCGCATGAGGAAAGGCGCTGTCGTGGTCGATGTAGCCATCGACCAGGGTGGCTGCTTTGAAACCTCGAAAGCCACAACGCATCAGGATCCGACCTATATGGTGGATGGTGTCGTGCACTACTGCGTCGCCAATATGCCAGGCGGCGTAGCGCGCACTGCAACCATGGCGCTAACCAACGCGACGCTGCCGTTTGCGGTTGCGCTGGCGAATAAAGGCTATAAGCGAGCGATTATGGAAGACCCGCATTTAGCCAATGGTCTGAACGTTCACGCAGGCATGGTAACGCTAAAAGCCGTGGCCGATGTACTGGGTTACGACTACGTGGCTGTGGCGACTGCCTTAGCCGCTTAATTGCTGCCGGTACGCATAGACGCCAGACTCTCACACAGCGCTTTGGCACCCAGCAATATCCTTGCGGTAGGCCTTTGAATATGATCCGGCTGCACGAAAAACAGGGCATTATTGCGTACCGCCGTTAGCGAAGGGTATTCTTTCCACTCATCCAGCCACTCAGGCCTTGCCTCGCCCATGCCACTGGCGACAATCGCGTCGGGGTTACGCGCCAGTACCGATTCAATATTAATTTTGGGTGCCAGCGAGGCTGCGTCGGCAAACACATTGCGGCCACCGCACAGCTCGATAATAGCGCTGATGAGGTGGTCGCCGCTAAGCGTTTGCAATGGTTTATTCCAGACCTGATAAAACACCGACACGGGCGTGTCGACGCGGTACTGCGCAGCCAGTTGGGTGAGACCCCTTGCAATGCGCTGCGCCTCCGGTTCGGCAATTGCCTCGGTGCCGGCCAGCTCACCTATTGCACGGATGGTAGCAGCAATATCCTGCAGCCTGCGCGGCTCGCTAACATATACGCTAAGTCCCAGTCGTTCCAGCGCTGGCAAAGACTTCATGCCGTTTCCCGATGACCACATTAATACCAGATCGGGCTTGAGCTTGATGATTGTCTCAAGGCTCCACGACTGATAGCTGCCGACCTCGGTAATATGCGTTGCTGCTTGCGGAAAATCACTGTGGCTAACCACACCGACCAAACGATCACCGGCGCCGGCGCTAAACGCGTTTTCCACCATATGTGGCGCTAACGCGACTATGCGTTTCGCTGGCGATTCGAGAGTAACGGTGCGTCCGGCGAAATCAGTGACGCTGATTTCGGCCAGCGAGGGGGTCGCCAGCAAACAAAAAAACAATAGCCAGGCGCTGGTCAGTTTATTTACGTAAGCACGCTGGCAGCATAATTTCAGATTACCGCTAATTCTCATTCGAAATACCAGCGTCGGCGAACGTTGCCATATTGTTGTGTAGCAGCAGCGCGCTGCGAATAATCGCTACCGCGACAGCGGCACCGCTGCCTTCTCCCAGGCGCATGCCAAGGTCCAGTAGCGGCTGCAACTGCATGGCTTCCAGCGTTTTGCCATGCGCTTGTTCGGCTGATCGGTGGCCGGCAATCAACCACTGTTGCACGCCGCTATTAATGCGCGTTGCCAGCAGGGCGGCCGCCGTGGCGATAAAGCCGTCTACCAGAACTGGTATGCCGCGCTGGGCGGAGCGCACATAGGCGCCGCACAGACCGGCGATTTCCAGCCCGCCGACACAACGTAGCACGCCCAACGGCGAAACCAGTGCGTTGTCGTGCAGCTGTAACGCCTTTTGTATTATCTTTTGTTTGTGCTTCAGACCAGCGTCATCTATCCCCGTACCGCGGCCGGTGACCTGCTCAGCGCTCAGCTTCAGGCAGGCGGCAACGATCGCTGCTGCAGAACTGGTATTGCCGATGCCCATTTCGCCGCCGATAAACAGCTGGCAGTGGAGTGCATCCACCTGGTCTCGACCGGCAGCGAGACAAGCCTGCATCACATCTTCCGACATCGCGGCTTGTGAGCTGAAATCGTTGCTGCCGGCAGCGATAGCGAGGTTAGCCAATCCGGTAGCGTCACTGATTGGCGTGAAAGTGCCCATATTGACAACGGCAAAGTCAGCACCAATATCGTGACTAAGGACGCTTATAGCCGCACCGCCGTCCAGAAAATTGTCGATCATTTGCACGGTAACGGCGGCGGGGAAGGCCGACACCCCCTGTGCGGTAACGCCGTGATCGGCGGCAAACACGCGCACACCGATATTTTCAAGCATCGGACGCGCCTGCTGTTGCCAGCCAGCAAATGCTTCGGCCAGCGATTCCAGCCGGCCCAGCGAGCCAGGTGGTTTGGTGAGTTGCCGTTGTTGCTGACGCGCCTGCTCGCCGCTGGCGGCGCACACGCTGGCGGTGGATTTGTCATACCAGTTCATGCTGTTGCCTTTAATGTTTGTGGCAGTCCGGCTGTGACCAGGGTCACGCGTTCGCAGCGCTGTGCCAGCTGCTGGTGCAGCCAGCCGCTTTCATCGACAAAGAGGCGGCTCAATTCGCCCACCGGCACAATACCGTTGCCGACTTCGTTGCTTACAAACAGTATCTTCCCTTGCAGCTGATCGAGTGCGGAGAAAAACTTTTGTCGCTGTTCCTGCCACACATCTGCCGCCAGACAGTTGCTCAGCCAAAGCGTGAGGCAGTCAACCAGAATACAAGCGTCTGCGTCGTCAGCGCTTTGCAACGCTTTGTGCAGCCGCAGCGGTTCCTCAATGAGTTGCCAGCGAGGGTCGCGCTGTTGGCGATGCAGCGCCACCCTCGCTGCCATCTCTGCGTCTAACGGTTGCGCCGTTGCGATATAGTGCAGTTGACCAGAGCGTGCCAGTGCGCATTGCTCGGCGAAGCGACTCTTGCCGCTGCGGGCACCGCCTAGTATTAAGTGTTTCATGGTTGTATGACCAACGGACGACCGCTGCGTGGATGTGTACCAATAAGCGCATCGACCGCAAATACCTGGCGGAACGTGTCTGCGGTGAGCACTTCTTCGGGCGCGCCCTTACGCACTTGCTGGCCACGGTCCAACACTATTATCTCGTCGGCAACCGAGGCGGCCAGATTGAAATCGTGTACCACCAACACCACGCCGCAGCCTGCTGCCGCGAGTTGGCGTATGCTATGGACTATCATTTGTTGGTGCGCCAGATCCAATGCGTTAGTGGGTTCGTCCAGCAACAGCAAACGCACATCGCTGTCTTCCGCCCGCCATATTTGGGCTAGCACACGGGCGAGCTGCACACGCTGTTTCTCTCCACCTGAGAGTTGGGTGTAGAGTCGGCCGCTTAACTTGAGAATGTCGGTTGTTTGCATCGCGCTGTCGACAATTTTCTTGTCAGCTGCAGCGCCACTGGCGTGTGGGGAGCGGCCCAGCGCCACGACTTCTTCCACTCGGAACGGAAAGCTCAGGGTGGAGTTCTGCGGCAGTAAGGCAACCGCACGCGCCTTTTTCAGATGTGGCCACTGCGCCAAAGGCTCGCCGGCTAGCTTTATTGTGCCTTGTGCCAGCGCAATGCCACCGGCGAGCAGATGCAGGAGGGTAGTCTTACCCGCGCCATTGGGGCCAATAATGGCCAATACCTCGCCCTCCGCCAACTCAAGTTCGATGTCCTGCAGCAGTGTTGTACCCCAGGGAGCAGCGGCGGCGGCGGTTACGGTTAGCATCGCTATATGCCGTACTGGCCGCGGCGGCGTAGTAGCGATACGAAGAAAGGCACGCCGAGCAACGCGGTAACAATACCCACCGGCAGTTCGGCTGGCGCCATCACCACACGGGCTGCGGTGTCTGCCACCAGCAATAGCACAGCGCCGGCCAGTGCCGAGGCAGGCAAAAGTCGGCGATGGTCCGGCCCGATGAGCATGCGCATAATATGCGGTATCACCAGACCGACGAAGGCGATGGTGCCAGCCAGTGCCACCGAGGCACCGACGCCGATGGCCACAATAACCACCAGGCCAAATTTGATTTTATCAATATCCACGCCCAGATAACGTGCCTCGGACTCGCCGAGCAAAAGAGCATTCAACGCAATAGCAAAGCGTGGCAGCGTAGTAAATACTAGTAATCCAACCAGCGTTGCTGCCAGCAATCGCTCGTAGTTGGCGCCGTCGAGGCCACCCATACGCCACAGGCTGATGCGCCTTAACGTGTCGTTGTCGGTGTAAAATTCGAGGAGATTGCCGGCTGCGCCCGCCAGCGCCGAGATGGCAATGCCCGCCAGCAACATGGTTGCGACCGAGGTGCCAGCGGTGGAGGTCGCCAGCCGATAAACCAGAATCACGGCCAGCAGGCCACCGACAAACGCGCCGATCGATACGAGGGTGATACCGCTCAGGCCGCTGAGGGGGCCACTAATACTGACGATGGCAAAACTGGCACCCAATGATGCACCGGCAGTGA
Organism: Pseudomonadales bacterium; assembly: GCA_037969395.1. Taxonomy (GTDB): domain Bacteria; phylum Pseudomonadota; class Gammaproteobacteria; order Pseudomonadales; family JAUIET01; genus JBBKXJ01. The sequence continues at coordinate 44,715 of JBBKXJ010000182.1, forward strand.
CGCCAATCAAAGAGGGGTCTGCCAGTGGGTTGCGAAACAGGCCTTGCATCGCCGCGCCGCTAATTGCCAGAATGCCACCTACCAGCGCCGCCAACAGCGCGCGCGGCAGGCGAATCTGGCCAATGATGACTGCCGCCTGACTGCCAGCGTCAGCGTGTAAAGTTGCCAGCAGTCCTTTTGCAGAGTCGATGAATCCGAGGTTTACCGCGCCGTTGCTCAAGGCCATTAACAGCGCCAACGGTAGCAGCAGCCACAGTACCAGGAACACGCGTCGCGGTGCCATGGTGCTGTGCTTCATGCGCTGAACCAGGTTGGAAATAGACGCGCCAGCTGCATATGCTGTTCGAGACAGTTTGCCAGCCGATTCAGTTCGCGCTCCCTTATCTGCTGTCTGTCAATTTGTTGGGGGGCGTCTACCCCTGCCCAGGCAAGCAGAGCAGCACAGGCGGCGGGCTCGTCAAACACGCCGTGCAGATACGTGCCGGCAATCTGGCCATCGGCCGATAGCGCGCCATCGCAGCGTTGATCATCCAGCGTTATCAACGGTGTGATAGCTTCCAGCGCGTGCGATACACCGCAGTGAATTTCATAGCCCGTGACTGCAGCCGCCAGCGGGGTTAGCATGCCCCGCACCTGCTGCAGCTGCTTGTGTGCTCGCAGCCGTGTTGCTATGGGCAACAAGCCCAGCCCCGCCGCCTGACCGGCTTCGCCTTCCACACCTTCCGGGTCGTCAATGCTATGGCCCAACATCTGATAACCGCCACAGATGCCCAGCACTTTGCCGCCGTAGCGCAGATGTCGTTTTAGCTCCTGCTCCCAGCCATTATCGCGCAGCCACTGCAAATCGGCGCGTACATTCTTACTACCGGGCAGGATGATCAGATCGGCAGCCGGTAGCGGCTGCCCCTGGCCAACGTGTAGCACGTCCACCTGCGGGTGCATTCGCAGCGCGTCGAAATCCGTGTGATTAGAGATGCGTGGCCACACTGGAATCGCCACCCTGAGCGCGTCCTCCGTGGCAGCCGCCTGCTGGTTATTGACTGCGTCTTCGGCGTCCAGCAACAAGTTGTGCAAATAAGGTATAACGCCAAGCACGGGCTTGCCAGTATATTCTTGCAGCCAGTCGATGCCTGGTTGCAGCAGTGCCATGTCGCCGCGAAAACGATTGATCACAAAGCCAACCACGCGCTGCCGCTCGCTGTCAGACAGCAAATCAAGCGTGCCGGTAAGGTGGGCGAAGACACCGCCGCGATCAATGTCGGCGACAATAATCACCGGGCAGTCTGCCGCTTCGGCAAAACCCATATTAGCGATGTCGCGCTCGCGCAGGTTAATCTCTGCCGGGCTGCCGGCTCCTTCGACGATGATCGCGTCGTGCTTCTCACCCAGGCGTTGCCACGAAGTCATCACCGCCTGCATAGCGACCCGTTTGTACTGGTGATAATCCACCGCGCTCATATCCCGCGCGACCTTGCCGTGAATAATCACCTGAGCAGAACTGTCAGCGCTGGGCTTTAGCAGTACCGGATTCATATCAGCATGCGGGGCGATACCCGCAGCCTGCGCCTGCAGCGCCTGAGCGCGGCCAATCTCGCCTTGCTCTGGCGTTACAAAGCTGTTGAGCGACATATTTTGTGGTTTGAAGGGGGCGACGTTAATGCCGCGGCGTGCAAGTATGCGGCACAGGCCTGCCACCAACACGCTCTTGCCGGCGTCAGAGGTCGTCCCCTGCACCATGAGCGCTGCCTGCATCGCTAAAAATCAACACCGCGCCGCGCTTTAATACCGGCTTTGAACGCGTGTTTGATTTCTTTTATTTCCGAGACCGTATCCATCGCGTCCTGCAGCGCCGCACCGCCGCCACGGCCGGTGACGACTACGCTTTGCTCGCGTGGCCGTCCGCTGATGGCGTCGATAATCTCCTGTTCCGGCAGATAGTCGTAGGCGATCATATAAGTCAACTCGTCGAGCACCACGAGGTCATAGCTGGCGTCTGCCAGCATCGGTTTAGCCAACTCCCAGGTGTCTTTGGCGGCCTTGATGTCGGCGCTTCTATCCTGGGTATTCCAGGTAAAACCGGTGCCCATTTGGTGGAAGTCAATCTGCGGGCAGTGGTTGCGCAAATACAGCTCTTCGCCAGACAGCTGCTTGCCCTTGATAAACTGTATAACGCCGATTTTCATATCGTAGCCGAGGGCACGCATGACCATGCCAAACGCCGAGCTGGACTTAGCCTTGCCGTTGCCGGTTAACAGAATGGCAACGCCACGCTCTTCATCGGCTGCCTCTATATTGGCGTCAACCTTGGTCTTTTGCTTTTCCATGGCTTTTTTGTGTTTGCTGTTCTTGCGTTCGTCTGCTGCGTCGCTGTTACTCATGTCGCTGATTCCTGGCAAAATTAACTCATGCCTGCGATAGCCAAAGGGTAACGATAAGGGGAGGGGCAGGGAGCACGGAGCCGCGCCGCCTTAAATAAAGCCCTCCGCTTCATCGTTGCGTGCGACCAGGCAGGTGTCGGGCTGACAGCTTATTGAAGCCGTATTACCGTTGCGGGGGCAGCGGTGGAATAGTCGTTGTCATTCCACACTTCCCATTTAACCCGCCCAGCAAAAGCAATCAGCCATTGCGGCAGGCACCTGGTACCGGCCCGCACTCTAGAACGTTGCCCGCCTGTAAGTCAAATAATAAGCGCAGTCAAATAAGCTGCAGCGGCGCGCAGTGTTCAATACGGTAGTCGAATAAATGCTGTGGCGACCGCTTGTGCAAACGGCAAGCCAACGCAGCCAGTGAGCCGGCGTGGGCCACAATCAGAGTCGGCGTCGTCCCTGATGAGAGTAGGTCCTCGTACCAATCTGCGACCCGACTGTACAACTGCGTTGCGGTTTCTCCGCCCGGCGGCGCATAGCTAAGCCAGTCTTCGCCCCAGCGTGCCATTTGTTCAGGCTCGCTGCTATGAATGTCATCCCACTGCCTGCCTTGCCACGCACCAAGATCGATTTCCCGCAGGCGTGAATCGGTCATTGGCTCAATATTCTTATTGCCGATAAGCAGTGTTGCGGTTTCAAAAGCTCGCTGCAGATCGCTACAGAAAATTCGCTGTGGTAATTGCGCTGCCCAACGTTTGCCGGTTTCGATGACAGCAATTCTGCCGCTTGCCGAGAGAGGAATGTCCAGTTGACCGATACACATTCCTGCAGCTGCGTCAGTAGCACCATGACGAACCAATGTGATCGGAGCAAGCGCTTGCATTTTTAGTGACTTGCAGCGAACACGAGATACACACAGAGCTCAAGCAATTGGTTGGTCGCACCCAGCGTGTCGCCGCTGATGCCACCAAGTTTACGTTGGCAATACCAACGGCTGACTATGCTGACAGCGCCAGTGACCAGCGTCAGGATTAGTGCCTGGCTGGCAGCCAGGCCAAGGATTAAAGCGGCAACAAAGAGAGTCGCTATCGCCAGCCGCGAGCCCGTTACGGCATTCTCAAAGGCTTTGCCTGAGCCGCGGTCGCCGCTAACGTAGTCGGTATAGCGCAGCAACGGCAGAATCGACCAGCGACTCAACGCGTGCGCACTAACTAACGCCAGCGGTACCGCAGCTGGCTCCAGACTGCTCAAAGTGGCGAATTTAAGCAGCAGCGTCAATATCAATGCCGCTGCGCCGTAAGTGCCGATGCGGCTGTCTTTCATTATTCTCAGCTTGTCGTCGATACTCCAGCCACCGCCTATGCCGTCGGCTGAATCGGCCAGGCCATCCTCATGAAAGGCGCCGGTAGACACAATCATGACCAGCAGCGCCATTGTAGCCGCGATGGATTGTGGCCAAAGCAATAAGGCCATGAAATACGTTGCGCTACCAGCCAGGCCGACCAGCACGCCGATCAGCGGGAAGTAGATCACTGATCTTGCGAGGGCTGCGTCGCTGTATTGGCAGGAGGGTACTGGCAACCTTGTCAGAAACATCGCCGCGCACGCCAGCGCACTGAGTTCCCGTCGAAGCATCGTTCTCATGTGATGTTTGCTAACAGCATAGCGGTACTGTTACCGTTTATAGGCGGGCGGCCATTCGTTAGCCTCAAGATAGCGATCCCGCAGCAGGGTTTGCCGGCTGACCATGGGTATCTCACGACCGCGAATAAATACCTGCTCGGCGAAGCTGGTCACCTCCAGCGGGTCGGCGCCCCAGATAACAAGATCCGCATCCTTACCGGGGACGACGCTGCCGTAGTTATCCGCAATGTGGTAGATACGCGCCGGGTTGACCGTAAGCGCCTCCAGCGCTGCCTCGTATGGTAAACCGTTGGCTACGGCGTTGCCTGCTGCCTGCTTTAAATTGCGCGCATTGTGCGAATCTATGCTGGCAAACGCGATTGTTACGCCAGCTTTGTGCAACAGCGCGGCGTTGTCCAGCCGTGCCCCCAGCGTTTCAAATCGCTGCGGTAAATTTTGCAGCGGGTCGAGCAGCACCGGCACATTCTGTTTTGCAATTTTAGCGGCCACCAGCCACGCCTCAGCGCCACCGGCGATGACAAGCCGCAGCTCGAAGTCGCGCGCCAGCCGCAGCGCAGCTTCTATATCACTGGCTCGGTCGACCTTAAGCACCAGCGGTGTTTTGCCCTCCAGCACCGCTTCAAGGGCTTCCAGATCCAGTCGCCTGGCGGCGTAGTCGCGTCGCCCGTTGCCTTCATAAGCCAGCTTGTTGGCCATGTAATCGCGGGTATCCTGTAGCATCTCGCGCAGCTGCAGAACTGCTGCGGCACGCGATCCACCGGCCAGATAGCCGCCGAACTCGCCGGTGTCGGCAAACAGTGCGGCCCGCCTGCGGTCGATATAGTTATCGCCGCCGCCCAAATGTATCACCGCGCCCAGGCCCGCTATATGGCTACCACCCTCCGTACTGAGCGGGGCGACCAGCGCACGCGTAATACCTTCAATGCGATTAACCGGAATCAGGGTCGAGCGCGGGTTAATTGCATCAGCCACGTCAAACCCCGCTGAAAAGCGCTTGCTGGTCTGATAATTGTCGACGGTCTCCTCGGCTAGCGAGATCTCCACCAGACCCAGGTAGCTATAAGAGTCGAACAGACCCGGCGTGATGATCTTACCGGTAGCATCGATTGTTTTAGCATTCTTTGGAATGACGGCGTTGCTTGCCACGGCTGTGATTTTGCCGTCGCGCACTACAATCGTCACGCCTTCCAGCACGCCGCTGGCGGTCATGGTATGCACGGTCGCGTTGGTGATGGCGATGGTTTGTGCGTGCGCACCGGTTGTGGTGCTGCTAATGGCAACAACGCATACAAAAAGAAAATATTGTATTTTCATTATTGCGCTGCTCCGGCAATACCCACACTAAAGTCCGACTTTGGCTGGCGCGAGGGGTCGTCGCGGTCATACACCAACGCGCCGTCGATAAATACTTTTTCGGGCTTGCTATACACGCTAAAGGGATTGCCGTCCCAGATGACAATGTCGGCCATTTTGCCTGCCGCCAGTGACCCGGTTTCTGCTTCAATGCCGAGCGCTTTGGCGGGGTTTAGCGTCAGCCAGCGCAGTGCGTGCTCAGGGGTAATTTCGATACCGACCTGCTGCGCAGCGGCCATCGCCTTCGCCGCCTCCTGGTTCAGATGTTGCACTCCGGTGTCGGAATCTGAATGCACAATGGCGCACGCGCCGGCTTTGTCGACGAAGGCAATGTTTTCCCGAATGCCGTCGAACGCTTCCATTTTAAAACCCCACCAGTCGGCCCACATAGCCGCACAGATTTCATTTTCGGCAAGCAAATCCGCGATTTTGTATGCCTCTACGGCGTGATGGAACGCGGTAATTCTAAAGTCAAACTCGTTGGCGATGGCGATCATAGTGGCCATTTCATCGGCGCGGTAGCAATGGTTGTGAACCAGTATGTCACCGCGCAAAACACCGGCCAGAGTTTCCAGCTGCAGGTTGCGTATTGGCTTGTCTTTATCTTTATCATTGCCGGGATTTTCCATTTGCTGCAGGTAGTCAGCCGCCGCTATCCAGGCGGTTCGATAACCGGCAACACTGCCCATACGCGTCATTGGCGCAGTTTCCCGCTCAATGCCATACAGCTGCTTGGGATTTTCTCCGCAAGCCATTTTTAAACCATAGGGTGCGCCCGGAAATTTCATCGCCTGTACAGTGCGCGCCGGCACGTTTTTTAGCGTGACGCTGCGCCCGCCAAACAGATTGGCCGAACCGGGCAGGATTTGCAGCGTGGTCACACCACCGGCAAGCGCGGCGATAAAGCCGGGATCCTGCGGCCATACCGAGTGCTCGGCCCACACCTGGGCGGTATTCGGGTCGGACATTTCGTTACCGTCTTCATGCGCCGCAACGCCGGGTGAGGGGTAAACGCCCTGGTGCGAATGCACGTCAATAAGGCCAGGCGTCACCCATTTTCCCGTTGCGTCGAGTTCGACGGTTGCACGCGCAGCACCGATGCGATCGCCTATGGCAGCGATTTTACCGGCTTTAATTAACAGGGAGCCGTTATTTATTTTTTCGCCGCTGCCGGTGAGAATTGT
>JBBKXJ010000183.1:0-8885 GCA_037969395.1 Pseudomonadales bacterium
GTAACTGCTCATATAGATCTGCATGAGACGACTGATACCGACAATTCAGAATTCCGGCCGGCGCTGGCGGCGCGCGATGCCATTGAACAAAAAGCCTGGGATATTCCGGATGGCTTCTACGCGGTTGGCGATACGTTAAAACCCGCGCCTGAATTTCAGAAAGCAATCATCGACGCAGTTGAGCGGGTCACACATATCGCCCCGGCAGATGCCGACAATCGACTCATTGGCATAGCGGTTGCGCAGCGAGGGGTAATTAACTATGCCGCTAAAGAGCTAGGATTATGCGCCGGATTTACCGACGCGCGTTTCGTTACGACCACCGAAGTCTATCCCGATAGCCCAAAAGTCGATGACGAAAATTGTATTGTTGCGCAGGTAGCGGCAATCACGGGTGCGTTAAATTATCTTATAGAAATTACAAGCATTTGATGGAGCAACCCACCATCTACTATAAAGCGGTGGCAGTTTGCAGTGTTGAATTGCAAGCTAAACTCAGTGGCGGCGGCTGTCTAACACCTGCAGTTGATAGCGGGTCATGCAGTCAATTTTACCGAGCGGCGTGAATGAGAAGCAGCCCTCGCAGCTAGCTACGAGGGCCAGTGAGGGGCTAGTTCAATACGATAGCGCCGAGATTATCTGCCAAATCGTAAACATCCTGATTCAAATCGAAGCGGTGTGTGGCACGATTGGTCATAATAGCAATGACCAGTCCGTCGTCGGTATAGGCGCGCAGCAAGGAGCGTGCGCCTGTCCAGGAGCCATCCCACTCAGCGACGTTTTCACCACCAGCTGCCGTACCGATCGACCAACCCAGCCCATGGCTAAAAGCTGGATTAACACGAGTCCATAAACGATTGTCGCGCGCATCGGCACTGACAATTTCTGCATCCAGAACTTTCCAAGCAAATCTGGCCAGATCATAGGCATCGCTTTCAATGCCGCCTGACAGCACCTCCCAGCTATTATCGGACTTACTCTGGCAGAGGGATCAAGCGACGCAAAACATTTTCGATAGAAGACACTGCAAACCATAAGGCTTGGATGCTTGGTAAGCTGCCGTTTACCGTGTCCGGTTTTCCCCGCAATCGCTGTATTCATATATAGGGAGCGAGCAAATCTGTCTTGTGGTACCTCACTGGCACATAGGAACAACCAAGATGAAGGACTTCGCGACCGCTACTTTAGCCGCGACAACAGGAGGCGAGCAATGATTTTATTTTTTTGAATACAAACGCGTGAAATTGCGAACAGAACTTAGTATTAGCCTGTTTCATCTATTACATTCGAGCATATACGCTCATACAGTCAATACCACGAAATGGAGAACACATTATGTCTATCAAACTCGACGATATACCTATGGAAATGTTGGAACTTGATTCTGATGATTTACAGAAAATAGTTGGTGGTTTATCGCTAGCTGCAGCAGGGGATACAAGCATGCAGCTATATATAAGACCTGCAACACTAATGGAAAGAATCAATTGCGCCGAACACGGCACATCCTGCTAGTGAATAGGCCTTGGGTAACACAGTCGTTCTACTGTGTTGCCCAAGGGTAGTGATTCAATTTTGGAATTTTATTTTTGCCATACAAACTGCAATAAGCAAATTGGATGTTGATCAAGGAGGATAAGTTGAAATTGAAACAGATTAGAAAAATTGAGAGTGAACTTGCCGATCGGCGTCCCTTTGGCAATGCCCAGCATATTAATGGCGTGATTGATCGGGTTTATCTCCATCGACTCTCTTTAGCAGAAAGTAAACTTCCGGCAACGCTGGATTTGAAGCAAAGCTTAAGTTGTTTGTCCGCTACTCAACGTCATCATTTAATGCGAGACACGATGCTTCGAATGGGTATTGATCAAGCAATGCTCTACGCAAGTGGAGCGCCAACTCGCCTTACGCTCGATACGATTTTATCAATACTAAATACAGCAGAATCACTTATAAAGTCTCCTCAGCTGATGCCAGTACTTGACTCTTTACAACCGCTATCTGCAAAGCTAAGCCACAGCCCATTAAGTCCATTGATCTGGCGGCCAAATGCGGACCTGGTGTCGCAAAGCATGCAAGAAATAGTGCAAGAAATGGTTCCTGACGCACACATTGACACTGCCTCCCAGGAACAGATCGAGGTGCTAAACGCAGCAGCAAAACTGCTAGATACTCTTTTACCCCAACTCGCACCCAGCGCCCTCAATCATGTCACTTCAGTCGTTATCGTTAGTGAAAGAAAGACTCCGGGGTTAGGTCATAGCGGTTTTGGTTCGGGTACAACCCGAAGTCTGCCGGGTGTCATTGTGGTCTCGGCGAGCGAACTGAAAACACCTTGGCGAGCGGCCGAAATACTGTTACACGAGGCGTTGCACCTAAAATTCATTGACCTAGAGTTTACCCATTCAATGAACCTGACTGCCGCCGAGAAAGGTCAGCGATGGACGATTGTACCGCCTTGGCTGACGCTGAATGCGGGCATCGAGGAATGGCCTCCAATACGAGCAATGACCGCAGCTCATGTGTACGTTGGTTTGAGTTTGTTTTTTTACTGCGGTCAAATGCTTGCAGTACAGCCAAATGCGCCAGCTTGGAATCAGTCTGTTGAGTTTCATCAAGCAATACTAGAAGCACCTTATCGCGCGCATTTTCTATTGGGCGCACTGGCCGAGCGAATTGATAGTTTGGGCCTCGCGGGACAATACTTTGTCGGCTGGCTTAAAGAGCTGGCGGAGTCTTTGTTTAATTCTTCATTTCGAGCTGCTTCAACTCCTAGCCTGCAATCCTGACTTTCGCGTCCATGAAAAAGCTATGAATTCCTTAGCTAGCAGCTGCCACAACCTGGAAAACCTATACATATTTTCGTTACGTTCCATTTTTTTGTACCTTCAACCTAAATGGCAATGATTGCAGTGAAAAGTTGACGCATTCGCGATCACTTTCTATCGGCCATGATTATTCCTCGCATAAAGAAAAAGATTGAGACTCTTGCTGCGTTAGCGACAGATACGAAGAGCAAAAAGGTATAAAGAGCTATTTGGCTGCTAGAATAACTGGCGAATTAGGCTTAGGAATATTCGATCCCTTCTTGCAAAACCCGTCGATCAGAGATGCCTACTCACCCTGGTGTAAGCTATGTCGTCTTCATCCGATATTGCCTCGCTGCTAATCGAATCGCGAAATGGTAACTCCGCCGCGTTGGACGAAATCTATCCGCAGGTCTATCAGGAACTGCACCGAATCGCACGTGGCCAGTTGCGCCGGATGTGGGGTATGGGGACTATTAATACCACCGCTCTTGTAAATGAGGTTTATCTGAAGCTGGTCGATCAAACCCAATGCCAATGGGTAGACCGGGCACACTTTCTGGCGCTTTCCGCCAAGGCCATGCGCCAAATTCTAATCAATTATGCAGAACAAAAGCGTGCACAGAAGCGCGGCGGGGATTGGCAACGAGTGACGTTTGAAGATGCGCTGGCTGGGCCAATGATGAGTGCGGAAACGTTATTAGCCGTGGAACGGGCGCTGCAACAACTTGGGAGCCTGGATGAAGGTTTATGCCGACTGGTTGAGCTGCGTTTTTATGGCGGCCTAACGGAGTCAGAGATTGCTTGCGTGCTGGGTATTAGCGAGCGGACGGTGCGTCGCAATTGGCGTAAAACCAAAGCCGTGCTTGCACACCTGCTTGCGGTAAAGAATGACGATAAGCGAGGTGAGCCGGTTTAGGAATTACCGAAATCGGACGAGTTATGGAAGCGCAGCAATCATCAGAACAACGTTGGCAGCAAATACAAACTATTCTGGATGAAGTATTTGAACTCCCCACAGAAGAACGCCTGACATTTCTGCAACGGGCTTGCGGGTCTAATCCTGACTTGTATAGTGAGGTGGAAACTCTGCTAAAAGCCGAACGCGATGCCCCCACCTTTCTTGATCGCCCGGCGTTAGAGCTAATGCAGTCATTTCGTTCCACCGCTACAAGTAGTCAACGTGCAAAGATCCCGGACTATTCTGACCGAAGTATCGGTCCCTATAGGCTGCGCGATGAAGTTGGCAGGGGTGGCATGGGCGTCGTCTATCGCGCGGAGCGTACGGAGGGTAGTTTCGATCAACAAGTCGCCATTAAACTACTATCGAATTGGCAGGATAAAGAGATTCGTCTGGATCGCTTCAACCGCGAGCAACAGTTGCTGGCTTCCCTTAATCACCCAAATATTGCGCAACTTTACGACGGCGGTCTGACTGAAGAGGGTCAACCATATATCGTAATGGAGTATGTGCAAGGCGAACGGATCAGTGATTATTGCGACCGGCATCGGCTAACGATCGATGCGCGGCTCAAGCTGACGATGCAAGTGGTAGGCGCTTTACATTACGCTCATCGTAATTTGGTGATACACCGGGATATCAAGCCGTCAAATATTCTGGTAAACGATGAAGGGCAGGTCAAGCTACTGGACTTTGGCATCGCCAAGCTTTTGGGAGAACAGGAGGCAGCGGGTTTGACCCATACCGGCGACCAATTGATGACCCCTGGCTTCGCTGCACCCGAACAACTACGTGGCCAAAACGTCAGCGTTGCGACCGATATATTCCAATTGGGGCTGGTATTGTATGAACTGCTTACCGGGCACCACGCTTTTCGCGAGCACGCCGACTCATACTATGAGCTAGCAAGAAATATTTGCGAACGGCCACCCACCCGACCCAGCCTCATCGTCAATCAGCGAGTTGAGAGTAGCGACGGCGTCTCACCGCAAAACAGCTTGCAACAGCAGCTGGGAACGCTTAGCCGGTTAAGTGGTCCGCTATTAACTCAATGGAGTAAGAAGCTCAGTGGCGACCTGGACGCGATTATACTCAAAGCCTTGCGAAATGAACCCGAAATGCGCTACGCGTCGATGGAAGCGTTCAGTGCTGATATCCAAGCTTACTTTGAAGCGCGGCCGGTTACGGCCCGTGACGAAAACATTCGCTACCGGTTAAGCAAATTCGTGCGGCGCAATACTTGGGCAGTCGTTGCAGGCTTTAGCATTAGCTCTTTAATCGTTGCTTATGCATCCACGGTTACGATTCAGGCGGGCCGATTACAAAATGCTCTTGATCAAAGCCGGGTTGAGGCTCACAAAGCTCAGCAGGTCTCGGACTTTATTCTTGATATCTTCAAAGTTTCGGATCCCAATGTTTCAGGGATAGAAACTGTTACGGCGCGGGAGTTGCTCGAAAAAGGTCGGCAGAGAGTCCACGATGAGCTTGCGGATGTACCCGAAACTCAGGCCCAAATGCTCTACGTTCTTGGTGAAATTTATTTCAGCCTCGGCTCATATAAGGAAAGCGTCTCGCTTCTGGACGGAGCTTTGAGTTTGCGCCGGGAGCTGTTTCCCGAGCACGACCCTGTACTCGCGGATACTCAGATAAGACTAGCCATTGCTTACAGCTCAATAGACAACCAAGAGGAAGCGCGCACGTTAGTCGAGGAAGCGTTGTCGATCTATGAGCTGCTTGGCGTCGAAACCGCGGAAAAAGGTGAGGCCTTGAATACCATGGGGTCGGTTCTTAGTAAGCTTGGAGACTATTCCCAAGCACGGGCATATTTCGAGAAGGCTATCAGTCTGCTTCGCAGAGTTGAGAACGGGAAACACTATGAGCTAGCCCTGGCGCTAAATAATCTGGCTGCAGTGCAAGTACTACAAGGCGAGTTTGTAGCAGCTGTGCGAAATATGAGAGAAGCAGTCGTGCTGCTGGAGAGCATACTTGGACCCGAGCACTCCTACTTCTCGCAGGGTCTCAGGAATCTTGCGGAAATACTGATTAAGATTGAGAAGTTCGAGGAAGCAGAGCCGCTTCAACAACGTGCATTGAGAATTCAGGAGAATGTTCTGGGCGCAGATCACCCATACGTAGCAAACACGCTCTGGAGTTTAGGAAACCTAATGTACATGAAGGGTAATCTCGATGATGCAGAGGGCTACTTACGGCGGGCCCTGTCAATTAACGAGTCAGTTCATGGTCGGAAGAGCGTTGCAGTCGCGAGTACTTTGTCCCGCCTTGGGCCGGTCCTTCAGGATCAGGGACGAATATCAGAAGCTTATTCGGTTTTGACTGAAGCGTTGCAGACAGATCTGGCAGTCAGACCCGCCGGCCATCCCATGCTTGGCCGAGACTACAATAAACTTGCTGCGCTTGCCGATGTCACGAACGACCTCACAACGGCCAGAACCCACTATGAAAAGGCTATTGACATACTGCCGGCCTCAAGCCCTGAAGCAGGAAGCGCGAAACTGGGATATGCTCGGCTTCTTCTCGAGCTCCGAGATCTGCAAGATGCTGCGAAAAATGCGCGTGCTGCACTCGAGATTCTTCGCTTGAAGTTCCCAGCCGGCCACAGCAAAATCTCCGAGGCCCAGTCGGTTCTCGACGCTATTCTACTATTACAGATAGAAGGCTCGCATGCGACAGACACTGCGAACTTCTAGGCATCAGATCTACCTTGGAAGTTGTGCAAATACGCCCCCGCTCTTATCCAGATATCGGCGGCGCCTTTACATCAGGCGCAGCCTTCGGTCGCTGGTAGAGATTGATTGGCCTGAATCTACGGGATAATTATTTCACGACATCCATCGGACCGCATTTGGGAGCTATATTGAGCAAGTCGTCAATTTTCTGAGACACGCCCGCTCCCATCTGCCCCAGATCAAGTGACTTACTATCTCTTCGTTCATGGTCGCTGTCAGGTAAATAGTAACCAGGGCTTCCCTTTGGGCAATGCCCCCCTTTCCCGCCATCAAGTTGGCCCATGGCAGCCCGGTCAAGTGTGATGTCCTCATTGAGGTCTCTAATTGCAATATAGCTCATCTTCTATCTCCTAAATTTGATTTGAGCAACTCTCGCATACATGCGAGCAAATACTTTGTGGCAACCGCCGTGCCAACAATCTATTGATGTATGCACGCTGACCGCAAGTATATGATTCAGCGAAAAAATACATTCGCATAGCGCGTCGTTTGCTGTTCGGCATCAAAGCTAATTGTTGGTGACTATCAAACGCATGTCGGTGCGAATGATAGCCATCAGCAAACATGTGGATCGAGACCCTCACACTCACACGACAAAAAGCTCCCGCGCCAACTAACCGCGGGCTGTCGAACAATTAGTCAACCGCTGCAAATTCACTCCTTCATCATTAGTTACAGCAAAGAACAGAAAAGCCGGACAAATAGAATTATTCAGCGCCGCCAACAGGCGCGAGGTTATTTTGCAACATAGAAATATTTTCTGCCGTGTCCGGCTCCTCGTCGCTTTCCTGTTTACTAATTTAAGGGAATACCCCTAAGCAAGGTTGGCTACGCAGAAGGAATTCTCTCACCTAACGCAATCAACAGGAGTGTAAAACAATGAAACGGAACTACTACATCATCGCGGCCCTGGTCGCACTAGTGACTATCTGCCAATCCTCCGTCGGTGCGGCCAGATCGTCTCCCGACGAAATCCTTACCGGCGATGCGGGCCTGGTCTGTCCCGAGGGCTTTCGCCCAATCCCGTCAGGTCTGGCCTGTGTCGCCAAGAACTTCACCGGAAGCCCTGCCGCAGAGCCTGTAGGTGAAGATTGCCCGAAGGGCTTCGAGCGCATTCCCGGCATCAACTTCTGCGTTGCGCGCAACATCACCCTTGCGATGCAGGGCGACGTGATTCTGTTGGCTGGAAACAGTCAGGATCACTGTCCGGAAGGGTTCTCTACCGCTGTTGGTTCGACCGTCTGCACCGCAGACGATCTGGTGCTTGCGGTTAGCGACAACGCGTTGACCTTGCAGCATCACCCGGACCACTGTTCCAAAGGATTTCACCGTCCGCCTGGCGTGGCGGTGTGCATCGCCGAGGATTTAGCAGCAAAAGCCGGACCAGTTCAGACCTGTCCTCCGGGTTTCGTCAAGCCGCCGGGCGTGAACTTTTGTATCGCAACAAGATTGATCCTTGACCAAGGTGTCGACGGATTAGAGGGTTTGGATGGCGGTATTGGCTGCCCGGCAGGTTGGCACCGACCACCCCACGTAAACTTCTGTATTCCGAGCACGGAAGCAGTCGGTTGCGGTTACGACTGCCGTGACCAAGGTTACGACGCAGTCTACTTCCACCCCAGCGTGAAAGACCTGGCACCGACGCCGTGCCCAGCCGGGATGGAGGAGATTTGGTGGGACGCCCCGGAATACGATGAGGAGGGCTTGTTCGTTGTGGGCACGATTCCCACTCGGACCTGCATCCCAGAGAACCTCGAACCGGCCGGCTAGCATCGGTAGTTGAGGGTTTTTGGGAAGTACCCATAGGCTATCTCACCCGGCCCTCGGTGCCAATAGGCTTCCGGGGGCTGCCTGGTTCGACGATCGGCCACGTGCCCTGTAAATCCAGTTGCTGCATCAAGCGTTTCACCTTACACAGTACAAATGTGGTGGCTTAGTGGTTTCTTGAACGTGATACCATCCTGTCGCAACAGATGAGTGCCCGCGCCCGCCGGTAGAGTCTATCGGAACAGCGCTAATAATTTTCGTAGTGTTAACAGCAGAGGTAAGGTGATGAAAACAATTTCACAATATTTATTGCTTCCGCTGCTTATGTCTTTAACGGCTTTCAGCGCAACAGGCGATGACAGCAATCCTGCTGCGTTGGCATTTGAGCAGATGAAAACCCTGGTCGGTTATTGGAAAAGGCAGGATGCAAACAACACAAAATTCAAAATTCACTTTGAGGGCACCTCTATTAATTGCTTGTGGCCTCTGGCTTACAGACGAGTTCAGGATCAAGACATCATTTTGAAGGCATGCTGGTTGCACGTCTAGAAATGATAACGCGGAGCCTGGGCTCGTCTGTAAGCCCCGAAGGGCGCGACCTGA
>JBBKXJ010000184.1:0-13695 GCA_037969395.1 Pseudomonadales bacterium
ACGTTCCAGTCTCGCAAGCCCCTCGGTATTATCGAATCCCTATTCGCTTACTGTAACTTCTGGCTAATCTGTTCCGCATCGGTTAAATGACGTTCTAGTGTCAGAAGGGTTTTCATCGCGAATTCACGTACCCGCGCCGGACCGTCTCGCCGCGCCTCATTCATGTAAAGTCTGACGGTCTGTTTGTGCTCTTCGATTTGCGCTCGTATATAGGCTCGATCAAACTCAACACCGGACAGCTTTCTCAATTTATTGTAGTTCACTCGCTGCTTGCCAGACATCTGGTCCGGCACAGTGACGCCCAGCTCGCCGGCCGCAATGCGCAGTTTTTCACTGGCCAGCACGTAAGCTTTGACCATTTGCCTGCCGAATTGTCGCACATCCTGATTGCTCGATTTTCGCTGCGCCAATTCTCCCATTTTCATTTCCGCCAGTCCGCCCTCGGCCGCTTTTCTGACAAACTCGACGGCCCAGTCTCGCGCCCAGTCGCGCTGTGCGTCAGCCAGTGCGAGCACTAAAGCGCCGTCAGAGGGATTCAATCGTGTTTGTTGCTGCAGGTCATTCCCTGACGGCTGTGCGACTGCACCGTTTGGTGCGAACTCTGCACCCACCGGAACGGTCGCAGCTGTGACGATTAACACAAGGATAATAGCGAGTTGTTTCATGAAAACTCCAACGCCAGGGATCGACACCGACAGCAACCTGTTGCAAGGTCGGCTGGTCGATCCGGGACGTGTTCACTCTCTCTGTTTGCAGCCATTACTCAATACCCAAAAATTTGAACCCGTAAAACTGTCGAGGGGCTGTATCCTCTACCAGCTCTGGTCGAGCTCATATGCCGCAAGCTTCGGTTGCTGCTATCGCTATCTGCTCTGCAAAATTTCCAGACCTGTGCAGTATACGCTTTGGTACTGTCGACGAGTCGTCGGCTGCCAATTAAACAGTTGGCTCGTCAGCGATTAGCTCGGCCCGACTGGCAACCAGATAACCGACGAACTTTCACTCCATCTCCAGTCTCTTATGTGGTGTAACGCAAATTCCATGCCATGCGAAATTTTCAGGCAATAGTTGACACTAAGCGGGATAGCTCAATGGCTCTGATGCCGCTTTCACCCGTGTCGTTAGCCGTATCATCTGAATGACTAACACGCGCGTAGAGCTAGGTACGCTGGAACAGAATAGGAGATTCTTGCAGCGATTTAATACCGCTCTACTCACTAATCTAACTCACAACTAAAGGAAGGTCTTGAGAATGAAATTACTGTTTAAAAAACTGCAGAAGAACGAACCTTTACAGCGCGTAATTATTCATTCGTTGAGCCCGTCGCTGTATCAAATCAGCGTGCAGGTTGTTGGTGCAGAATGCCTGCTGTGGGAGGATGAAGAAACGCCGGTGCGCGGCAAAAATCTTTCCGATATGCGCCGAAAAATGAACAAGTTCACCATAAACGACCTGGTTGTCAGGCAAGAGCGCGACTACGAAGAAATGATTGGTCAGCCGCCGGAGGCTAACGATGAGACAATGGAAGTACCACTCGGCGCTCACACGGAAAATTAGGCGGCGCTAGCAAGGCGATAAGCCGACTCAGCAGCGCAGGTCGTTGCAGCGATGAGCATCTGCAGTCTGGTCTGTTAAGCGCCGGTACGTTCGCGTTTTCTAGCTTACCACTGTACCTTACCTACAGCGCATGTCATGCGGTCTAAATGCTGTCCTCGCTTGTGATAACTGCCTTGTGCGCAATCTATTAAAAGCAAATAAGGCGGATCGCTGGCCACATTAACAGGGTGAAACCGGCTCAAGTTACGCCTACGTGTTACGCTTGTGCCCGATCTGCCAATGCACCCACTTCGAGCGCCTGCGCTGGTTCGGTGCGTGATTAACGAGAGTTTTACTCAGCACATTCAGTATAAAGGAGATTATGATGACACGAGAAACCCTTGATGGCACATTCATTGAGCAGCAGCGTGAGAAGTTACTGCAATCGCGCGGGCAACTGCAGGAAACAATCAGTTCTTTGGAGCAAGAAGCACTGTCGCTCAGAAGTCGTTCATCAAGACCACACGATGAAACTAATGAAGTGTTCGATACTACTCAGACTGAAATCGACGAACAACAGCGCAGTATGGAAGCATCGCGCTTGGGAGAAGTTGATCGGGCCCTTAGCAAAATAGACAAAGGCAGCTACGGGTACTGCGAAGCCAGCGGTGAACCGATTGACAGGGCACGCCTTGAAGCGCAGCCTGCGGCCCAGTACTCGCTGGCGGAGGAAGAGCGTCTTGAGAAACAGGCAGAGCGCACCGGAAACTGACAATGGTAGGCAGCGGGTTGTGAGTGTAGCGTTTACTCTAACGAGAAATATGACAGCATTGCCGGGTAAGTTGCTCGAAACACAATATCGGTTTTCAGTAGAATAGTCGCACAGCTGTCACTCCTTAACAGCGCCTCCGGCAGCTCACGTGGAGTGTGTCTCAGCAAGCAGGCCATGCGCGCGATGCCACTCTTCCAGTGACTGCGACGGGTACTGGTCAAACTGCTGCTCGTCTTCTGTTGCATCAACTCGTATCCAGTTAGCTTTCGAGTTCAGCAACATGTGTACCTGTTCGGGCGCTGTGGGCAGCGGTGTATCGATAGCACTCGCGAACGGATGAATGTAGTCAGGCCATTGGGGACTAAACACCCACAGCGCCGAGCCGCATTGCGAACAAAAACGCCGCTCGGTCGTACTGGCTTCACCATTGATTCTGGCGTGAAACATACTAATATTTTCTTCGCCCGATACCTCCAGCGTGGCCGCGCGGGCACCGAGATTTATCGCATAACCGCCACCGCCCGCCGTTTTTCGGCAAATCGAACAATAGCAGCGCAGGAAGGGTACGGGGGCGTAGGCCTCGACCGAAAACTGCACCGCGCGGCAATAGCATGATCCCGTCAACTGCATACAACTCGCTCCGCCGTCGCTAAATTTCGCAGTGCGTGACTGATCAACAGCTGCACCAAAGTAATCTCGTAATCATTGTGCTCCAGTGCCGTCGCTTGCGCTACCGATTGTTTCGCAGCGGCGGCGTTGGCAGTCAGCGCCATCAGCGCCGGTGGTAGGTCGGAGGTATGTACCGCGTGACTGGGACCGCTGCTAAAAAATTGCGTGCTGTAGATTTAGTCCTGCGTTTGCCGGGCAGTCGTGACATTCTCCGCCTCATCAAGCCGGTTTGGCCTCTGTTCCACTATTTGCAAGCTGGCATCTGCGTTCCAATCTGCTAATTCACGCTGTTGCGGTACCCTCAAATTGACTTCACCGTCCGTATCGCTGACTTCTATCGTTAGCTTTTCAGGCGGCAACGCATGACTCGTCGCGCGCACGTCGGGCGGCCTGCACATTATTCTGGTAAGCGCCGCAGCGGCACAAGTTGCCACTGAATGCACGCCGTATGTCAGCGTCTGTCGGTGCCGGATTGGCTTCAAACAAAGCTTTCAAGCTCATAATCTGGCCAGATGAACAAAAGCCGAATTGAAATGCATCGGCTGTAATAAACGCCTGCTGAAGCGGGTCCAGCCTATTGCCATCGGCTACCCCCACTATGCTATCAACTTCTCTGCCGGCGCATTCAACCCCAGGCGCCTGTGTTTGCGGTTGGCTCTTTACCGTCAGTTCTACCAGTTGGGCAGTGCCGCGGGTGCTGCTGTATTGATAACTCATGCTGACTCTCCAGTACGCAGTGGTTACACAAGTAAAATGCATCGTGTCGCCGACAGCATTTTAGCGAGCACGATTTGCCGCATTCTCTTTCGCCCGCTTCGCGACGACCCGACGTATACCTCCGTATTTGAAGCAAAGTAGAAGCCAATTCAAGCCAAGGGCCCCAGCTAAGATGTAACGCTCGCTACACCAATTGAATGCGGCATATGCCGAAAATACAACTTGAGCCGTCGCAGGCCAGCAGCAAAACGATGTAAAAGTTACACTGCGATTTGAACGATTTACCGTGGCGGTAGATGCCGGCACGAGGCCTATTACAACCAGTACGGCGATTTGCTACTGCGTTTAGATAAAAGCAGCCGAAGCCCTTCTCTGTTCTTCTAATGGTCGCGAATAAACGCGCTGTGAACGTGCAAGGATTTAGATAACTTTGCGCTGCAACAGCCCCCTCTCTCGTGGCACACTTGTTGCGTATTCTACCGTGCCATTCTGCAACAGTCGCATCTGATACCAGGCCGCTGCGGTGCGCCTGCCTGGAGTCGACGACGGCGCGGTTACGCTGCGGAGTGCGTCTATTGTCGCGACTAAATTCGCTCCGACGACCTGAACGCTCTGGTAGACAACTATCATGTCAGGAACTAATTAACGCGTGCCGAGAGGAACAGTAAATGTTAGACAAGTGGTTTGCTACGAGTTTAGATGAGGCCGCGTTGGTGCTGCTGTCAACAGCATGCGTGTATGCCATCATAATTGGCTACACGCGCATTACCGGATTGCGCAGTTTCTCGAAGATGTCGGCGGCTGACTTCGCCATGACTGTCGCTGTCGGCTCTCTGTTAGGGGGCTCCATTGCAGCGCCCTCGCCTACGGTATTAATGGTCGCGGTAGCCCTCGGCGGACTATTTACCGCGCAGTGGCTGGTTGCCTACTTGCGTACCCGCAACGAGTCTTTCTCTACGCTAGTCGACAATGACCCGCTAATGCTGATGGTGGGGCGCGAGATACTTGACGACAATTTGCGTGACTCGCAGCTAACACGCCAGGACCTGCATGCCAAACTGCGCGAAGCGAATGTGTGGAACTACGACCAGGTACTGGCAGTAGTGTTTGAGACAACAGGCGATATATCGGTACTGCATAGCCACAGCGACGTTGACTGCGAGATCGATAGCGCCATCTTCGAGGGGGTCAGGTCTAACGAACGCTTATAGCGACGGTCGAGCAGCATCGCGACTGAAGTGTTGCGCGGCTACCTGCAAATCGGCGACAAAGCGCTGTATATCCGCATCGTTACCACCTCGGCGCAGCAAATATGCAGGGTGTACCGTAATTAAATAATGGCGGTCATTGTGCGCCAGCAAGTTGCCACGGTCACGTGTCACCTTGACGTTTGCACCCAACTGCGCCTGCGCCGCCGTAGCACCAAGACAGACGATAACCCTTGGCCGCACCTGTTCGATCTCCGCTGCCAGCCAGGGGAAGCAGGCATCAATTTCATGTTGCAGCGGTCGCTCGTGCAGCCTTCGCCGGCCGCTGGCTTTAAACTTGAAGTGCTTTACCGTATTAGTGATGTACAGCTCCTCACGACGCAGACCAGCTGCGGCCAACGCGCGGCTTAGCAACTCTCCCGCCGGGCCGACGAAGGGCTGGCCGGCGAGGTCTTCTTTATCACCTGGCTGCTCGCCGATAAGCATAACGTCAGCCGGTGCGGGGCCGATGCCGAACACGGCCTGGGTGGCAGGTTCCCACAGCGCACAGTTACGGCAGTTCTGCGCCGCCAGCGTTAGTTGCTCGATAGATTCGACCGGGCTGCGCTGTATCGCTTCCGAAAGCAAACGCGATGGCGCGGCCGGCCTTGGCCCGCAGCGTAAATTTTCGTCTGCACGAATGCTGGCTTCCATTACCGCCACGCGTTTGTCGGCGCCGCGAATTAACTCGGGAATAAGCTGCGACTCGGGCAGGTTCTTCCAGTATTTCTGCGGCATTTCGGCCATCATCGCCTGAATCTTCACCCGCGCCGGATTGAATATGCTGCGGTAATAGCAGCGCCAGGTATCTTCCACCACATCTTCTGCTGGTGCCGCCGCTTTATCAGCGC
The DNA here is from genome assembly GCA_037969395.1 of Pseudomonadales bacterium. Classification (GTDB taxonomy): domain Bacteria; phylum Pseudomonadota; class Gammaproteobacteria; order Pseudomonadales; family JAUIET01; genus JBBKXJ01. The sequence continues at coordinate 5,794 of JBBKXJ010000184.1, forward strand.
CGACGCTAAACCATACATCGCCACTGCCCTCCCAATGGGCGCAGCGATCAGGCGTTAAAATTGTCCAGCGCATATTGGTAAATCGGCGTTGAAAAAATGCCGCCGTGAATTCGACGATATGATGGTCGGGTTCAAACCAGGCAACGTAGCGGGGCTCACCTTGCTCCATGGCTTGCGCCCGAAAGCGCACGAACGCTTTCATTTTGTGGGCGTCGCGGGTCACCGCTTTGGCATACTTGCGTAGGCGCACTACCTGCTGGTCGCCGCCGAGCTGCATGAGATGTGGTTCGTCGTGCGTTAAACGCCACAGTATTTGATACAGCAACGCCCAGCGGTCTTCACTGCTGTGGCAGCTGGCAGCCCGCGCCTGGGCAACGAACGATTTCGGCACGCGAAACGCGGCGCTGCCTGACGTCGTCGTAGCGCTCGGAACAGTGTTATCAACATCCGGCTGCCACCAGATACGCTGCGGCGGCAGCTGTTGTCTCAACAGTTGCCGCGCCTGCGCTTGCCAATGGGTAAAATCAGGGTAGAAACGCACCGCCGTTAACGCGACAGATTCGGTATTATCGAAAAGTGATTTTTGCGTCATGCTAGTTTGCTAGTTCTGCCTACAGCAGCGACAGCTGTTCTGCAGGCTGGATATAGCGGGCCCGCAATCTGTCGCTATCTAACTCTCCGAGTAAGGGGTGATGGTTGGCGCAAACGATAAACGGCATCGCTTTTTTGACCCCGGCACGCAGCGCGACTAAATCTTCCAACCGCACTTTTTGCAGTCTGCGAATCTGCAGTACGCGGTTAACGGTTTTAATACCAAGACCGGGCACCCGCAGTAGCCGTTCGCGGGCATCACGATTCAAATCAACCGGGAAATAGCTACGATTAGTGAGCGCCCAACCCAGTTTGGGATCAACGTCCAGCGATAACATGCCGGCGGCAGAGCCCAACTTAGCCTGCTCGGCAATTTCACCGGCGTCGTAGCCATAGAAGCGCAGCAGCCAGTCGGCCTGATACAGCCGGTGCTCACGCAACAGCGGTGGTTGCCGTGCCGGTAGTTTACTGGACGCATCCGGAATGGGGCTGAAGGCAGAGTAATACACTCGACGCAGCCCATAGCCAGCATATAGCGTTGACGAGGTTTGTAGAATCTGGGCGTCGGTCGAAGGTTCGGCGCCAATAATAATCTGCGTTGACTGGCCGGCGGGTGCAAACGCGGGCGGCTTACCTTTACCCGAGCGGCGCGGCTGGCGACGATAGGCTTTCTGCTCGGCTATCGACTCTTCCCGCCGCGATCGAATGCGCGCCATCGACAGCTTGATGGTGCGCTGGTCTTTCTCCGGAGCTAAATCTGCCAGCGCCTGCTGGGTAGGTAGTTCAATGTTGATGCTTAACCGGTCAGCATAGCGGCCGGCTGCCGCCAGCAACTCTCCGTCGGCATCGGGAATGGTTTTTAAGTGAATATAGCCGCGGAAATCGTGGTCGACCCGCAGCCGACGCGCTACGGCCACCAACTGCTCCATTGTGTAGTCGGCGTTGCGAATAACGCCCGAACTCAGAAACAGGCCCTCAATATAATTGCGTTTATAAAAGTCCAGCGTTAGCTGCACTACCTCATCCACGGTAAAGCGCGCGCGCTGTACGGCAGACGAGTTACGATTAACGCAATAGCTACACTCATAGATGCAAAAGTTGGTAAAAAGAATTTTTAGCAGCGAAATACAGCGGCCGTCCGGCGCGTAGGAGTGACAAATGCCCATCCCTTCGGTAGATCCAATGCCGCGCCCCTTAGCCGAGTTTTTGCTCTGGCCGCCGCTCGACGCACACGATGCGTCGTATTTTGCTGCGTCGGCGAGAATGGCAAGTTTGTCGATCAGTTCCATGCGCATTAGTATACAAGTTATCTGCCCTCCCCTCATTAATCTCAATTAATTGATATGCTAAGGTTTACCCGCAGCAGACACAGGCTTGCGATCCGGTAAACATTACAACCCTGTGTACCAACTACCGGTCGACTGAATCTTGACCGCGTGCGCGCAGCTTATCTTACCGGATGACATTTTCTGAAGCTCATACCTTTTCGATAGTAGATATATTCGGGGGTAGCGGAACTTGCTCAGGAAGCCTCTTTGGCGGGCGCGGCGTTGCACCCGCCAGAGAGGTTAACTACTGACTACTAACAAGCCGATCAAGCGTAGTCTTTTGACATAGACGGCGTGTCGCCGCTCACCGTTTCCTGTACGTCCTGAGCGGTTTTCTTAACAGTCTCGCGACCACGCTCGTACTGTTTGGCGGCCTCCTGTTTGGCGCGTTCGGTCGCTTTGTCGCTGGCCTTGCCGACCATTCTATCTTCGGTCTCTGTCGGCGGCACCAGCGCCCCCAACGCCGCACCAAGGGCCAGGCCTATGGTGCCGGCGACCAGAGGCTGTTCATCCATAAACTGCTGCATATTGCGCTGCAATTCCGAAGCACGCAGTTTGGCTTGTTCGCCCGCAGCGCCTGCCTGCTGTTTAGCGGAAGACGCGGCGCTGCCGATACTATCAGCGGCGCTGTCTTTGCCGTCTGCCAACTTGTGCTTGCCAGCGGCGAGCTTGTCTTTACCCGCTTCGAGTTTGCTCTTCACGGTCTGCCCGATTGAACTACCGTCGCCCGAATGGTCACTGGTCGACCACGAGTCATCGCCGTAGGAACCGTTGCCGCGATCGTAATTGGTAGCCGCGTTATTACTGGTATTCGACCCCGCCATCATCCACGCAATACCCACAGTCGTGAGTAGTGCGGGAATCGGGTTTTGCTTGACCTGGCCGCCAAAGTTACGCGTCAGTTCGCCGCCATGTTCGCGCGCTGTGCCGATAAACTGGTCTACCAGTTCTCCCGGCGACAGTCTTGTACCCAGACTGTCAACCGTCTGGCTCAACCGCTCTCTGACCTGATCAACCTCGCGTTCCAGTGCGTCCGGTGATTTTTGGTCGTCTGAGTTACCTGTATTTGAATTGCTCATGATGCTGCCCTCTTCACCGCTGCTTGGTCTTTTTGAACTGAGTCAATTGTTCGCTCCGGAACAAACGAATCCGCTTCTAACTTTTTCTTGCCGCCGCCGACCATCATCATGCCGACAACAAGCGCGATAGCACCAACAACCAGCGCGGCACCCCACGGAGGCATGATTTCTGACAACCCGTAGGTAGCGCTTAGTAGCAGAATCAGAAAGCCCCCGAACGCTACCCCGGCGCCGCTGGCAATGCTACCAACGCCTTTTTTCGCATCGTTAGCCGCTTCCCTGAATTCAGCCTTGGCCAGTGCCATCTCTTTACTCGTCAACGTCGAAATGTCATTCGCAAGCTGTCGAATAAGGTCAGGGATGGAATCACGCGAGCCGGGCGCTGCCGTGTTGGCATCAGTTACTGATTTTGGTCGAATGCCGGCCATTGTCTCCGGCGCATGTGCTGTATGGTCACTCATACTGATTCTCCCAACCTGGTGGTACTTGAAGGATTTGATCCAGCGGTTGCAGGCGTAGTGGATCCAGCGCCAGCCGGCGTTGAGCCTGTATATAGCGACGGTGCGCCCGCATGGCCCGATGACGATGCGGTAGCGCTCGAGGCTTGCGTAGCACCATTCGACTGCGAACCATCGCGTTCGGCAGATGCTTTGAAGAAACGCGACAGACCGAAACCAACGGCTACGCTGCCCAGCAGAAACGCCGTAGGGTTATCGCGGGCCAGTGTGCGCGCATCGTCGGTGAGTTGTTCTACATTGCGGTCTTGCAAGCGTTCTGCGAACGTTGACATGCCCTCGCCCAGTTCGCGTACATACGATGCCATGCCCTCCCTGTCTTCGTCTTCGAGTGCTTGAGCCGCCGCTTCAACTGCTGATGAGATTTTATCGGCTTCGTTCGCAGCTCGGTCTGCACCCGCCGCTGCCTGTTCTTTCGCGGCGTCCTGTGCCTGCGTAGACATTTCACTCGCCTTGTCTTTAGCGGCTTGCTTAGCTTGCTGCGCGTCGTGCTTAACCTGCTGATCGATCGAGTCGGCGGCGCCCAAAGTAGCGGCTGACGTCGCCCTTGGTGAGTTGGTTGTCTGGCCGTCGTGCCTTGTCTTGTCTTGTGTCGTCTCCACGGTATTCTCCTCGCTTGAACCTTGGGATGTAAGTGTTGGCAGTGCCGGCGGTGGTTCGGCTGTTCGCTGACGAACCGGGCCGCCCTCACTGCACGTCGACTGCAGGGTCGACTGTTAGAGATGGAGCAATATTCAGGCCAAAATCGCCGGTCGGGTCGTATTCTCTCCGCTCAATGGGTGCGGTAATATTGACTATGCGCCAGTCGCTGCGCCGAGCTATTGCGGAGCAGCGTGGAAGGGCCGCTGGAAGGTGAGACACTTAAAGTAAGCGCGCTGGCGGCATTGACAGATAGGTCTAGCGAGATACGGCGTAGAGAGGGTCAAGCGGGACGGACGAAGCCACCGTCACGAAGACAAGAATAGAGATGACGTAACTATCAATGAACGCGTACCTGTGCAGGAAGAACGCTCGCTGCTATCGAACAAAGATATCGTTGCAGTGAACACGCTACGAATTGCTTGTTCCCGCAGAAGGGCCTCGACGGCCCTGGGCAAAAATTACGCTGTCGCGGGGATAGTTATTACAAAGGCGAGGTAAACTTTACCTCTAACACAATTGCTAAGCTGTTAGTCCAGCTTCCTCATATGCTGCCATACGGTTGTACAATGTTTTCAGGCTGACTCCCAGCGCACTGGCGGCCCGCTTCTTATTACCGCCAAAGAGATTTAGCGTACTCAATATATGCTCTCTTTCCACTTCTTCAATCGAACGGCCGGCTAGAGTCCTGGTCTTTCTCACAGTGAGCATACCTGCCGCGAAATCCTCTGGTAATTGCAGTTCGCTATCAACACCGGCTGTACTGATAAAACTACGCTGTATCATGTGCCGCAATTCGCGAACGTTGCCGGGCCAGTGCCAGTGCTCGAGTTTCTCGACACCGTGAGCGCCCAAGGTCTTGTTCATCTCGTATTTATCATTGAGTTCAGCCAGAAAAATTTCTGCCAGTAGCTGCACGTCTCCATGTCGATTGCGCAGCGGCTCCAGCTGGATAGGGAAGATGCTTAAACGATAGTAGAGGTCTTCGCGCAGCGCGCCGGACTCTACTGCGTGGCCCAGATCGCGGTTCGATGCGGCGATGATGCGACACTGGGTTTCTATCTCACCCTCCGCACCGATACGAGTAATACGGCCGCTCTCCAGTGCGCGTAACAAATGAGGCTGTTGTTCGATTGGCATCTCTGTTATCTCATCGAGAAACAGCGTGCCATACTCGGCCTGCTCGAACACACCGATGTGACGCCGGTTAGCACCGGTAAAACTGCCCTTCTCATGACCAAACAGCTCGCTACCCAGTAACTCGGAAGATAGCGCGCCGCAGTTAACCGCAACGAATTTGCCACAGCGGCGGCTCTCGCGATGTAACGCCTGAGCGATAAGTTCCTTACCTGTACCGCTCTCGCCGTTGATTAGCACGGTGGTGTCGGTCATGCCGACTTGCCTGACTGACTCGTAAGTGCGTTGCATCGCCTCGCTTTTGCCGGCTAGCAGACCCGAATGCAGGTCGTACCGACTTTCATCTGCGTCGCCTGCCGCTGAAGGCACGATCAGCGGCAGTAACTCGTTTATATGAAATGGCTTGGCCAGAAAACTGACTCCGGGACCCTCCAATACACGAATCGCAGACTTAAGGGCACTGTGGCCGGTCATCAGAACTATCTGCGCCGGGCGCTCATCGCCGAGGTGCGCTAACAGGTCGAGGCCGTTACCGTCTGACAGGCATAATTCAACCAGCATCGCATCAAATGATTGCTGTTGCAGGGTCCGCCGCGCTGCCGCGATGCTGTCTACAACATCTACCGAGTGGCCACGATTTGCTAGCATCTCCACCGTCTGATGGCGCAGCAAACTTTCGTCGTCAACAAGTAATACTTTCTTCATAGCAAGCTTCTCCGGTGTCTAAGCGTACGACGGGATCGCCGCAAACCAGCTACTTAACAACCTATCTGCGAACCGTGTTGTGCCGCCAACTAACGTCTGTTGAATAATCCAGACACGCTGCACCGAACGCAAGCTATTACACGACATTTCACGATTGGCTTCTTTAAACTGGATCTAAATTGCATTGAAAGGTGGAAATATTACCAATCTCGGGGATTACCGCCATAACGCGGTTCAGGCGAGTATCATCAAACGATCGCCGTAAAGGCCACAGATGGCGTATAAAATAATGTATCTGCTATTTCTATTGACGCAATTCGCGCGCCACGGATAAGACCCGGACCCAAATGAATAGTTGCCTGATTGCGAAGCTTTCGCACTATATCGACCTCAGTGACGAAAATTCAGAGCTGTTGGCGAGGCTGGAGAAAGACGAACGCGAGTTTCCGGCGCATACCGAGATATACGGCGGTAACCATGCGGTTAAACACCTGCATGTGGTTAAGTCTGGCTGGTTGTACCACTACGCTGATATGCCCGACGGGCGACGGCAGATCGTACGTATTCATCACCCCGGCGATATTGTTGGCTTTCACGATATAGCGTTTTTCGAGTCCAGCACTACCTTGTATAGCGCCACTGACGTATGCCTGTGTCCGTTTCCGAAAAATGCTTTAGATCAAATATTTATCTCATCGCCGCGCATCACCGCGCTGCTGTTCAGCATCGCGGTGCGCGACCAGGTCATTCTGGTCGACATGCTCAAAGCGCTGGGTCGCATGAGCGCGCGCGAACGCATAGCCTTCCTCATACTCGACCTGCTCAATCGGCTGCGTATTACCAATTCAGTGATGACCAATAGCTTCAAACTGCCGCTGAATCAGTCTGAGATTGGTGATGTGCTGGGACTGACCAATGTGTATGTCAGCAGAACAATGAAACTGCTGCAAGATGAGGGTCTTATTGCGCTGCACGATGATCAGCTGCAGGTGGTTAACGAGCCCGCGTTGCGCGACTTATGTGACTTTATTGAACGCTATCAAAACATCGATACTTCATGGTTTCCCGGTGGCTAACGGCTTAGCTGTCTAGCGTCGGCAGCATGATCCGAAGGGTGCGCTGTGCGCACCGCAATTCTATTTGCAGCCTGCGGTTTACCGCGTGCGCGCGGCGCACCCTACGCTTAAAATGCCAGCGCTACGTTAGCGCCTTGCAAATCAACATGTTCGGCGGCCAGCGTTGTGGCCCCACGCGATCCATTATCGTTAGTGTACTGGCGGTTGCCGACACGCAGATGGGCTTTATCAATCAGGCGGACGATAGCGGCCACCACGCGTTCCTTATGCAACTGCCGGGCATTAAGATCCTTGCGCACGCGCCTGCGCACGCGCGGCAGCAGCTGCGCCATCAGGTGCATGCGGTCAAATTTGGTAGCCGCGCTGGCAGCGTGCCAACGCTCATGGTAGAGATACTGCTTGCGGCCTTTGGCGTCGCTGCCAACGGCCTGAATATGGCCATTAGATTGCGCGCAAATCGACACGTCGGTCCATGCCGGCGGTATCACCAGCGCCTTGATACGCTGTAATGTGCGCGCAGCTTGCACGCGTTTTCCGCGTGCTGAGACATAGGTAAAGCCCTTGCCACAACGACGCCGCGAAATGCCTTGATGAGGGTCATTAACGTAGTCAGCCCCACCGTTCGCGCCCGCCGTTTACCGAGCTGTTCACTGGTCGTAGCCGACTTTTTCGCGCTCATGTTGTTTAGGGCACCTCTATTAATTGCTTGTGGTCTCTGGCTTACAGACGAGTTCAGGATCAAGACATCATTTTGAAGGCATGCTGGTTGCACGTCTAGAAATGATAACGCGGAGCCTGGGCTCGTCTGTAAGCCCCGAAGGGCGCGACCTGA
>JBBKXJ010000185.1:0-2810 GCA_037969395.1 Pseudomonadales bacterium
ATTTCGTGAGCGAACTCATTTAACACCGAGTGCGATGTCAAGACTTGACCCCACGTCCGATGCTATTTCGCTATTTATCTGACCCCATTTCGCGTTTTGTAGAAAGACCATCGATAGTGCGTCGGCACCGCGAGCCGGTAGAATATTGTTAAAAAAGTATACTAACGTTATTCTTATTGTATACAAAAATGCATTCATATGGTTGACTATAACATACAGGTTTCGTATTTAGTGATGGGCACGATGAGCAGGCAAGTCAGACGAATGCGCATGCTGGATAGAGGGACATTTGCGCCATATAGCGGCGACTTTTGATTTCGCGGCGGTGCCTGGCGAGATTTGTGTGCGGCGGAGGAGGTAAATGACGACGCAGTATTACTTAGTCGTAATAAGGAGAGTGGCACAACCATAAACGCCGGTTACAGATAGCAATAGTTGTTCGGTTGGATCGGTTGCGGTCTGGCCAAAAGAAAAATTGCTTGAATAACTACATAGATGGCGTAGCTGGGGATCCAGGATCGGCACGCCACATTCCAAACAATCAATAGAAAAGCGAGCGGAACTATGACCACAGATGTAGCAAACTCAGACTTAACGGCAAAAGATCAAGGTAAGCAGCGACCGGAAGACAACTGGCTAGGCGTAGGCCCCAGTTTGGCTTATGGCATGCAACACGTATTAACGATGTATGGCGGTATTGTCGCCGTGCCGTTAATAATCGGGCAGGCGGCTGGCCTGATGCCGGATGAGATCGGTGTGCTGATTGCTGCCGCGCTATTTATGGGCGGCGCGGCCACCCTGTTACAGACGATGGGCGTTCCTTTTTTCGGCTGCCAGTTACCGCTGGTACAGGGCGTATCGTTCGCTAGCGTAGCCACCATGATAGCCATTGTAAACGGTGGGGGAGGCCTGCCGGCAGTATTCGGCGCGGTGATGGCGTCAGCCGTGATCGGTATTGCGATAGCGCCTATTTTCTCCAAGGTGCTTAAATATTTGCCGCCGGTTGTGACCGGCACCATTATTACTACCATCGGGCTGACGCTGATGCCGGTAGCGGCGCGCTGGGCTATGGGCGGCAACTCCAACGCGGAAGATTTTGGCAGCGTGGAAAATATCGGTCTGGCAGCGCTAACGCTGGCGTTGGTGCTTGTTTTCAGCAAAAGTGGTGTTGCTGCAATCTCGAGGCTCTCCATTTTGATGGCGATGGTGATCGGCACAATATTCGCAGTTGTTGTCGGCATGGCTGACTTTTCCAAGGTCGGAGACGGAACAATTTTCGCCTTCCCAGTGCCGTTTCATTTGGGCGCGCCGGTCTTTGAACTGGCGGGCATAATATCGATGGTAATAGTAGTATTGGTGATTCTGACTGAAACGACTGCCGACGTGATTGCAGTGGGCGAGATCGTCGATACACCGGTTGACTCAAAGCGTATTGCTAACGGACTGCGTGCTGACATGCTGTCCAGCGCGATCGCGCCGATCTTCGGCTCGTTTTCGCAAAGCGCTTTCGCGCAGAACGTCGGCCTGGTTGCGGTGACTGGGGTGAAAAGCCGATTTGTGGTGACGTTCAGCGGCCTTATTCTGGTAACACTTGGCCTGCTGCCGGTAATGGGTCGTGTGGTTGCAGCTGTTCCCATGTCAGTACTTGGCGGCGCCGGCGTCGTTCTGTTCGGCACAGTGGCGGCAAGTGGTATTCGTACGCTGGCGAAGGTCGACTACGAAGGTAATATGAACCTGATCATTGTTGCGACCTCAGTCGGCTTCGGCATGATTCCGATTGCAGCACCATCGTTCTACCATCATTTCCCAAGCTGGTTTGAAACGATATTCCATTCGGGTATCAGCTCAGCGGCGATCATGGCCATCCTGCTGAACCTGCTGTTCAACCATATGAAGATGGGCAATATCGAGGGACAAAACGTGATTGCCGAGGGCATAAATCGCATGGTGGAACCGAAGGATATCGCCAAATTGAAACATGGAGATCACTTCGTTGAAGGTAAGCTTTACAACGCCGACGGTGAAGAAATTCCGTGTGTTCCAGGCGCGGGTGGGCACTAGGCAGTGCTTGCGATCTTGCGAATCTAAAGCACGGATATTGCAGATAGAAAAAGCCCGCGAGTAGCGGGCTTTTTTTTAACTAGCGTTTGCTGATCGATGAGCTACATCAGTAGCCGGTCACGCGCAAACTAGCGATGAAACTGTTTTTGCGCTTCTGGCTGATTAGTAACCGCTATCACCTTTAGTTGCAGCGTCTTACCGCCGGGCGTTTGCCAGGCGATGCTCTGCCCTACAGACAAACCCAGTAAGGCGCTGCCAACCGGCGCCAGCACGGAAACTGTACCAGCGCGGCCAGCAGAATGTGGGTAAACCAGGCTCAGTTCAGATTCCATTGAGGTGTTTTCATCGATGAAACGCACTGTTGAATTCATCGTCACAACATCGGCCGGGATCGCGTTAGCCGCTACCACGTTAGCGCGGTCCAGCTCATCGCGTAATGCATCCAGCCCCGGTAGGGATTTGACTTCTTTGCTGCGCAGTAAACCCTCCAGTCGCTCCTGGTCTTGCTCGGTGATACTAATTGGCGTTGCTTCCGCGTTCACGATTTTCTCCTTTTGTGTACAGGGTTTGCGTTAGTGTAATACAGCTCGCTTAGTTGCACATTAAGTTTGCATCCAAGTCGTGGTACTTATTCTCAGCCGCGAAAAATACACGCTGTTCAAGTGCTGGGAAGCCGGTACATTCTACCTGGAGTGCCGCGCCCGATAGCCAACTATTGAGGCGTGCGCTGATCGGATTCCGCCCGAAAC
>JBBKXJ010000186.1:0-6797 GCA_037969395.1 Pseudomonadales bacterium
AACATTTGGCGGATGTATTACGCATTTTTTAGTGAGTGCCCCTTAAACTACGACCGACCAACATTCCATTGAGGTAATAGCTACTGGTAATTAGAAAAGCAGCCGCCTTCACTGGCGACAATACTGCGTCTAGCCGTATTACGATTATCCATGGTGACAACAAATTGCGCGTATCCTGAACATACCCCGTTCTTGGTCGGCAGGCTGGGCCGCTGCTGCAGTCCAGCCGTGCACGAACCCTATCCACTCCAGTTGACTAGAAATCTGCCTGGTCGATGCCCAGAAACGGCACGATAGGCGGTAGACCTTGCGCTGCCCGACCCTGCGCACCCACAGCCGGAGTGCAGACCAAGTCGTCCATGGCCTCGTCTGGTCGATTTGGCACGTTCCCATTGATCGGCCCAGAATGCCCATTTGGGACGCAAAGCTCTGGATGATCGAACGGTGCCTGTTCGTCCACTGCCCGTGAGTCAGTTAACGCCTCGGCCATGAAGGTCGTGAGGCGGTTGACGTCGCCACCACCGATGTCTATACCTTCGTCCTCGACACCGTTGATGTTGATGGCGAGGATATCCGGATCCAGGTCGTCGATGTTTTCGTTGGAGAACAGCGGCTCAAATTGGTCCTTGTAAAGCTGAACCACGTCGTGCAGGCTCGCGACCTGACCGGAGTGGAAATACGGCGCGGTGAATGCCGCCATGCGCACGCTAGGCACCTTACAGGCGCCATCCACGGCGATCGGTTCACCAGGGTTGCCCGGTGTTCCCATCGCAATGGGTCCTGGAAAGACCGCTGGGTCCTGAGGATCACCCGCCGCATCCACCATGCTCTCCGGATCAACTTTCGGACCTTCGGCGGCCTGGCGCGCAAACGAGATCGGAACGCCGGCGGTCTCTCCACCGACACATAGGTCTTCAGCCGTCGGACGCACGCCGATGTTGTAGAACCCGCCGTCGTATACCGCTGGCAATCCGTCACCCATGAACATGCGCTCCGTCGGTTCACCTCCATCACGCACAGGCTGACCCAGCGCATTGATCATGATCTTGCGCTCGGCCACCGAGGCGCCGGTGAACTCTGGACCCGAATGACAGAAGACGCAGCGGCCTTCTTCCGAAAGGAAGACCTCCAACCCTTCCTTCTGGTCTTCTGTCATGGCGCTATCATCACCGCCGCTGCCGTCCGGCCGCTTCGCGAAGGCGTCGAATGGCGTTTGGTTGGTCACCAATGTGGCCTCATAGAGCTGGATAGCGAGACCCCAGAACAGCGAGAAGTTCTCTTCCATCTGGGTGAAGTCGGTAGCCGGGTCACCATCGTTTGGAATGACGCCTACTCCGGCCCACCATTTGTCATCGAACGCCTTGCGGATCAACTGTTCGTAGGTCTGGCTCAGGCCCATGCCATTTCCGGCGACCTGGTTGCCGTGGGGGCCGCCGACGCCGAACACGCTGTCGTTAGAATGCACCTTCTGCAAGGCCAGCGGCCGTCGCTGTAGCAAGTGTCTGCCGATGTCATCAAAGCCACGGTTGTCGCCGCAAGACATCTCGAAAATGCTTTCCGGCGGTCCCACGGCCTGCGAGGCCAGACTGGAATTCTCCAGCATAGGCCATCGTGGCTCTAGATGGCCAGAGAAACAGAAGCCGAAAAAACCCACGTCACAGACATGCTCCCAAACTGCTTGCTTCACATCGCGGTTGGTGGCATCCGCTGGGTCGGCGATATTGGGCAATGGCCCGTTTACGTCGACCAACTGCCCTCGCAAGCCGAGCGGGTTTACGCCGTTAAAGAAGTTATTGGCCCGACCGTCCCAGAAGTTGCGGTGGTTGAACACCGCATTGATCACGGTCGGCGTGTTGCGCGGCTCGACCCGCCGCACGTTGTGGTTGTCCTTGTGGAACACTGCATCGTATCCTGAATCGCAATCGCCAGCTGGATCGTGGGGCGAGGTGAAGCCGTTGAAATTCCTCAGGAACACACCTGCGGAGGACACCACATCGTTGTCGTGCTTCTCGTTGGGGGACTTTTCGAAGAACGGAAAGTCGTTCTCTGTCAATGGATAATTGACTCCACCGGGGCCGGCTCCCTTCGCCTGGAAAGTCAAATCGCCGGCATTGATTCCCGGACTTAGCTGGTTCTTTGAGCGCGGATCAGCACCGGCCTGGAAGTGGCAGGACGCACAGGCTGTCATTCCACCGCCACCTGCCTGCGTATCCCAGAACATGGCCTTGCCGAGGACAATGGCCCAGTCTTTATCCTTAACATGGGTCTCGAGGATGTGGTCCATATTTGGTACATCGTCCAGTGTCAGGCGGCGTGGGGCTAGCTCTCTAAGCTCCGCATCGGAAAGGGTCGGCCCTGCCCAGGCGGATTGAGAGAGGCCTGCGCTCACGCTTACAAACAGCGCACCCGCGCAGGTCAGCGTGCGTGTAATCAGTTTGTGTTTCGGTTCGCCTCTGCCTTTCTGTTGAAAACGCAACCGCAGTCCTGCGCCGTTTTCGCTGGAGGGTGTTGCCGCACTAGTGAATGTGTTCGTTAGAATCGATTTTCCATTCATATTAAAACCTCCATACCTTTAAGTTATTGAGTCAGGGGTTGATTGAAATTCTGCTTGCCACTGCTCCGCAGAAGCGGCGCCCAAAGAGGAGATACTCGACGCTATACAAGAATCGCTTTTAAGAAATAGCTGATATGTGTAGCCAGGAAGCAAGCACAATAATCTTTTTTCGGAGATTGGTTTTCTCATTTTAATTACACTCATGCCAAGTGTTTTTTTACCAAATCGAAATGCAGGCTAACAAGAGGAGTTGATAAGAAACATAAAAAGCGAATAAAAAGGAGATAAAAAGGAGATAAAAAACCAATAAAATTAGCTGTAAATTGGGACAGAGACTTTGACAAATAGCCCTACACTTTCACCGGCACAACGAGTTGGTAGCCAAACCCATTCGCAGTTTGAATCCAGCGCGGATTCTTGGGGTCTTTTTCGATTCTTTTGCGCAGCAGGTAGATGGACTGTATTGCATCGCTCACCGTTGCGTCGCTACGGTCGGCCCACAGACAGGCCACGATCTCCTTGTTCGAAAACACCCGCCCTGGGTCTGCGGCCAGTAAAGTGAGCAGCGCGTATTCCTTGCGGCTAAGATGCATCCGCTCTCCTTCAATAAAGACCAGCTTCTGGCGATCATCGATAACGAATGGCCCTGCGCTCAAATCGGATTTGGCCGGGTCGGCATAAAGTCGTCCACAACCGACGAATTCGCGCCTATCTGGTATAAAATTACGCCTCTCGGCGCCTTTGCGTCTTTCCGTTATTGGGCTAACGCTGCCCACATGGCGGTGGGCATCTTTATCGACCAAATTTACAGCCATAGCCAAAACCTCCTTGAATAATGGCAAATTACATACGGAGTTATTGTCGAATCTGTTATATTGGAGTTGGTTCTGAAACGCCAAATGTAGCTAAACTCTCGAAGGAGTTCTCCTCGGCAGTATCCTTACTTGAAACAAGGATCTGCCAGAGGAAGCAAACATTGTTGCCTTCCTCTGCGTCGGAGGTCCCCATCGCCGCTACAAGTGACTTGCTGCATAATTCTGCTTATTGAGAATAATATGCGCGAACCAGCGAACCAGCGATCATGCTGTCAGAAGTGACACCTGGCGACCTTGCTGCCGCCGTGTCCCGGCCCACATCCCGAGCAAGCCGATACCGAACAATGCCAGGGTGCCCGGCTCGGGGACTTCGGCGACGGGTCCACCGAGCGGGTCGGTACAAACACTGGTGCCGAAGTCCAGGCAGCCGCCGAGTACGGAGAAACCACTACCGTCAAATATGTCGAAAGCAGCGCCTCCTGTCATGAGGAAATTGTGAGCCGTGAAACTGGAATCGAAAACGATGTCATTGAGCCTGACGCCAATCAAGGTGTTGGACGAGAAAGTACCAACCAGACTCGGGTTGAACAGAGGGAAGCCAAAGCCCAAGGACGTTAGATTGAGTCCGGCCAAGGCCTGCGTTTCAAACGCAGCATTGGTTAGACCGGCATCATCGTAATCGGCAGATCCGGTGATGGAGTCGCCGAACGTGGCGCCGAAGGGATTGGCGTTGTCAAAGTTAATAAAACCGCCAAAGTCAATGGTCACCGGCAACGCCTGGGCTGGCAGGGCGCTAACGAGCAACAATGTGGCGAACGTGATAGATATAGATCGATTTCTCATGACTAATACCTCTATAGTAGTCAAGTTAATGTGAAAGAACCGGTTTCGGTCCTCGATTAAAAACCCCTTATTGCTGGTCGGCAGGCTGCGCCGCTGTTGCGGCCCAACCGTGCGCGATCCCTTTCACTCCAGTTGGCTAGAAATCTGTCTGGTCGTTGCCCAGGAAGGGCACGATAGGCGGTAGACCTTGCGAGGCCTGATCCAAGGCTTGTGTTCCACCGACGCACAAGTCCTCGGTTGTGGGACGCACGCCGATGTTATGGACACCATCGTCGTACACTACTGATAAACCATTACCCAGGCGTATGCGCTCTATTGGTTCGCCTTTACCTGGGATAAGGTCACTGCTAATCAACGCATC
The DNA here is from genome assembly GCA_037969395.1 of Pseudomonadales bacterium. Lineage (GTDB taxonomy): Bacteria > Pseudomonadota > Gammaproteobacteria > Pseudomonadales > JAUIET01 > JBBKXJ01. Next base: position 4,574 of record JBBKXJ010000186.1, read on the forward strand.
GGTTAGTGTTGAGTTACTATACATATTAAAATCTCCCCACCTTTGATGTATTGATTAAACGGTTGATTGTTCTTCTGCTTACACTAAGCTGTCTAGCATTAGTGATGCCAAAATTTTAAATTGGCTATTTATTAACCATATAGAAGAGTGTGCAGAAGTGCAGGAATATGGAAATGACAAAATATTCGACGCCCACGAGAGTGGATGGATACGGCAAGGAGGGCTATGGAAATGACAAGGTATCCGACACGAGGGTGGGCCGGGATTCTGAAGAAAGTGGCCAGATAAAGCTGCTACCTCTTGATTAAGGCCGCCAGCGATGCAGAAACTATTAAAGAAAGTGAAGGATAAAAAGGTCGCTGCCGTTAGCGAGTTGACTGAGGCCAGCGCAACGGAGTGAGCAGGAACAGTCAACTCGATAGCGGGAGCAATCCAAAGAAGTTGTCCAATTTTTACTTGATCACTTCAGTCAGATACGGTCTTTGAACCTCAAGCGTACGGATATGCTGTGCTCAGCATATCCGTCCAGTTGAAGTTCAAAGACCTCACATTGGGCGAGCGTTTGCCGTGAGTGACCAGCTCGCTTGCCGGCGTTTCAGAATCGTCTGCGCTCATTTCGGTTTATCACCAAACTGAATGTTGACATCGCCACCTTTGGAAACGACATTCGGCGACTGGTCTCCGTGGGATGTCTGCCGGATCACATCGGCATCTTTGTCGCCGCGCTGTGTCGCAACCAGCGGCTTGAGGTCGGTCAGTTGCGTTATCCGTTGGATCAACTGTTCGAGGTCGCTCTCCCAGCGGTTCTGGCGGTCAGACAGTTCAAAGAATTGCAGCTCTTTGAGCCAGTTCAGATCCCCCATATCGCACGCGGGATCAAACTTTGTTCCTTGCAGCACGATGGGAATCACTGGTTTCTCAAGTAGGTGAGCCAGATTGAGTTCGAAGCGAATATAGTCCGAATCGGCATTCGACTTGTCCGCCAGAATGGCCTGCCAGCGCCCCCCAATCACGGCAAGTACGATCTTGGCCCCACTCACGGCGTGATTGAGGCCTTTTGATAGGAACGGAAAAATCCATTATGGTAATTCAGTGAAAGTGTTAAAAAAAACATAGGTTAAACTGAACCGAAGAGATTTCTCTCAATTTAGACCTGAAATCAAGGGATTTTGGCGCAATAATCTGCTCCTTTGAAGCAACGTCAAGTTACCGCCTAAGACTATGAGTTTGGTGAACCATCGTAGAAAGTTGCTTCCTATTATATGGTTACAGTCTACCGAAAATAATCTTTCCGTTACTATCAAAAAGCCTATGTGAAGCACATAGATGGCAAGATTTGGGAAATTCGTATGAAGGGTAGGGGCGGAATCGCCCGCGCTTTATATGTGACAGCGGCTAAAAAGCGAGTGATTGTAGTCCGCGTTTTTATTAAGAAAACCCAGAAAACGCCGCGCCGTGAAATTAATTTGGCACTGGAAAGAGTAAAGGAGATCAAAAAATGACGGATATACGTAAACTACATAAAGCGCGGATGAAAAACCCCGCGTACAAAGAAACCTATGAACAAATGGGCGAAGAATTTAGCCTTGCTTCCGCACTGATTGCGGCGCGCAAATCTGCTGGATTGACGCAAAAACAACTCGCCGAGCGCATGGACGCATCGCAATCGTCTATCGCGCGCCTTGAAAGCGGGGCCGTCAATACGACCATAGAAACACTGCAACGTGTCGCCGGAGCCACAGGCAAGAAACTTCAGATTTCATTTGCTTAAGCACCAAAAACGCCTCCGTTTCAGAGACGGATCCTATTAGATGCTTTTCTTCTGGTGTGCGCCGCACCGTTTTAGCTGATCCGGGGCCTCGATACGGCGCCGGAAAATTTTAAAGTTTGACGCCGGAGATGCTTCAGACTTGGATTATGTGAACTACCACTAGATCTGCCGTGGATCCTTTTTACACTACCAAACATCATCAATTGACGGATCATCGTAACGCTCTAGGGTTTCCAGCCACTCGGGCATCTCTTCTTTTATCGTTTGATTTAAATCAGCCAGGTCTTCTTTATCTATCAAATCTTGCTGTTGTAAGAAAGTGTAGAACTTCTTTAGGCTCGTGGCATGGCTCTTGATGCTTGACCGGCTTGCCCACATGGCCTTTTTTATAAACCAGTAACCAAGAAACAGGCCTACAGAGTGAACACCATCTTTTGCTTCAGTGGCATCTTC
>JBBKXJ010000187.1:0-5219 GCA_037969395.1 Pseudomonadales bacterium
GAACTATACTCAATAGCTCCTCGATCTTCATCTGGTCCGACTACAAAAAAGAGGAAAGCCACTAAAAGCTCAGATCAGATTTTTCTTGCCAATCGCCAACAGCGCGTTTATCGTTCCTATACTTGCTATATATTTCAGTCGTCAGAATCTGGGCCACCTCCGGTCCTGGGTATATGCAGATCAGGAGATTAATATGCGCATCTTCCTTGCTATATCGTTCTTGTCCTGCACCTTGCTTTCTTTGCTTGCGAACGCTGCGTGGCGTACGGCTAATCCGCAAGCTGCGGAAGCCGTGAAGAACCCGCGCATTGCGGCTGTATTGCAAGCCGCCATGCGCTTTGACAAAGCAATCTTAGCTCACGATGCAACAGTGTTTGGCGACACATTTACGGAAGATGCCGTAGTAAATAATCCATTCAACAAGATTGCACGCAAGCCTGATGCCATTAACAACCTCCGCACAAAAATGATCGACTACACATCCCTGGACAGATCAATTGAGTATGCTGCGACGCGTGGCGCCCATGACGTTGTGCTTATGGGTGAGGAGATGCTGACGCCAGTGGGTAAAGCGCGCTTTGCTGGCAAGCACGTGCGCCGCCGCACAACCGAAGTCTGGACCGATGAGAGCGGACAGTGGAAGCTGGCTATTCGGCAGGCGACAATCTATTCCGCTGAGTGAAATGTGAAATGGCGCTCATCGCGGCCTAATCACTTTTAATCTACGTTTGGCCTTATAACTAACAAATAGGACACCCACAGATGAGTAGCCGAAGTGGTCAGAGTAAAAACGCCGTTTGGCGGCAACCTCATTGCAGACTCTTTCAATTTATCAACAAATATCGGGACAACCTCCTGCGACTGGATCGAGAGTTGGGCGTATTCACGGACTCTCTCGACGCCCGACAGACTCCTAGCGCTAAAGTACTAGCACTTCAGATCAATTGATCTTTCCCGCTTTTTTCGCCACTCTATTCTAAAGTTCAACACTGACATTCGAACGCATCAAGTGAAGAACTGCATCGCATGGAATGCGTAGAGGTGCGGCAAGTATGAATACCTACCAACACAGAGAACAACTTGTTCAGCGCTTCCATGGCGTCGACTCCAGCGTCGTCGTCGCGGGACACTATTGCCTGGCAGAAGACATGCAAGACCTCTCCCATGAAGGTGAAGAGGAAGCCTCCTCCTTTCAACTCGGCGCCAAACTTGTGGCGGCAACGCTAAACAATGGCGGGCAAAGTCGGCTAATCCTCTGGGTCAACGACATCGGCATTGCGCCGGAACGACGCCGCGCAATCAAGGAAAATTACAGCTTGCCTGCGAACTACCAGGCGATCTTTGATGCCGAACGTATTCCCCGTCAAAATCTTATTGTCTGTTTCGAAAGTACCATGCGTAATAAGGCGTCGAAGCTGCTGCGAAAAATCTACAAGAGAACGCCGCAATTACTCTCAAAAATCTGTTCCGCGAGACCCGATCTCGTTCGCTGCGTAGGCGACAGCAGCTGTAGCATAGCGCGGCCAGGAAAAATGGCTTACACGATTGCCGGACCGATCGGTGAACAACTGGTTGTAAAGGACGGGCCGAATCCAAAATGCAACATGATCCTGGCCTCGCTGTTCAACGAGCTGATTGAGAAATACCGTCCTGCCGTTCATATCAATATTTTCAACGAACTTTATGCATATCGAATCGGCCTGGGCGTGTATGTGTTTCGTCTGTTGCTGGAAAACCATACGCCGATTTTTAATATTTATTGTGATGATAGCCGTTATATCACGCAGGAGATGGAAGTTGAGGCCGGCATAGATTGTCAGCCCTCAGCCGTTTGTTATTTCAACAAGGAGATATACCCATGAAAATCTTTAACACAAGCACGCTCACTCGCGCGTTAGCCCTTACCCTGGTAACGCTGATCAATACGCCCGCTTTGGCCAACGACTTTGATCACCGCCGTGATCGCCACAAAGATTTTCGAGAGGTTTCGCTACTCTGGTTTATCGGCGGCACGCAGCAATACATTGACTGCGAAGTGCCTGAAACTGAATTGGGTTCGACCCAGGCCTCCTGTCATGAACATCAGTTGCTTGACCTTAAACGTGACCGAGTCATCGGTACGGCTCTGGATGCAACTAACGATGTGTTCGCCGCCGGTGATGACGCGCTTTATGCTACGGGTACCACCACGTTTGAAGTCTCGGCAGGTCGCTTTGCCGGTTCAACCTTGCAAGTACGGGGTATTGGCACAATTCAACCCACGGTCGTGGGCAGCCCGCACTTCGAGTGGAAGAGCCGCGCCATGGGCAGTGAGCAGACCCCGATTTCGCACATTGCGGGTATCTTTCCAAACCCCGGTGAAAATATGGTTTTGGAAGGCACAGGTGTGTTCGAAGGCGCTACCGGCACGTTTGCGTTGTTTGGTGGCCTGGATCTCGCTAGCAGCCCCACGGCCGCGACGTTTAATTGTATTTACAAAATCGATCTGAAGATACCGCGCCGTAACATGCGAAGCATGAGGGGTGAAAACTAGTGGCCGTGCTGATAGCCGGATTCACTGCGGGCCGGGCCGAAATGCTGTTTCGTTTGCTGCACTATGAGCTGACACGCGCTGTAAGTATTCGATCATGCTAGCGCGGCTTACAGCCAGACACTTGCGGCAACCTGCCGGTGTCATCGGACGCTATTTCGGCCTGGCGATGAACCGGCTGAACCAGGAGATGAATGCAGCCGCCGTTCATCTACTGGAGGTAGAGCCCCACCAGCGAGTGCTCGATGTTGGGTTTGGTGGTGGACTCTCGCTGGCGCTGTTCAGTGATCGAATTGACAGCGGCCGGGTTTACGGCGTTGAGATCTCCACAACGATGTTGAGTCGTGCCAGACGAAATTTTAGTTCGTTAATCGCAACTGATCGGCTAGTGCTGGCCCACGCGGAGGTTGCCAAACTGCCATTCGACGATGGCTTCTTCGATAAAGTCAGTACGGTAAATACGCTTTATTTTTGGCCGTGCGTCGCAAGCGGATTACAGGAGATTCATCGCGTACTGCGACCCGGTGGTCGATTCGCGCTTTGTTTTCGTCCGCGAAGGGTTATGGAAAAACTGGCGTTTACGCGCTTCGAGTTTAAGCTGTTCGAGGTTGACGAAGTTGTCGCGTTGTTGAACAGCAGCGGTTTCCGCGACGTCAAACATAGCATCGCCCGCGACGCCCACTTGGGCTACGCGTGCGTTATTGCTACCAGGGATGGAGAAAAAAATGAACACCAAAGACTCGTTGCGTCTTGATGCGCGCGGGCTGCAATGCCCGCTGCCAGTATTGAGAGCGAAAAAGGCATTGGGGCGAATGGCCGCCGGCGACAGAATTGAAGTGCTTACCACCGACGCGGCATCGGTGCGCGATTTCGATGCATTTACTCGCAAGCATGAACATTTGCTACTCAAGGTCTCTCAGTCATCCGGTCTGTACCGCTTCCTCATAGAAAAAGGCGCAAGAAAAGTGCATGGCAACCAGGCTATGGAGCAAGTGTTGTGAGCAGCAACTTGCTAGCTGGAACTGTCGTAGATAGTGATCAGCCATTCGGATATTCCCGTTTGCCTCCGAATATGAGAGGGCAAGCTCTACTACAACACATTCAGAACGATTTCATCGGTCTCGAAACCAAATATCAACTGGCCTGCGGTGCGCGAACAACGCGCCGGTTCCTTGATTCGGCAGCCTCAACGCTGATGATGCGAGCAGCCCATCGCGCCAGTACAACCTACCTCGAACACTATTCGAATACCCACAGTTTTACCCATTTTTCTGCCCGTGTTTCCACTGAGCTCTACGCCTGGGCGCACCATCGAATGCTGAACTTCCTAAGCGCCGACCAGGACCAATATACCTGCGTCTTTACCGGCAGCGGTTCGACAGCCGGTTTTAACCGTATTGCACGTGTTTTTAGTCAACTACGCGGCGCACGGGATACGGTTTTGGTTTCGCTGATGGAGCATCATTCGAACGACTTGCCGCATCGGAAACATAACGCCAACGTGATTAGCATTCCCTGTCAGGGGGAAGGACGCAACCTGGGCCAGATCGATCTGATAGCGCTGCGCGAATTGTTGCAAGCGCATCGAGAAAGATTGAGCTATGTCGCTGTTACCGCCGCAAGTAACGTTACCGGCATAATTAATCCGGTTGGCGAGATCGCTGCCATGGTGCATGAATACGACGCGTATCTGGTAGTCGATGGTTCACAGTTGGCGGCACATGAAGCGGTTAACATTGGCCGCAACGCCAATCCGGCAGAGAACATCGACGTCTTTATTTTCTCAGGGCACAAGGTATATGCGCCAGGTTCACCTGGCGTAATGATTGCCCGCAGGGAGTTACTGCAAGACCTGGAACCCGCTGAAGTTGGTGGCGGCATGGTCGACCGGGTTGCACTAGAGGATTATCAGGTCTGCGACGCGTTGCCGGACCGCGAGGAAGCTGGAACGCCCAATATTGTCGGGGCTATTAAGCTGGCAGCGGCAATTGAAGTACTCGACCGCATCGGAATGGATGCCATCAGTGCGCACGAAGCGAGGCTTATCCGGAAGTTGATCGGCAGGCTGCAGGCGATTCCAGGAATACGCCTGTATGGCAACACCGACCTCGATCGAGTGCCGCGCACGCCAACGGTGGTGCTAAATGTAGACGGTATCGAGCATGCTCTGCTCGCCGCTATTCTCAATGACTACTTCAACATTGCCGTGCGCAACGAGTGTTTCTGCGCGCAGCCCTATGTAAGGGAAATGATCCGCGAAGAACTGTGGGACCTCGATATCGACGACGAAAACTATCTGGAAGCCGAGGTAGCCGCCAAGTTGGGTATGGTGCGCGTGAGTCTCGCCTTATACAGCCGCGAAGAGGATGTCGACGCATTCGTCGCGGCACTGAAGAGAATAGTTCGCGACTGTGATTTTTTCCGGGCGCAATATCGCAAGGACCGGTCAGGAGTTTATCGTCACATAGAGTTTGCGCACGCTGCGCTAACGCTCGTTGATCCTCAGCGGTTGGTTGATGAGTCCCTTTAACCTAGAAACCGCAGTTGGGCGCGAAAAAGATGTGCAAGACATTGATGTGCATGGGAGATTTGAAAAACTCGTGGTCACCTTATTGGTGATGAGAGCTTTTTCAAATTTTCCAGGTGCATTAAGAGCTTGTGCATACTTTCGTGATCCAACTGCGGTTTC
>JBBKXJ010000188.1:0-39926 GCA_037969395.1 Pseudomonadales bacterium
CAGTTTTGCGTTGGCGCCAGACTACGACGCCATGAACCTGTGTAACATACACTTCCACAATAATGCCGAGCACAGGGCCAAAGACTTTTCGATCTATGCCGGTGAAGGTGACAAGGGAGTGGGCGGCGGCTATCAATGCGCTATCAGTCAGTCGCTCAGCAAATCGGAGATGCAAGCGCCAAAGGAAGAGATATGCAAGGGCATTAAACCGGGAGATACAGTCGAGATGCACTGGGTCTACTCTACTTGCGTTATAAAACCAGGCAAGGGTTTGAGTTCATGTCTGAGTGACAAGTGCGTCAACCCGGACCTACGCGTTGAAACTCAGGTGTTCACCGTCGTCAACGACCCCGCTGCGCTTAAGTTTGGCGACTTCGGGTACGACGGCAACGTCGTAAACGGTTTACACCAGGCGAAATCCTTGCCTGAAAGCACCGGCGCGCTCGTTGAGTTTGCTGGTTCAACCACCGGCCTGCAATTCACTGACAAACAGTGTTCGCCTATGCATGTGACCTGGAATGTACGACCACAGTGCGCGAAGGTAGATATCAACAGCCTGGGCGAGTGGTGTAACAGCAATGTGTTTCAAGAAAATCATGCCCACGGCGTGCGCAAACTCGTCACCAACCCCAGGCTGCTATCGGAGATCAAGTAACAACATTTGTCGTAGCGGCTGGCGCTGCGGTGGTGCAACTCTCAACAGTCTATAGATTCAGCGTTCGCCCGCCCGGCACGACGGCGGCAACAATAGATGATGTTTAAAAAAACCGCAAAAACGTAACTACTGGTATAGTTCCAACAAAAATGCATGTTCAGCCAGCGGCATCACTATTCAAATTTGCTTGTCACTGCAAGGGCTGACAATATAGACAGTTTGGCTGGCAACATAGCCTGGAAGAGAAGAGTCACATCCCGGACCGAACATTGAGGACGAGTCGAATGGCAAGCGAACACGCGCATCTGCAAGAATTCAAAACACCGCTGGAAATGTTCTATCACTGGGAACAGGACGCGCCGGATAGCATCTGGCTAAGGCAATCCTCCGGCGGTAAATGGAGCGACTATAGCTGGCGCGAAGCGGGCCAGCAAAGCCGCAAAGTGGCGACGGCGCTGCAGGCGCTGGGTTTGCAAAAAGACACCAAAGTGGGCATTTATGCTGCCAATTCACCGCAGTGGATCATGGCCGATCTGGCCAACATGATGGCCGGCATGGTCACTGTACCGATCTATACCACCATGCCACCCGACAAAGTCAGCTTTGTGGTCGAGCACAGCGATATGCAAGCGCTGTTTTTCGACGCCAGCGGCAGCGCCGAGGAACTGCGCGCGCTGGTGCCGGAAGGTATGCCGCTGATTGCAATGCCGGGCGCCGACAGCACTGGCGCCGACGCCAGTTGGGACGCCATTTTGCAGGAGTACGCCCCACTGACAGGGCAGCCACTGCGCGACTCCGACGATCTCTATACTATCGTCTACACCTCTGGTACAACCGGCATGCCGAAAGGGGTAATGCATTCTTTCGGCAGCTTGCCGCATTCCGCGTATGCGATACCACGGGTAGTCGGCACCGATACTAGTACGCGACTGTTCTCCTACCTGCCGCTGGCCCACGTTGCTGAGCGTGTGCTGATCGAACTACATTCCCTGTATAGCGGCGCCAGCATCGGCTTTAACGAATCACAGGCTACGTTTGTCGATGACCTGAAAGAGATCAAGCCAACGTTTTTCTTTGCCGTGCCGCGCATCTGGGTCAATTTGAAGGCCGGCATCATGCGCCAGGTGGGTCCCGAGGCCTGGCAGAATATTCTCGATAACCCGGAAGATGCCGGTGAAATGGGCAAACTCGTTTTGGGCGCCATGGGGCTCGATGAGGTGAGTTTCGCTTTTTCCGGTGCGGCGGCTATCTCCACCAAGGACGTTGAAGCCTGGCAGGCGCTGGGCATGCCCCTGTACGAAGGCTTCGGCCAGTCGGAAATTATGTCCTGCACCTGCAATTTAGCCGGTGCATGCCGCATCGGCACGGTCGGCAAGATAATCGATAAGGAGTATAGCGAAGTGCGTATTTCTGCAGAGGGAGAAATACTGTTCCGTGCGCCGGGAGCGATGCTGGGCTACTACAAAGCGCCGGAAAAGACTGCCGAAACCATTATTGATGGCTGGGTTAAAACCGGCGACAAAGGCGTAATCGATGCCGACGGCTTTCTGCGCATTACCGGCCGCATCAAGGAGATATTCAAAACATCCAAGGGCAAATACGTAGCGCCTGCGCCGGCGGAGAACCGCTTCGTGGCCGCTTGCCCGCATGTTGAACAGCTGTGTCTGGTGGGGTCAGGCCTGCCACAAACGGTGTTGCTGGTAACTTTGTCGGAAGCCAGCAAGTCCAGTAGCCGCGAGCAGATCACTGCTTCCCTTGAGCAGGCGCGGGAAGAAGTCAATAAGACGGCCGAAGCGCACGAACGCATGAGCCACGTGGTTGTCTGCAGCGAGCCGTGGACGATTGAAAACGGGTTGCTCACGCACACGCTGAAGGTGCTGCGCGACGATGTGGAACGCAGTCACGCTATTGCTATTGAGCGAACCACGCAAGCCAAAGACGGCGAAACAATTATTTGGGAAAGTGCTGCGACCGCGTGATAAAAAATTAATAGTTCCGGAGTTCCAAGCGTGACTGAAGTTGCAACAACGACCCATGAAAAACTGCTCAACGCCATTGCGGAGTCGCCCGACGGCCCCGAAATTGGTGCCATTTTTGATTTCGACGGCACCCTGATCGCGGGCTACTCCGCGACGGTCTTTATCAAAGAGCAGATTCGCCGCGGCGATATGTCGCCGCGCGACGTAGTCGAGATTAGCAATGCCATCATCAGCTTTGGCTTAGGCAAACTTGGCTTCTCGGCCATGATGCTGGTCAACGCCCAGTTTATGCGCGGCACCAGCGAGCAGCGCTACAAGGAATTTGGTGAAGAGCTGTACTCCGGCCAAATCGCTCGCCTGATCTACCCCGAATCGCGGGCGCTGGTCGACGCGCATCGGGCCAAAGGTCACACGGTGGCGGTGATCTCATCGGCCACTCCCTATCAGGTTGAGCCGGCCGCGCGCGACCTTGGTATCGAGCATGTGCTGTGCAGCCAATTGGAGATAGAAAACGGCGAATTTACCGGCGGCGTGGTGCGGCCCACCTGTTTTGGTCAGGGTAAGGTAGATGCAGCCGAAAAACTCGCGAGCCAACAGCGGGTCGATCTTGGGGCCAGTTTCTTTTACTCCGACAGCCAGGACGACATCGAGTTGCTGGAACGGGTTGGCCACCCGCAGCCGTTGAATCCCAGTAAAAAACTCGCAAAAATTGCCCTGCAACGTGGCTGGCCGATCGTCAGATTTGGTAGTCGCGGTCGGCCGACAGTGGCCGAGTTTGTGCGTTCGGTGGGTGCAACCTGTAGTCTGGTGCCGGCTTTTATAGCGGGGCTGCCAGTCTATGCGTTGACCGGCTCAAAGCGTGACGCGCAGAATTTTTCGTTCTCGCTTTTTGCCGATACCGCCAGTGCGCTAATCGGGCTTAAGCTTAACGTTAAAGGCGAAGAAAACCTGTGGAAGCAGCGGCCGGCGGTCTTTGTTTTTAATCACCAAAGCAAGGCCGATGTAGTGATTGTGGCCAGATTGCTGCGCCGCGATGTCGCCGGTGTGGGCAAGCAGGAAATTAAAAAGATGCCGGTGATAGGCAAAGTGCTGGAGCTAGGCGGCGTGGTGATGATAGATCGTGCCAACGCCTCCAGCGCTATCGATGCTATGTCCCCGCTTGTTGATGCCATGCGTAACGAGGGCAAGTCGGTAGCGCTGGCCCCCGAGGGGACCCGTTCAGTCTCGCCGCGCCTCGCGCCATTCAAAAAAGGTGCCTTCCATTTGGCGCTGCAAGCCGGTGTACCGGTAGTGCCGATTGTCATTCGTAACGCCGGCGATGTTGCGCCCAAGGGTGATTTCGTGTTCCGCGCCGCTATGGTAGATGTTGAAATTTTACCGCCAGTAGATACGTCAGGTTGGCAGGTCGAGACGATGGATGAACACGTAGCCGAAGTGCGAGCTATGTTTCTGCAGGCTATGGGGCAAAACGAGCGGGTAGCGTCCAGTGCCAAAACCAGTACGAAAGCGAAGGCTAAAGCCAAGCCTGGACCGAAGGCAAAAGCAAACGCTAAAAAACACGTTAAGGCGAAAGCGCCGACAAAAGCCAAAGCCAAAGTTAAAGCCAAAACCAAAGTGAAAGCGAGGCGCATAACTACCAGCACCAGCAGTCCCCAGTAGTTCATAGGCTAATGGAACTTGGTTAAGGCTTGTCGGAGTCACGCAATCCTTAATAGAACGAAAATTTTCGCTCTGTTCGGGCCGGACTATACACTCAACTGAGCGCCATTCAGCTTTATACTATTCGGTTACAGCCTGGATAAGCCTGGCAAATATAAATCCTCCAAGGAGCTGCAGTGCAGAACAGTATCGATAATCCCTGGCCCAGCGTAGAAACCGACAAGCTAGTGTTCCTACTCGACCATGCAACGCCATTGGAACGTCAGATACTAGAGCGCTGGATCAATACCAACAAACCAAAACAAGCGGTCCTCGGAGATACCTTCACACTGATAAGCCTTGGCTATCATTCAGATGTTGCGAAAGCAACCGGGCTAGCCAGCCTGCGCCGTCTGCTACAAGCAGCCCCTGCAATGACATACTTCGTGCCGCTGCGCGTGCTGTGGCTGCCAAAAGCCGAGGCGCGGGGCGAGCTTAGGCTGCGCGATATCGTCACCGGCGATCCGCGTTCGCCCGGCGCATTAAAACAGAAATGGATTGCCAAAACTGATCCGTCGCGCTACCGCCCTATTGCCGCTGTCGGTGCCAGCGTAGCAGAGCTGACAGCCAGGCTGGAGTTGGTCGCGCCCGAACAGCGCGCCGATGAGCAGGAGCTGGCAGCGTTTATCGCGCGCCAGGCTTTACTGGCGCTGGAGCGCGCCGAATGTGCGGTTAACGGTGTGCGTTATAAAGTGCCGCGACTGGTGACCGAAGAGGTACTGGCCAAGCCGCGCCTGAAGGCAGCCATCGCCGAATATGCTAAAACAACCGGGCGCAGTCTCGACAGCGTAATGCAAGAGGCGCACGCCTGCCTGAAAGAAATGGCGGCCAACCACAGCACCTATGCATTAGACATTATGGCTGGCTTTGGGCGTTATCTTTACACTCGCGGATTTGACCGCCAGATTGAATACCTGGCAGAGGATCTTGAGCGCATAGATAAACTCAGCAAGCAGCACCCGGTGGTGTATTTGATGACCCACAAGTCACATATTGACGGCTTTTTGATGGTGACGCTGTTTCATGATTTGAATTTACCACCGATGCATGTTTTCGGGGGCATCAACATGAATTTCCTTGGTCTGGGCACATTAGCCAGACGTGCCGGTACGGTCTTTCTGCGGCGCTCCTTTGCTGACGATGAGATCTACAAGTTGGTGTTCAAAAACTACATCGACTACCTGGTGGAGAAGCGCTTTGCTCTGCTGTGGGCGCTGGAAGGTACGCGCTCTCGCACCGGCAAACTGATGCCGCCGCGCTACGGGTTGATGAATTACGTGGTTGACTCCTACGTCCGCGCCGCTACAACCGACGTGGTTTTAATGCCGGTGTCTATTGCCTACGATCAGGTGCCGGAAGTAGCCGACTACATCGCCGAGCAAAAAGGCCAGCGCAAAAGACCCGAGTCGGCTTCCTGGTTCATGCAATATATCAGCGGCCTGAACAATCCTCACGGTAAAATCCACGTGCGTTTTGGGCAGGGAGTGATGTTGTCGGAAGTGCTAGGCGATGACCGCGAGAAGCTGCAGGTGACCCAGCTCGACATTCAGAAACTGGCCTTTAAATTGTCGGTAGACGCCAACAATGTGACGCCTGTTACCGGCACGGCGCTAGTGACCTTCGTGCTGCTGGCGCAGGGCCACAAAGCCCTGACCCTGGACGAGCTGGCGCGGCAGCTACAATTGTTGATGGAATTCATCCACCTGCTGCAACTGCCGACCACCGAAGACGTAGATATCGCCACGCTAGAAGTGTTAACCGGCACCCTGGATGCGCTGGCGCACAATGACGTGATCTCTGCCTATAAGGACGGCCTCGCACCAATTTATTCAATCGCGCCGGACGCCAGCATGGCAGCCGCCTATTACCGCAACACGCTGGTACATTTTTTTGTCATCAGCGCAATTGCCGAGCTAGCGCTGTTGGCAGTCGCAGAGCAGCCTGCGGATGAGCCCTCAGCGCCAATGCATGAAGAGCCCTCAGCGGTAATGCATAATGAGCCGCTGAAAGCACTGCACAATGAAGCACTGCGGCTGCGCGATGTGCTTAAATTCGACTTTTTCTTCGCCGACAAAGACGCATTTATCGCTGCCTTCGAGCGTGAGCTAACGTTACGTAGCCCCGATTGGCGCACGGCATTGGAGCAGGGTAGCGAACGCATCCTTATGCTGCTAAGAGATTTAAAACCGCTGCTTGCGCACGGCACCCTGCGACCGTTCCTTGAAGCATATCTCGTTGCGGCAGAAGCATTACTGCTGGAAACTGCGTCGGCTTTTGACAAAAAGCAATTTGTAAAACGCTGCTCCGAGCTTGGTAAACAAAGAATATTGCAGCAGCGAATAGTTAGTGAAGAATCAGTGTCGACCGTATATTTTGAACCGGCAGTCCAATTGGCGCAAGGTCGCGGTTTGATCCTAGAGGGCGACTTGAGTACGGCTGAAAGCGCCGAGCTAGCCAGGCGGCGCCATGAATTTGCAGCAGAAATAGCAGAACTCGTCAGGCGGCTGGCGTTTATCAGTACGCTGGCCGAGAACCGGCGTATGGGTATCACGTCAATTAATGCAAATGCGATACAGGCTGTCAGTTAGCATTACAAACACTATCAAAATTATGAAAAAAAGGGGCACAGGCATGAAACTCAAAGTGGGTTTATTGGGCGGCGGATCGTGGGGCACTACGGTCGCATCGCTGGTTGCGCGCAACGTACCGACCGTGCTTTGGGCAAGAGATTCGAACACGGTAGATGAAATTAATAGCAAGCACAGCAATGAAAAATACTTACCGGGCGCCAAACTGCCGGATAGTCTGGTGGCGACCGCATCGATAGAAGAGGCCGTGCGTGATGTCGACGTGGTAGTGATGGGCATACCCTCGCAGAGCTTTCGCACCGTGCTGGAAGATCTTAGCGAACATATCCGACCGTGGGTACCGGTGGTCAGCCTGACCAAGGGGCTGGAGGCCGACACCGATATGCGCATGACCGAAATCATTCATGAGGTTTTGCCCGGCCATCCCAACGGCGTGCTGACCGGCCCCAACCTGGCGCGCGAAATCATGTCGGGTTTAGCTGCCGCCGGTGTCATTGCCATGGAGGATGAGACCATTGTGCAGGAGCTGCAAAACGTATTTCGCAGTGGCCTGTTCCGCGTTTATACCAACAACGACGTGATCGGCTGCGAGCTTGGCGGGGTGTTGAAAAACATTATTGCTATCGCCGTCGGCATGGGTGACGGGCTGGGTGCGGGCGTCAATACTCGCTCAGCACTCATCACCCGCGGCCTGGCCGAAATCACCCGCCTCGGCGTCGCCATGGGCGGCGAAGCCACCACCTTTGCCGGTCTGGCAGGCGTTGGTGACCTGGTGGCCACCTGCACCAGCCCACAAAGCCGTAACCGCCATGTAGGCCTGGAGCTTGGTAAGGGCCGTTCGATTCAGGAAATTACCGACGAAATGTTTATGGTGGCCGAGGGGGTGAAAAGCGTGCCCGCAGTGATCGCGCTGGCGGAAAAGCATAATGTAGAAATGCCTATCGCCCAGGAGGTGTACAAGGTGACTGAAGGTAACAGCCGAGGCAGCGATGCGTTTCGCGGTTTATTGCGCGTCGCAGCGGGATCCGAGGCTGAGCCGGGATAAAAGAGCAGTCGATCAAGTACCGGCTGGTTGGATGTTCTCATCCAACCACGTTAATAAATCTTCAGTCACCGCGTCGCGATTTCGTTCGTTGAGCATCTCATGCCGATAGCCCGCATAGAAGCGATGACTAACGTTACTAAGCCCAGCCTGTTGGTAGCGGTCCAGCAACACATGCAGCGCTTCAAGCTTATTACTTACCGGATCCTGGTCGCCGGCGAAGATATACAGCGGCAGATCCCGAGGGATTTTTTTTAGTTGTTCGACGTCGGCGGTGACCGCATTGCTGCGCAGCATATCCAGCCAACTGCCGATGCACAAATCGAAGCCGCACAGCGGGTCGGCAATATAAAGCTGTACTTCGTCGGCATCGGTACTTAGCCAATCGTATTCGGTAGCCGCATCCGGAAATTCCGCGTTAAATTGGTCGGTCATGAGCTGCGCCATAATGACGCTAGGCGCTTGCCGGCCATATTGTTCGCATTCTTCTTCCAGTACGGCAATGACCTCGGTGAACGCGTCGACAACGGTCGAGCCGCTGAGTAGCGCTGCGTCCACCGTGCTGCCGTTTTCGATAAGGTATTGTTGCGCCATCAACGAACCCATACTGTGCCCCAGCAAAGCAACGGGTTTGCCAGGCAGCTGGTCGTGAATCATGTCGTTCAGCATGCGTAGGTCATCGACGGCAAGATTCCAACCGTCAGCGTCGGCGAAATAACCTAATCCATCGTTGCTGGCAGTTTTGCCGTGGCCACGATGGTCATTGGCAAACACCGCGAAGCCTGCGTCGACCAGCCGTTTCGCAACCCGGTGATAGCGACCCGCGTGCTCGGCGGCACCGTGCACAATCTGTACCGCGGCTCGTGGCTCTGCCGGCGACCACTGGTAAACGTGAATTTTGACATCGCCTGCCGATGGAAAAGTGAATTCAGTTTCCTTAGCCGACATAGTCGTTCTCCTGCATAGCAAACCAGCATAATACGCCAAATTCGATAGTGCGTGGCGACCACAGCAGAGCCTGTTCTACCTCGATGGCGACACTTTCGAGTGCAACTATGTACATATTCACGCTACAGCCTGTTTGTCAGCGCGACATATGGCATGTGAGGTCGCATGCCGAGTAACATATTGTGTAACTGCAAGAAGAGGGGAAGCGTCGCCGCTTTGAAAAAAGCGCAGCAGCGTCGCCGTAAGCGGCAAACATCTTGCAGTAGTTAGTCAAGGCACGCCAGCAGCACGGCTGCTGATGCTGTGGCAACGCCAATAAAAAATAATAGAGGCACGTCGATGCAAGAAGAGAACCAGGACAAAACTGCGCCAACAAAACAATCGCGCGCAGACGGCGTATTTTCACGCCGCGATTTTATAGGCACCTCGGCGCTGGGCGTCGGCGCATTAGCTGCGGGTACCGGCGGCAACGCTTTCGCCGATAAAATTCCCGAGGCGAACATACCCTCCATCCGCATTCCCAAAGATTTTGCAACGTCGCTGCAGGAGAAGGCTGCGCCGGCTACGTTCTATGGCAGCGGTAATAGCGAAGGCGAGGGCATGAGCGGGGCGGAGGTATTTGCCGCGCTGTGCAAGCGGGAAGAACTGGCCGCCCTGTTTTGTTGCCCTGGCAATTACAGCGTGATCAATGCCATAGCGGCCGCCGGCATTCCGACTTACGGCGGTCGCACCGAGGGGTCGATGTGCGCCATGGCCGACGGTTTCTCCCGCGCTACCGGCGCCGTGGCCGCTACCTCGGGCACCGAAGGTCCGGGCCTTACCAATATGATAATGAACATCGCCGCGGCCAACGCCGCGCGCACACCGTTGCTGGTATTGGCGAGTAACACTCAGCTGGCGGGCGACGACCGTGAGCAGCATATTCAAAGCGGTTATCAGCAACCGCTGACCACCGGCATCAAAAAATATGGCAAGCGCCTGATCGACCCGGCCCGCGTGTACGAGTACGGCGCTTACGCTTTTCGCAATCTCAAGTCTGGTGTGCCCGGCCCGGTACACCTCGACTTCCCTGCCGAGGTGGCGCGCGCACGATTTAAAGAAGCGTCGCAGCTGAAAGACTATGTAGACCCGTCCAAATATCGTACCGAGTCGGGCGCATATCCCGCGCCGAATGAAATGCAGATGGCGCTGACATTAATCGACAAAGCCGAACGCCCGTTAATAGTCGCCGGGCAGGGCGTATTTCAACGTCAAGGCTGGTATGCGCTCAAACGCGCGGCAGAGACTAACGAAATAGCCGTGGTGACTTCCGGTCCGACCCGTGGCGCATTTCCCGACGACCATCGCCTGTGTGCGATGACGGCGCCGGACGCGTTGCTGGGTGCCGACCTGGTGGTATTCATCGGCCAGTACTGCATGCCCAGCCCCGGCGAGTATCGTTTTAATCCAGGGGTGAAAACGATTCGGGTACACCCGGTGCAGGAAGATCTTGGCCGCAACTGGCCACTTGATTTGGGTATTGTCAGCGACGAGGCACTATTTCTTGAAGCGCTGGCCGACAAATTACCCAGGAAGAAGCGGCGCAAATGGGTAGATGAAATCGACGCGGCGAAACAAACCAACCAGGCTAAACTCGACGAAGTGTACAAGCTTGGTTTGCAGTACAGTAAGGATACCGGCTTCTTGCACCCCGCCGTAATTGCGCGCGCTACGCAGGACTTTCTCGACACCGGCACCGACGACAGACTGGCCGTAGTCTCGGGCGCCGGCGGCTGGACCAGCGGCATGTTTGCCAGCCGCTATTTGCGTGCCTATCGTCCCGGCCAGATGATTGTGCCACCCTATCAATACGGCGCCATAGGCCCCGACATGGCAATGATGATGGGCGCCTGCGCCGCGGTGCAGCGTGGCGTGGGGCCGCAGTTTGGCTATGCCGGCGCGCCAACGCTGTGTATCACCAGTGACGCCGGCATGGCCTTCAGTCTGTTTGAACTCGATACCGCCGTGAAATACCAACTACCAACCATCACCATCGTATATAACAACAACGCCTGGGGCGATTGGCCAAACGCCGGTCGCTCAAAACGTTCCATGCATATGTATTTGTTCCAGGAAAATTTACGCTATGATCAGCTCGCCGAAGGCTTGGGCGCGCGCGGCGAGTACGTGCGCCAACCGAAGCAGTTTAAAGCCGCTCTTGCGCGTGCCTATAAAGCGGCGCGTGACGAGAAGCTGTCGACTTTAATTAACTGTCAGGCGCTTAAAGAGTTTACCTCGGGGCGTGATTATGCACCTGGCATCGCGCTGAACGTTGAACCCGGTGTTGGTGCCGTTGCGCATTAATTGTTCAGTTGCGAATAAAGCGTGCAAACTGAACTTTCTTGTCTGGCAAACTACTTACATTAATCGTAACGAGTTTTTGCAATCGACTGGTGGAACGTTTATGAAACAACTGACAATAATTTTTGCACTGGTCTTACTCGGCGCCTGCAACAGCAACGGTGCGCCGCGTGACGCCGCCGCCGAGCCAAATGTAGTGGTGAAAATCGTTGATCAGCAACGCAATGCGGTCAAGGCGGAAAAAGTAACGTGGTGGTATTTAAATGAGCGGGGAACTCGACACACGCTGGACTGCGCCGAACATAAATGCGCCGAGTGGGCTGTTGGCAAGGAAGCGGCCGGCTCCATAGCAATTACCGCTTATGCGTCAAAAGTAAAAGCTAATGATGAATACTGCTGGGACATGTACGAAGGCGAAGCGGTGATTACTGCCGATCCGGCCGTGCCCCAACAAGTCGTTATTGCACTATCGAAAACAGTGACCGCCTGTAAGTAGCCATACACTGGAGCGGTTTGCTGCACAAGCCGCAACGCTGCTGAAACGGCATTTAGCATGCGGTAATAAGTCGCTGGAACCGCTACCCGGCAGCTAGTACGATTTACAGCCTAATAACTTCCGAAACACGCCACATATTAAGGATTAAAAGAATGGTTCGTAATTCGCGTCTTCTGCTACGCTTTGCTGTTACCCTTTCACTGTTAGGCAGCGTTCCCTCTGCGTTTGCAATACTCGTTACCGGTAGTCCGATGCCGCTCACCCATCAAGTGACCGTGCAACCGATTATTGTCTCTGACGATGACGGATCGAACAGGGCAGAGTACTTTGGCAGCGGCTCGCAACGAAGAGACATCGAAGGCTCTATCGACGAAATATGGGCGACGGCAGGAATAGACGTAGACTTTCTCAATCCCACCGCTCTGGACTCCACCTTCGTTAATGAGGGCGACCGGGACTCGCGGCCCGGGAGCGACCTGAGTGAAACTATTCGCATCGGTGATAACGCCGGCGTAACCAGTGCCAGCCCGGACGTCATCAACATATTTTTCGTTAACGTTGCCGCAGGGTTTGAATTGCTCAACGAAAACACCGCAGCGGGCTTAGCGCGCACTCCCGGTAACGGTATATCGCAATACGTTGGCTCGAATCTACTCGATTTTCAGAATGGTCGCGACGTGATAGCCAGCGTAGTGGCGCACGAAATAGGCCACAGTCTGGGCCTTGAGCACGCTAGCATCGAACTGAATCTAATGCAGGCGGGCAATACTAACCCGACAAACGAAGGTGAACGTCTCAACGACGAGCAGATAGCCACCGCCCTGGCGAGCAATTTGTCAGTCGAGACCACATCAACTCTACCAAAACCTCCAACACCGCCAGCAGTTCCTCTGCCAGCCGCCGCGTGGTTGTTCGGTTCGGCATTACTGGGTTTGGTTGGAATCAGACGCAGAAGAAACGCCTAGACTATTATTACGGGCAGGATGAAGGGGCTTCGGCCCCTTTTTTCGTTTAGATTTTCGTTTGGTTTGTTGGTTAGCTTATAACGTCGCTAAATGGTCGGAGTGAGAGGATTCGAACCTCCGACCCCTGCGTCCCGAACGCAGTGCTCTACCAAGCTGAGCTACACTCCGACAGCGCGCAAACTATACCAGAACTGACTGTTTACGTGGAAGTTTCTTCTTCAGGCTCCAATGCGAGAATTGCTTCGTTGAGGTCAGCAATGCGGCCTGCCATGGTCTCGAAAATGGTTTGGCAGGTGCCGGGCTGGCGGCGCAGCATATCGATAAAGCCGTCGGCGTCGATGGTTTGCACGCTGCAGGGCTCTGTTGCCGTTACCGTCGCTGTGCGCTTTTGAGCGGTGAACAGGGCAAGGCAGCCAAAAAGTTCGCCCGCTTTTATATTGCCGACCTTAACACCTTGCTGCGATGCTTCCGCGTGACCGGCGAGCAATTTGTACACATGGGTTGCAACCTCGCCCTGCTTGAGAATTGTATCACCAGCCGCAAACTCAATTTTCTCGCTTGGCGGCGTGATGATTGGGTCGCGGTAGCGTGCCAAGGCGTGCAGCAGAATGGTATTGCTGGCTTCCTGAAGCTGCAGCCACACATTCAGGCGTTTGGCATTATGTTGCAACATGGCGGCGATATCTTCCCAGGCATAGGTTTCCAGGGTTACCGGCTGGCTGCATTTGAACAGTAGCGGAGTTCCGCTTTCCTGCGTGGCAGCCGGCGCGATAAAATCGCCCGGCTCCAAAAAATATAGCAGTTTGTTATTGAGCTCGACTTCGACTGCACCGCTGATAATGCGGAAACAGGTGCCACTTTCGGCATGGGAAAATAGATTCTGGCTGTTGTTTAGCTCTAATGCTTGAAGTGAGGCGAAGCCATCGAGTAGCTGGTCAACCAGTTTGAAAACGCGTTGCGGCAGAGCCGAGTCTGAAAGTTCGGTGATATACATAGTGCATTATCCTTAATGGCAGCCAAGCTTCGGCGCTAGTGTAAAACAATCGGTCGGCGTAACAATAGCTCTGTTTTGCGCTACACTGTTTTATTCGCAATTTACCAATTATTTTTGTGCAAAACGCTCACTATGCAGGCTGCAAACCTCTCCGGTCAGACTGACTCGCATATCGTTTACGACGCGGGGGGCTGTGGTCTGCACAAAGATGTGTGGCCCGCGTTCCACGCTCTGCAACGCGACGCGATGGAAGCCGGCTTCGAGTTGGCTATTGCCAGTGGTTTTCGTGATTTTGAGCGCCAGCGCAGCATCTGGAATGCTAAGGCGACCGGCCAGCGTGAACTGCTGGACAGCGCCGGCAACGCCCTGCAGTTTGACACCTTGTCTGCGCCGCAAGTGATGCGTGCGATTCTACGCTGGTCGGCCGTGCCCGGCGCGTCGCGGCATCACTGGGGCACCGATCTCGACGTGTACGACAAGCGCGCTGTGAGCGCTGATTATCGAGTACGCCTGATACCAGAAGAAGCCGCGCCGGGCGGGGTGTTCGCTAAACTGCACCGTTGGCTGGACGAACAAATCGCCAGCGATAACAGCCATGCATTCTTTCGCCCGTACCAGTACGATAACGGCGGCATCGCACCGGAGGCATGGCACTTGAGCTATGCACCCATTGCAGCGCAGTGTGAGCAGCAATGGTCAATGGCGCAGATTAAGGCGTGCATTCACACTGCCGATATAGCATTGAAGGATACGCTGTTGCAGCAGCTTGAGCACATCTATCCGCGTTTTGTGCAGGTTGGGTCAGAGCTCTATCCCGCACCATACCAGGCTATGCTGGCCTAAAAAATAACAACGGAAAAGTGACCAATGCCCGAACCTGAACAGCAACCGGAAAAAAACCAGTTCGGGCTGCTAACGCGACGCCGCTTCCTGCCATTTTTCGCCACTCAGTTCCTTGGTGCCTTTAACGACAACCTGTACAAAAATACGCTCACCCTGGTGCTGGCGTTCTCCGCCACGGCTGACCTGCCCCTCGCCAGCAATACCCTGATTAATGTGGCGGCGCTGTTGTTTATTTTGCCGTTTTTTATTTTTTCGGCCACTGCCGGCCAAATTGCCGATAAGTTTGACAAGGCCTGGCTGATACGCCGCATCAAATTTTGTGAAATCGGTATTATGCTGCTGGCGGCTGTCGCATTTTTTGCGAACAGCATGCTGGCCTTGTTTGCACTGCTGTTTTTAATGGGTATGCAGTCCAGCTTTTTTGGGCCGGTAAAATATTCCATCTTGCCGCAGCATTTGCACGAAACCGAGCTGGTGGGTGGCAATGGGCTGGTGGAGATGGGCACTTTCGTCGCCATAATTTTGGGTTTGATTGGTGCCAACCTGCTGTTCAACGGCGGCGACAATTACAGTCTTGCGGCGTTGGGTGTGGTCTCCGTTGCAGTACTGGGCTGGGGCGTTAGCTGCTTTGTACCGGCAGCGCCTCCCCCTGGTCCCACCAATAACGTGCGCATTAACTGGAATGCGTTTACGCAAACGCGGGTTGTTATGCGCCACGCCTTGCACAATGATGCGGTGTTTCACTCTATTCTCGCTATCTCCTGGTTCTGGTTTTTAGGGTCGGCTTATCTCACCCAAATTCCAAATTTTACGCGCGTCTATCTGCACGGCTCGGCCGACGTGGTGACCATGGTGTTGTGCGTTTTCTCGCTGGGAATAGGCGCCGGATCATTACTTTGCGAGCGCTTGTCGGGTCATAAGCTGGAGATCGGCCTGGTGCCATTTGGCGCGTTGGGGCTTAGCATTTTTGCCGTTGATTTGTATTTCGCGGTGCCGGCGCAATCTGCAGCTGAAATGCTGGGCATTTCGGCTTATCTGGCGCAGGCGGGAGCGCTGCGTGTGCTTATCGATTTGTTGCTTATCGGCGTATTCGGTGGCCTGTTTATTGTGCCCTTGTTTGCGCTGGTACAGCTGCGTACCCCCGCCGCACAGCGGGCCCAGGTGATCGCGGCGGTCAATGTATTTAACGCTTTATTTATGGTGGTTGCCGCCGTGCTGGGGGTAGTGTTGCTGGAGGGGGTTGGTTTGTCGATACCGGAATTTTTTCTGGTTTTAGGGGTTATGAATATTGTGGTCACCCTCTATATTTTCCGCCGGGTGCCCGAATTTGCCATGCGCTTTTTGATCTGGCTGCTCAGTCACACCATGTATCGCGTGCAGCATCAGGCGCTGGATGAAATTCCTGAGCAGGGTGGCGCTTTGCTGGTGTGCAATCATGTTAGCTACGTTGACGCGCTATTGCTGGGCGGCGCTTGTCGCAGACCGATACGCTTTGTGATGTACAAACCGATCTTTGATATTCCCGTGCTAAATTTCATTTTTAAAACAGGCAGGGCTATTCCAATTACCTCGCGCAATGAAAACCCGCAGGCCTATGAGCGCGCCCTCGACGCCATCGCCGCCGCGCTGGAAGACGGCGACTTGCTGTGCATCTTCCCGGAGGGTAAATTGACGACCAACGGCGATATGAATGAGTTCAAGAAGGGCGTTGAGGTTATAGTGCAGCGTAACCCCGTACCGGTTATTCCGGTCGCGTTGCGTGGTCTGTGGGGCAGCTTCTTTAGCCACAGTGGCGGCCATGCCCTGAGTAAATGGCCGCGGCGGTTTTGGTCCAGAGTAAGTATTGTGGCCGGTAACGCGGTGCCGGCAGCACAGGTCAGCGCTAACGATTTGTTTGAGCGGGTACAGGCCCTGCGAGGGGAGTGGCGCTGACTGCTATGTCGTCAAACAGCCGGTAGTACATCATTCGCGACTAAAGTCGCTGCCACAACGTAGTGCCTGACCTGTAGGAGCGACTTTAGTCGCGAATGGTTCGCCAGCGCGAGTTTCTGGACGGGCACTAACTAACGCAACATGTCAGGCGAGGGCAACGAAAATGCAGGATCCAGGCAATCCCGATTATCTATGGGAAATTATTCGCAACGAAGCGACCAAGCAAAGTCGCAATGAGCCCGTGCTGGCAAGCTTTTACCACGCCAGTATATTGATTCACGACAGTCTTGAGTCTGCCCTGGCCTTCCACCTGGCGGCCAAGCTGGGTGACGCCGACGTAGCAGCAATGCTACTGCGGCAGGTGTTTGAGCAGGTGCTGATCCATGACCCCGGCATAGCCAATGCAATGCGTGAGGACCTGCAAGCCTACAAGGATCGTGACCCGGCTACCAAATACTACTCGCGTCCGTTACTCTTCTTCAAGGGCTTTCACGCCATTCAAACGCATCGCCTGGCGCATCATTTATGGCAGCAATGGCGACGCTCGCTGGCATTATTTTTACAGAACCGCAGCGCCTGCCTGTTCGACGTTGATATTCATCCAGCGGTGACGATGGGTGGTGGCATTATGCTCGACCATGCGACCGGGCTGGTCATCGGCGAGACGGCCACGGTAGGGCACAACGTATCGATGCTGCACGGTGTGTCGCTTGGCGGCTGCGGCATCCAGGCTGGTCAGCGCCACCCGCACATAGAAGATGGCGTGTTGCTGGCAGCAGGAGCCAAAGTGTTAGGCAATGTAACCGTAGGGCGCGGCGCTAAAGTTGCTGCCGGAAGCGTTGTGCTTGCCGACGTGCCGGCGCACGCTACGGTTGCCGGTGTGCCAGCGAAAGTTGTGGGCAAACCGCGTGATTCGGAGGCAGCGCGATCAATGGATCAGAGCATTGTGTGACGTGCCGCTTGTATAAAGTGGCAGCGCCTAACACTTTTGTCTAGCGACACCTGTTAAGGAATTGTGAGCGCTTGTTTTTTGGGTGCTATGGAGTATGCTAATAATATGGTCGGGGTTATTGTACCCATCGCAAATGAGAACATCAGCTACACTGAAATAAAAACAATAAACAAAGTTTCAGAATTTTGACACCGAGGGATCTGGTGTTAGCTAGTCGAAATAATCAACAATTTCGATATAAAGGAGATAAGTTGTGAGCGTGAAATTAATAGACAACCAGGCTTTCTACGGATTTCGGGTACGCAGAACAGTTAACGGCACACTTCATCAGGAGTACTTTTCACTCAAACAGGGTGGCAAGCGGTTGGCTGGTAAAAACAGAAAACCGCTGGAAGAACAGGCCCAGGCGCGCGATGAAGAGCTGCGCATTGAGCAGGAAAAGTCGAAAGAAAAGCGCAAGGCAGAACTATGTTTCAACAAGGATGGCAGCGTCAGGGGTATAAGCTATCTGGTTAAAACCGAAAAAAGCGGCACCAAAACGCCAATTTTTCAGATTGGCATCGCCTCCTCGCTGGTCAACAAAATTGTCTGTACCAGCTTTTCAATTAATGCCCATGGCAAGCAGGAAGCGTGGCACAAAGCGGTGCATGCCTACGCCGAGCATAAACAGATTCGCAAGGGTTCGAAGCTGTACAAAGAGTTAATAGCGGCGCTGCCAAAAGCAAAACAGCCGGCTAAAACTTCGCATTAAAAAACTATCTGCTGCGGTCAATACCGAGGCGACAATACATCTCTACTGTCTTATTCTTCGACCGTAAGGCAGTGCAAAAAAAGCCGGCAATTGCCGGCTTTTTACTTTGTCTAACGATGCAGCTTCACTTTGCTTCGTTATTATAGTTTTCTACTGATTGCAGAATGGCCTTCCTGGCTGCATCGGTATCGCCCCAGCCGCGAATTTTCACCCACTTGCCCTCTTCCAGATCTTTGTAATGAGTGTAGAAATGCTCGATTTGTTTTATCAACACTTCGGGCATATCTTCGCGGGTTTTTACATGCTTCCAGAACGGTGTCAGCTTTGGCACCGGCAAAGCCAGAATTTTGTAGTCGACTCCGCCGTCATCTTCCATATCGAGCATGGCGATAGGGCGGCAGCGAAGAACTGAGCCAATATTGACCCGGTGCGGGGTGCGCACCAAAACGTCCATTGGGTCGCCATCATCGGATAACGTGTTGGGTATATAACCATAGTTGCACGGGTACACCATCGGTGCGCCCATAAAACGGTCAACAAATAATGCCCCGGTGTCTTTGTCGACTTCGTATTTAACCGGGTCGCTGTGTGCCGCGATTTCAATAATGACATTGAAATCGTCGGGTAGGTCTTTGCCTGAGGGTACTAGATTTAAGCTCATAGGATTATTGCCGCCTCGCAGTTATGGATTGCTGGAAAGTGGGG
Organism: Pseudomonadales bacterium; assembly: GCA_037969395.1. Classification (GTDB taxonomy): domain Bacteria; phylum Pseudomonadota; class Gammaproteobacteria; order Pseudomonadales; family JAUIET01; genus JBBKXJ01. The sequence goes on from JBBKXJ010000188.1 coordinate 18,889, forward strand.
ATTATACCAGCCCGAAAAGCACTTGAGGTGTGAGATTTATAGTCGGCAATGTTGACGCCCTTGCTGCACTGGTGAAATGCAGGTGATAGTATAACCTTGCCGTACTGCCGGCGAGCTGCTAATAATCTTTGGGAGAAATAATGAGCGGAAGTCTTTTTATACCACCACTTCTTGGCGTGATTGGTCTGATCGTAGCCTATTTTATTTATCAAAAACTTGCTCGCTACGGCGAGGGTGATGAAAACATCAAAAAAATCGCCAATGCGATTCACGAAGGGGCGATGGTGTTTATGCACCGCGAATATAAAATGCTGGCGATTTTTGTCAGCGTTTTGTTGGTCTTCATTCTCATTTCGCCGCTCGGCGTTAATACTGCCATCTCGTTTCTGGTGGGCGCACTGTCTTCTGCGCTGGCGGGCTACATCGGCATGTGGGCGGCCACCAAGGCCAATTCACGTACCACGGTCGCCGCGCATACCGACGGCCAGGCAGCAGCACTTACAGTGGCTTTTTACGGCGGCTCGATTATGGGGCTGTGTGTGGCCTCGCTAGGGTTGATTGGCCTGGGCGGCCTGTACTGGTTTTTCGGCGGCGACCCGCACAGCGTGCACGCTATTCATGGCTTCGGTATGGGTGCGTCGTCGGTGGCGCTGTTTTCCCGGGTTGGTGGCGGTATTTATACTAAAAGTGCCGACGTGGGCGCCGATTTGGTCGGCAAGCTGGAAGAGGGCATACCCGAAGATGATCCGCGTAACCCCGGCGTTATCGCCGACAACGTTGGTGATAATGTCGGTGATGTGGCGGGCATGGGCTCGGACATTTTCGAATCTTACTGCGGCGCCATGATTGCCACCATCGCCATTGCGTCAACGCTGACCATGGTTGGTGAATTCAGCATAGAAACTCTCGCGCCGAAAGGCGACCAGGCGGCGCTGATGGCGTTGCCGCTAATGCTGGCCTCGGTGGGTTTAATTTGCTCTCTTATTGGCATCTATCTGGTGCGTCGTCAGTCGTCAACGGCGCCGGAAAAGGCGCTGCGGCTTGGTCATCAGGGCTCGGCGCTGTTGCTGATTGCGGCCGCCTTTATACTTACCTGGGCAATGGGCCTCGATAGCAACGTATGGTGGGCAATAATCAGCGGCATTGTCGGTGGCATTGTCATCGGTCTGGTAACGGAATACTACACGGCCAGCAAACCGGTGAGGCGCATCGCCGAGTCGGGTAAAACCGGAGCCGCTACCGTAATGATTACCGGTTTGGCGGTGGGTATGGAGTCGGTCGTAATACCCGTGCTAACGATTTCCGGCATTATCTTCGTCTCTACCCATCTTGCCGGACTCTATGGCGTCGGCATTGCTGCTGTGGGCATGCTGGCAACCGTTGGCATGACCATGGCGCTGGACGCCTACGGCCCGGTCGCCGACAACGCCGGCGGCATCGCGGAGATGGCCGGCCTGGGCGAAGAAACCCGCGCCATCACCGACGGCCTCGACGCGGTGGGCAACACCACGGCAGCCATTGGCAAAGGCTTTGCTATTGGCGCAGCCGCACTGGCGGCGCTGGCGATCATCGCTGCCTTTGTAGAAACGATGTCGATCAATAAGGCTGGTTTTAGTCTGGAGTTATCTGACCCCATGGTGCTGGTGGGCCTGTTCATCGGCGGTATGTTGCCGTTCCTGATTGCCTCTATCACCATGACCGCCGTGGGCGACGCCGCGATGGCAATGATTGAGGAGATTCGCCGCCAGTTCAGGGAAATTCCCGGCCTGCGTGAGGGCACTGCGGAACCCGATCACAACAAGTGCATAGATATTGCTACCACGTCGGCGTTGAAGAAAATGATTATTCCCGGCGTGATCGCGGTCGGCGCACCGTGCATTGTCGGCTTCGGTATCGGCGCTGAATCACTGGGTGGCATGCTGGGCGGTGCCTTGCTGGGCTGCGTATTGCTGGCCCTGATGATGGCCAATGCCGGTGGCGCCTGGGATAACGCCAAGAAATTTGTAGAACAGGGCAATCTTGGCGGTAAAGGGTCTGACGTACACACTGCCGTTGTGGTTGGCGATACCGTGGGTGATCCGTTCAAGGATACTTCGGGTCCGGCGATGAATATTCTGATCAACGTGATGGCGATTGTCAGTTTGGTGATTGCGCCGTTGTTGTAAGTAAGTGGTGGGCGCGCCTGCGGTCACTAGCCACGCTGGTGTGGCTAATGACCTATCGCGTGGTGCTGTCTGAGCGTTAGCTGGGCTTGAATTTAGTACGCAGCTTTTTAGCTACCATCACCTTTTTCAGCCTAGCGTATTGCGGCAGCCCGTCTTTGTAGGGCGGGTAATCCTCACCCTGAATCAACGGCTGTAGATATTCGCGACCTTTCTCGGTAATACCAAAACCATTGCGCGTAATAAAATCACGCGGCATCATTTTCTCCACGTTGGCAACGCTTTCCAGTGGCACCGAGTCAATATGCCAGCCGTAACGTTTGGTCTTGTTACGCACAATAATCGGCATTACCGCGTTGTTACCCGCCAGTGCCATTTCTACTGCCGCCTTGCCCACGGCATACGCCTGCTCCACATCGGTCGCCGAAGCAATGTGCCGTGCCGAGCGTTGCAGATAGTCCGCCACCGCCCAGTGGTATTTTAACTCCAGATCTTCGCTGACCATTTGCGCGAGGGTGGGCGCTACGCCACCCAGCTGTGTGTGGCCGAAGGCGTCCTTACGCCCGGCGTCGGCGACAAATTTGCCGTCGGCATAGTGCGCACCCTCAGACGCAACGACTACGCAGTAGCCGGTCTTCTTCACTCGGCGAGCAACTTCGTTAATAAACTTTTTCCTGTCGAAAGCGATTTCGGGGAACAGAATGATATGCGGCGCGTCGCCTTCCTCCTGCCCGGCCAAACCGGCGGCCGCGGCTATCCAGCCCGCGTGACGGCCCATCACTTCGAGAATAAATACTTTGGTCGAGGTTTCGTGCATGGATGCGACATCGAGCGCGGCTTCCCGCGTTGACACAGCCACGTATTTGGCGACCGAGCCGAAGCCTGGGCAGCAATCGGTGTGCGGTAAGTCGTTGTCTACCGTTTTCGGTATGCCGACGCAGGTGATGGGATAATCCATTTGCTCGCCCAGCTGCGACACCTTCCAGGCAGTATCTTGCGAGTCGCCGCCGCCGTTGTAAAAAAAGTAACCGATGTTGTGCGCCTTGAATATCTCGATAAGTCGCTCATACTCGGCACGATTGCTCTGCAGGTCTTTCAATTTATAGCGGGCCGAGCCAAAAGCGCCCGAAGGGGTGTGCTTCAGGGCGGCTATTGTTTTCGCTGTTTCCTTGCTAGTGTCGATCAATTCCTCGCGTAGCGCACCAAGAATGCCATTGTTGCCGGCGTAGACCTTACCAATTTTGTCTTTATGCTGCCTCGCGGTTTCGATAACACCACATGCTGACGCGTTGATAACAGCCGTTACCCCGCCCGATTGTGCATAAAACGCATTCAATTTTGCCACTACTTTTCTCCCTCCGGTTGCGATTTGTTACGATAGACATTCTGGCGGCGATAATACTGAAATCAACGCGCTTTAGCTATGCGGGAAAAGGAACAACCATGCGACTGCACATTCTCGGCATCTGCGGCACCTTTATGGGCAGCCTGGCACTGCTGGCGCGCCAGCTAGGCCACACGGTCAGCGGCTCGGACGAAAACGTATACCCGCCAATGAGCAGCCAGCTACAACAGCAGGGTATTGAGCTGCACCGTGGTTACGATGCCGACTTTCTGCGCGGCAGGCCGGACCTGGTGGTGATAGGTAATACCATGTCGCGCGGTAACGAGGCGGTTGAAGCCGTGCTCAACCAGGGCGCCGCGTACTGCTCGGGACCAGCCTGGCTGAGTAGTCAGGTGCTGCAGGGTCGCTGGGTATTGGCAGTTGCCGGCACGCACGGTAAAACCACCGCTACCAGCATGCTAGCGTGGATTCTAGAGCAGGCAGGCTTGCAGCCCGGGTTTTTGGTTGGCGGCATTCCGCAGGATTTCGGCGTCTCTGCCAGACTCGGTGAGGGGCAGCATTTCGTGGTAGAAGCCGACGAATACGACAGCGCCTTTTTCGATAAACGCTCGAAATTCATCCACTATCAGCCGCGCACTGCTATCCTTAATAATCTGGAATTTGATCACGCCGATATTTTTGCCGACCTGGCCGCTATCCAAACGCAGTTCCATCATTTTGTGCGCACCATCCCCGGTAACGGCAGGATCGTATTACCGGCCGGCGTGGCGGCGCTTGACAGCGTGTTGGAGCAAGGCTGCTGGACGCCAATCGACTACACGGCGTGTGACCCACAGTGCAGCGACGCGCGTTGGCAGGCGCTGCCGCTACAGGCCGACGGCAGCGAATTTATGGTGCAGGAATGCGTGTTCGCCAACGGCGACAAAACGCTGCAACAACACGGCGTGGTCAGTTGGGCGCATACTGGTGCGCACAATATGCAGAATGGCATCGCTGCCATTGCGGCGGCCGACCACGCCGGCGTTACGGCAGAAGTCAGCATCGCCGCGTTGTCGGCCTTCAGCGGCGTGAAGCGGCGTATGGAAAAACTGGCCGAACTAAACGGCGTGACTGTATACGACGATTTTGCTCATCATCCCACCGCGATCGCCAGCACCCTGCAGGGCTTGCGCAAGCAGCACTCCGACGCACGCATCATCGCGCTGATTGAACCGCGCTCTAACACAATGCGTATGGGGGTTCACAAACAGCAGCTGCTGCAGTCAGTCAGCATAGCCGACCATGTGCTGTGGTACCAGTCTGGCGACGTGCCGTGGCTGACGCAGGATCTACAGCAGCACGGCGCGATTGTTGATTCAGTCAGCCTCATGGTCGAACAAGTCGCGGCGATGGCGCGGCCGGGCGACCAGATTGTAATAATGAGCAACGGTGGCTTTGACGGCATCCAACAAAAATTGATCGTGGCATTGCAGGACAAAGAATGACACCGAGCCGCATCACCGTCGCCATGACGGGCGCTTCCGGCGCAGGCTATGGTTTGCGCCTGACCCAATGTTTATTGCAGGCAGGTTGCGAGGTCAGCTTTCTTATCTCCAAAGCGGCACAGTTGGTGGTGGCCACCGAAACCGAGCTGAAAATTCCTGCCAAACCGGCGCTGATTGAAAGCTATTTAAATGACTATTTTGCGGTCGAGGCCGGTCAGCTAAAAGTGTATGGCCGCGAGCAATGGATGGCACCGGTAGCCTCCGGTTCGGGCGCGCCGGCCGCCATGGTGATTTGCCCCTGCAGTACCGGCTGTTTGTCGGCTATTGCGCATGGGGCGAGTAATAATCTAATCGAACGCGCCGCCGATGTCGTGTTAAAGGAAAAGCGGCAATTGATAGTAGTACCGCGCGAGTCGCCATATTCCGCTATACACCTGGAAAATATGCTAACGCTTGCGCGTATGGGGGTGACGGTACTGCCCGCCAGTCCGGGCTTTTATCACAGACCCAGCAGTGTGGATGAGCTTATCGATTTTATTGTTGCCCGCGTGCTCGATCAATTGGGTGTTGAGCAAACGCTGGTTGAACGCTGGGGTGAAGAATCCTGAATGTGGTCAGTGACACGTGCGCACAGCGCACCCTACGTAGTGCGCTGTGTGCACCTCGTACTTTAATATTGTACAAATAATTTGAATGGACTTAAGCATCGTATGACTAATCGTTTCTTCCAACTCTACGAACGCGTGATTCTTAACCACGCAAAAATTGTGCTGCTGTTGCTGGCTCTGGTGTTGGGCTTTCTCGCCTGGCACGCGCCCACCTTCAAACTCGATGCCTCAGCCGATGCACTGGTGCTGGAGGGCGATGCAGATCTGGAGTACTTTCGTAATTTTTCCAAGCGTTATGCAACCCACGACTTTCTGGTAATTACCTATACGCCCGAAGAAGACCTGCTAAGCGACGGCGTGCTACAGCGGCTCGGCGCGCTAGCCGCTGAGCTACAGCAGGTGGAGGGCGTGAGCAGTGTCACGTCGATACTCAACGTGCCGTTATTACAAAGCCCCAATGTCAAACTCAGCGAACTGGGCGATGGCCTTAAAACGCTGCAGGACGGGGGCGTTGACCGCGAGCTGGTGCGTAAGGAGTTTAGCGTTAGCCCAATCTACGCCAATATGCTGGTCAGCCCCAACGGTAAGACCACGGCCCTGCAGGTCAATATTAAAAACGATGAAAAGTATCGCCAGCTATTGGAGAATCGCGAGCGCTTACGCGACAAAGAGCTGAGCGAGGAGGGGTTAAGCAGCGAACAGCGTGTTGAGTACGAGGCCGCACAGCAAGCCTATAAAGACTACTCTGTCGAGTTCAATCAGCAGCGGGCTGACATGGTCGCGGCAACGCGGCTGGTGTTGGATAAATACAAGGATAACGCCGACATTCATCTCGGTGGTGTGTCGATGATCGCCTCCGACATGATCGACTTTGTCAAGAAAGACCTGGTGGTGTTTGGCAGCGGCATTATTGTGTTTATTATTGTCTTGTTGAGCGTTATTTTCCGACGACCGCGCTGGGTCGCCATCCCGCTGTTGATTTGCGTTAGCACCTGCGCGGCCATGCTTGGCTTTCTAACGTTGGTAGACTGGCGCATGACGGTTGTGTCTTCTAACTTCGTCGCGCTGCTGTTAATCATTACCCTCGCGATCAGCGTGCATCTGGTGGTGCGCTACCGCGAGCTGTATGCCAGTGAGCCTGAATTATCACAGCGCGAACTGGTCATGATGACCGTGCGCTTTATGCTCAAGCCGTGCATTTATACCGCCCTCACCACCATTGTGGCGTTTGCCTCGCTGGTGGTAAGTGGCATTCGACCGGTGATTGATTTCGGCTGGATGATGACCCTTGGCACCGTTGTGGCGCTGCTGCTGGTGTTTATGATCCTGCCCGCCATTCTGGTATTGCTGCCGAAAACTGAAACGGCGCCGCCGGTGGCGAATTCCAACGTATTCACCCACAAATTCGCCGTGGTCGCCGATCGCCACGGCAAGCTGATTCTGGTCGTCAGCGTGGTGCTTGCTGTGCTCTCCGGCATCGGCATCAGCCGCCTGCAGGTGGAAAACCGTTTCATCGATTTTTTCGATTCAGAAACTGAGATTTACCAGGGCATGGAGCTGGTCGACGCACAGCTGGGTGGCACGATTCCGCTGGAAATAATTATTACTGCGCCAGCCAATGCCAACGCAAACGCCGAGGCGGCGTTTGAGTCTGACGAAGACTTCGAAAATTTTGATGATCCCCCGGCAGCAGCCGCAGCCGAAAGCGAGAACGATTTCGAAGACTTTGCCGACGACGCAGCAGATTTTGGCGATGACTTCGGTGCTGACGCGGGTGATTCATCCAGCGTCTGGTTCACCAAACAGGGGTTAAACGACATAGAGCGCATTCACGACGCGCTGGAAGCGATGCCGGAAACGGGCAAGGTATTGTCGTTGGCGACCTTCTACAAGCTGATGAAAGAACTGACCGGGCCGGATATTGACGACGTGCAGCTGGCGGTCGCCAAAGGTAGTCTGCCGCCTGCCATCGCCGATATTATGCTAAATCCCTACCTCAACAGCGAGCGCAATGAAGCACGCATCAGTATTCGGGTCAAGGAGACCAGCCGCGAGTTGAAGCGTGCTGAATTTTTGCAAAAAGTGCGCACTTATCTGGTCGACGAAGCCGGCCTGCAGCCGGAAAATGTGCAGCTAAGCGGCTTGCTGGTGCTGTATAACAATATGTTACAGAGTCTGTATAGCTCGCAGATTTTAACCATTACTGCCGTTTTTATCGCCATCATGGTGATGTTTATCATCCTGTTTCGTTCGCTTAAGATTGCCATACTGGGCATTCTGCCGAACATGCTGGCGGCGGCTATGGTGCTTGGCGGCATGGGACTGGCCGGTATACCGCTGGACATGATGACCATTACCATCGCCGCTATTGCGATTGGCATAGGCGTTGATAACGCGGTGCATTATTTGCATCGCTTCCGCATCGAGTTTCCCAAGGACAGAGACTACAAGGCCGCTATGTATCGCTGCCACGAGAGCATAGGTCGAGCGCTGTACTACACGTCGATAACCGTCATTATCGGATTTTCAATTCTGGCGTTGTCGAATTTCAGGCCGAGCATTTATTTTGGTCTGCTCACCGGCGCGGCCATGCTGGGTGCGCTGTTAGGCGCACTACTATTACTGCCACAATTACTGCTGCTGTTTAAGCCCTTCGGCGCATCGGCTGAAGCAGAAAATCAGGCGTCGCATGGCTGAAACTATTCCACTGTTTCCGCTGCCGACTTTGCTGTTTCCAGGCGGGGAGATCGCGCTGCAGCTGTTTGAGCCACGCTATCTCGATATGACCAAACGTTGTATGCGCGACGATAGCGGTTTCGGCGTGGTGGCCATCCGCGCCGGCAGTGAGGTTGTCGACAGCAGCGAAAGCAAAATGCAATTGCTGGAAGTTGGTACCCACGCGCGCATCGTCGACTGGGATGCGCTGGAAAACGGCAGGCTTGGCATTATCGCCCGCGGTGATCGTAAGTTTCGTATCCTCAATGCCGATACCCAGGCCGATCATCTGGTGGTTGCCGAAGTCGAGTATCTTGCGGCTGAGGAGCCACAGGCGCTGCCGGCCGAGCACCGGCAGCTGGTGGAGATTCTATGCGAGCTGATCAAGCATCCGAGTGTGGCGCATATTCAGCTAAACCCTGACCTAACCCCTGACCTAAACTCTGACCTAAACTCTGACTCTGTCGATGCTACCCAGGTCGGCAATCTGTTGGGTCAACTTCTGCCGGTCGATATGCTGGCGAAATACGAGCTGTTGCGTTGTACAGACCCACTGCAGCGACTGGCGCGCATTGCCGAGATTGTGGCCGAATTAGGCGGCAGTCATTAGTGCAATTTCTATTGGATGAGGTGCTGTACAGCAGTCGCTTTGACAGCCAAATTAAACACACTATAATCGGCGCCCGCGCAGCAGCCGACCTGCTGTCGCCCCATGACACTTGCACGCCACGGGCGTTAATAACAAGGACGGAACAAGCAATGAGCAAAGCTTTAGCGGCGCTGATCGATAATCACAATCTGGAAAAGATAGACAAAAATCTGTTTCGGGGCGCTACCCTCAACGCTACCGATGACCGGGTGTACGGCGGCCAGGTGTTGGCGCAGGCCATGAACGCGGCGCAGCAAACGGTAAGCACGCGCTTCGTTTTACATTCGCTGCACAGCTATTTTATGCGACCGGGCCAGGTTGAAACGCCGATTATCTATGAAGTAGACCGCATTCGCGATGGTCGCGGTTTTACCAATCGCCGGGTAGTCGCTATCCAGAACGGCCAGGCCATTTTCAATATGTCTTTATCGTTTCAAATCTTTGAAGAGGGTTTCGATCATCACGCCACCATGCCCGAGGTGCCAGGGCCCAAAGGTCTGCCCAGCGACCGCGAACGCATGCACGACTATTTACGGCGGCAAGAGCAGCAAGCGGTCGACTATGACTGGCCAATCGAATTTCGGCAGGTCGACCCGGTGGCGCTGGCGAAGCCCAAGCAGGCTGAGGCCTATGCCTGCATCTGGTTCAAGGCTGACGGCCAGCTGGCCGATGATTTGAGCCAGCATCAGGAGCTGCTTGCTTACGCCTCTGACAATCCTATTCTGGTAACCGCGCTGCGGCCGCACGCCATTAGTCATATGAGCGATGCGGTGCAGGTTGCCAGCATCGACCATGCCCTGTGGTTTCATCGCCCGTTTCGAGTGGACGAATGGCTGCTCTACGAAGTGACCAGCAGCAGCGCCTCGTTTGGGCGGGGTTTTAGCAATGGCAGTATTTTTAATCAGGCAGGCGAGCTGGTGGCCAGCGTGGCGCAGGAAGGTTTAATGCGGCTACGCGCGCAGCCTGCAAAACAAGCAGGCTAAAGGATCCGAACAGTGCGATTACGTAGCTATCGAGTCAACGCGTTGTGCAGGCCAAAGCCCGGTTTAAAAGGCGGCCAGCTATTGCTGTGCCTTTGCTTGCTGATAGCGCTACCCTCGCTGGCACAACAGTCAGCAGCGGTACCTGAAAAACTCCCTCCAGTCACCCATTCGGCCGCCGCGATAGCGGTTGAAGGCGAGCTAAGCGTAAGCGGGCAATCCACGGCCGCTGCTAATCCGCTAATGGCTGTCGTCGACGCGATCCGGAAATGCGAACTGCAGCGCGTTGCGAAAAAAATAGCCAAGGCCTGTGAGCCGGTACGAGTCGACCAGGAAAATATTACATCAGCCGCTGAGCTGCGCGACCAGGCCCAGCAGCAGGCCGGTGCGCTCAGTCTGTTCGAGTTGCGCGGCAGGCGTAGCAAAGTGTACTTGTTCGGCTCGGTACATTTGATGAAAAAAAATATGTACCCCCTCCACAAAGAGGTCATGCGGCGTTTTGAGGCTGCCGATAATCTTGTGGTTGAAGTCAACACTGACGCCGTCCCAATCAGCCAACTGCAAGAGGAGTTTAGCCGGCGCGGCAGCTTGCCGACGGGCAGCAGCCTGTCCGCTGAGCTGACGCCGCCAACGGTTGCGCAAATACAGCAGGTATTAGCCGCGCGTGGCTACGGTATTCAGGCATTTCAACACATGCGGCCGTGGTTTTTCGAACAAACCTTTGTCGCCCAGGAGATGCTGGTTTACGGCTACGACCCCAGTGCAGGGGTCGACAGCTATCTGATGCAGCAAGCGAAGCAAAGTGGCAAACCGGTGCTGGAGCTGGAAACGCTGGAACAGCAGCTCGATTTGCTCAGCACCGCCAGTGCCGAGGAGCAAGACCTGAGCTTGCGGCATACGTTTAAACTGCTGGGGGAGAAATCGGTGCAGGCGGAATTGAACCGGCTGGTTGTAGACTGGCTGCGTGGCGATGTTGACCGCATGTATCGCTATATGAGCGAGCCGGTAGAAGAGTATCCTCAACTGAACAGCTTTATCACTCGCTTGCTGGACGATAGAAATGTGCAAATGGCGCAACAAATTCGCGGCTGGCTTAAGGGCAAGGGCAGCTACTTTGTGGTGGTTGGCGCCGGTCATCTGGGCGGCCCCAACGGCTTGGTCAAACTGCTGGAACAAAAAGGCTTTAAAGCTAAACAGATATCGCGCTAAGCGGTTCGGAAAACTTATCTTATGTCTACATCCTCTTCTAAAAAAGTCATCATCGCCGCGCTAATTGGCAATGCATTGATTGCCATAACAAAGTTTATTGCCTCCACCATGACCGGTAGTTCGGCCATGTTATCGGAGGCGATTCACTCGCTGGTTGATACCGGTAACCAGGTGTTACTGCTATACGGCCTCAAGCGCGCGCAGCTGCCACCCGATGAAGACTTTCCGTACGGTCATGGCAAAGAAATCTACTTTTGGAGTTTCGTAGTCGCGATTGCTATCTTCGCGGTTGGTGCCGGTGTGTCGATTTATGAGGGAGTTCATCACATCCTCGACCCGGTGGAGATGCGCGACCCGACAGTCAACTATATCGTATTGGGGTTGGCGCTGGCGTTCGAAGGGGCGGCGTGGTGGTTTGCTCTGCGTGAATTTAATAAAGCCAGAGGCGACACCGGTTATCTACAAGCGGTTCACGAGGGCAAAGACCCGTCAATGTTTGTGGTCTTGTTTGAAGACTCAGCCGCTATGGCCGGTTTGCTAGTGGCTCTGATCGGCGTCTACATAACCGCCAACACGGGTAACCCGCTGTACGACGGTATTGCATCGGTGGTGATTGGCGTCATTCTGGCGTTCACGGCGATATGGTTGGCGATTGAAACCAAGGGGCTTTTGATTGGTGAAAGTGCGACTTCCGAAGTACGCAAGGAAATCAGGAGAGTGCTGAAAGGCAGCGACGCGATTAATCAGATTAACGAGGTGCTAACCATGCATATGGGGCCGGAGTTTATTCTGGTGAATATTAGCGTCGACTTTAAAGACAGCCTGTCGTCGACAGATATTGAAAGGACTGTCAGCGAAATAGCTGAAAAGCTGAAAGCACAAAACCCGTTGATCAAGCGAGTATTCCTTGAAGCGCGCGCGTTTACTGGCTAGTACCCCGTACCAGGCTTCCCGGTCTAGGCTCCTTTTTCTCCACGGGCAACGGCGATGCCCTGATACATATAAGTGAAGGGCTTCGGCCCCTTCATATAATAATTTGTCAGCTGCGTGATACTAAAGCCGGCGCCTTCAATGGCTTCATTGATGCGCCGGTTTAAGTTGCAACCACCGCCAATTTTCTGCTGCAAACCATTCAGTCGCTGCTGCCATCGGCGTGTGCCGGGATTATCTGCCAGGCCGTGTTCGAGAAACACAAACTGACCTTCCGGTTTGAGCACGCGTCGCATTTCCTGCAGCGCAATAGCGAGATCCGGTATGGTGCACAGCGTCCAGGTGCTTAGAATTGAATCTATGCTGGCATCCGGCAGCGGGTAGGTGTCGTTTTGTAAATCGATAAACTCTACGTCGATTACACAGGCCGCTAACCGCTCAGCGGCTAATGCCCGGCCGCGGTGAGCAGGGTCTAATGCATACAGTTTGTCTACGCTGGCCGGCATAAAAGGCAGGTTCAGTCCGGAGCCGAAACCCACTTCGAAAACGACACCATTAAGGCTGGCGCACACTTGTTTGCGTAACCGCAGGCAGGCTTTATTGCCAAGCGCACAATTAATGATACGCGGCAATATGCGCTCTTCGTAGAAAGACATTGTTCTACCTCCGGTGTTTGGGATTATTGGTTGCTGGCTTGCGTGTTAATCAGTTAGCCGTAATCAGTCACGCCGCTGTACGTTGTCCGTTCGACAAGCGAACAGTGCGCCAACTGCTATAGTTTACAAGATGAACGGCAAGCATTTCCGAGCGCATTTTTCCTTCTGTCTGGCGGCAGTGGCTTTACTGCTGTGCTGCGTTGCAGCGCCGGTTGCAGCAGCACCGGGCGATGTGATTTTTGCCGAGTATTTCGACAACTATAGTGATTTCAACAGCGACTGGTCTCGTTCCGGAACTGGCCGGTATCGGGTGAACAGCCTGGCCTTCCGCTCCACGCCTCGAGCACTGGCGATAAACGAAGGCGATATCATGGTCACCAGCCGCAGCGGGCGGATTGACGCCGCCGTGCCGGGGGCGGAAATCAGTGTTTGGGTACGGCGGGGCAGGGATGACTTCAGTGAAAATCCGGACGCCAATGAAGACCTGGCGCTGCAATACCGAACCGACACCGGTACCTGGGTAACGTTACAAACGTGGAACGGCGGCGACACGCCGGGGCAAATCTATCAGCAGACGCTGCTGCTGCCAGCTGGTGCCTTGCATTCAAATTTACAAATCAGGTTTAATTTTTACGCTGCCAGCGGCGAGTCTTTTGATTACTGGCATATTGACGATGTTGTAGTGACTGAAACTGAGGCGATCAGCAGCAACGTATGTCGTCAGCTTTACAGCAATGAATTCTCCAGCGCCGCAGCGTTCAGCAATGACTGGAGCGCCGCTGGTAGTGGCAGTCACCAAGTCAACAGCAGAACCTTTAACTCGGCGCCTGCTTCGCTATCTATATGGGGGGGCGATATAACCGTAACCAGCGGCAACAACCTGATCAATACCGACGTGCCCCGGGCACAAGTGACTGTATGGGTACGCCAGGGCGCGGATAGTTTTAGCGAAGATGTCGATGCCGGAGAAGATCTTTTTCTGGAATATCGAAATAACAGCGGCGTGTGGCAACCACTGACAACTTGGGCGGGTTCCGCTAGTAATGGTGAAGTCATGCAGCGCACCTTGCCGTTGCCGGGTGACGGCTTGCATGCCAACCTCAGGCTGCGATTTCGCTTCCCGGTGGGGAGTGGCAGTAACTACGATTACTGGCATATTGACGATGTCGTGGTTAATCAAACCGGCGTCTGCACCAGCTCACTCGACCACTTCGATGTGCTGGCCGCCAGTACAGCATCGACCTGCGAAGCGCACCCGGTCAATATTCAGGCGCTGCTTGCTGATGGTAGCGTTGATACCAATTATGTCGGCAGTATCAACTTATCTACCTCAACCGGCAACGGCGATTGGTTAGTCGCAGACGGGCAGGGTACGCTCGTGACAGGTGCGGCGGATTCGGGCACGGCAACGTACACATTCAGTCTATTGGACAACGGCGGCGCGCTGGCGAGCGGCACCTTGCTGGCGTTGAAGAATGCGGCTGAGGAGATCGTCAATATCAGTATTACCGATGGCAGCGTGACCGAGCGGTCGAATAACGCGCTGCCCAGCGATCCCGATATCAGCTTTCTCAATTCCCTGTTGCGCTTTAGCGTGGTGGGTGACCAAATTGCCGGCAAGCCCTCGAACATCGCACCGCTGGCGCAAACCTTAACGGTGCAGGCGATCAGCACCAATCCGGCTAACGGGCTATGTGAGCGGCGCCTGCCGACAGGAGAGCATACGCTGGAATTTGCCGCTGAGTGTATTAATCCCAAAGACTGCGCCATGTCAGACGCCATGCAGGTGAACGGCGGGCCAGTGTCGATCAATGCGCAAGGCAGCGTTAGCGACTATAAAAACATTACCCTCAGCTTCGACGCCGCTGCTAGCGCCAGCTATCGCTTAATGTATGCCGACGCCGGACAGATTGCACTGCATGCGCGGGTTACCCTGTCTGACGAGGACTCCGGACCAGCGTTGACGCTGCAGGGCAATACCGCACCGTTTGTGGTGCGGCCATTTGGTTTTTATATCGATGTGGCTGACAATCCCGCCGCAGTCGATGCCAGCGGCGCGGCATTCAAACAAGCCGGTGAAGACTTCGCCGTCACGATGCGCGCGGTAGCCTGGCAGGCGGCAGATGATAGTAATGCCGACGGTGCGCCGGACCTTAACGACAGCAATGGCAATACGGAGCTTGCCGACAATCCGACGACCAAAAATTTTGGCAACGAAGCGCCGGCCGAAGAGGCGGATTTAACAAATAGTTTATTTTTGCCGGCGGGTGGCGTCAATCCTGATATATCTATAGACGCGAAATCGACATTCGAAAACGGTACGAGAACTGCGAACGCAAGTTGGGATGAGGTCGGAATTTTACAACTGCAAGCGGCGCTATCCGATGCACAGTATTTAGGCTTCGCTGGCAGCGGTGCAGTGAATGGCAATGTGGTATCGGCGTTAGCGCGAGTTGGCCGGTTTATTCCCGATCACTTCGCGATAATCGACCACAACCTAACCCATCGCTCGGATTTAAGCTGCCCAGGCGCCAGCTTTACCTATATGGGCGAGCCTGCCAAATTAGAAATACAACTGCAGGCACAGAACTTAGCCAGCGCTGTAATCCAAAATTACATTGACGATTTCGCCAAACTCAATCGATGGACCAACGACCCGTTAACCGACGAAATCAATGTCGCCGCCGTCGATCAGGTATCTAACGCAAATCTCACGCCGCGCCTCGCGGTTAGCGGCGTCGCAAACTATTCCTGGAGTAACGGGATCGGCAGTCTAAGTACCGACCTCGTCATCAACCGGTCGGCAGTCCCGGACGGTTCGTTGCTGGCAGCGTTCGCCATAAATCCGGTTGATGACGACGGCGTTAGCCTGCCGTCTGACATTCTCGATATAGATGTCGACGGCGACAGTAGCAATGACCACGTCCGCCTGACGGCAATAAATGCCAGCGAAGAATTTCGCTTCGGCCGCATTCGCATTAACAATGCCTTCGGACCGGAAACCCGCGAATTACCCGTCACCATAAGCATGGAATACCTTGACGCCGGCACAGGTTGGATAATAGCCAGCGACGACAGCTGTACTCGACTGTTAGACAGTGAGCTTGTGGTCGACGACGGCGGTGATTTTGATGCCGCAGTAGGCAGCGGCACAAGCACCGCAATACCAGGGCACGTGGTGCCGGGCGGTTTTGTCTTTTACGATGGCGATGCCGGCTTAAAATTCACCGCGCCCGGCAGCGGCAATGTCGGTGAGTTCGATCTTGGCGCCAGCCTGGCAAACTACCCGTGGCTGCAGTTCGATTGGAATGGTGATGGCAGCTACAACAACGACCCTGCGGGCGTGATTACCTTCGGCCAGTATCGCGGCAACGACCACATTATCTACTGGCGTGAGGTGCATTAGCTTTTCGAAACCAGAATCGAATTCAAGCTTACCAGCTATTTATCCTCCACCGTCGTAATCACAGGCCCGGCTTCAAGCGTACGATGAACAGGGCAGCGATCGGCAATACTGATCAGCCGTTCTTTTTGATTGTCATCCAGCTCGCCGCTTAGACGAATACGCCGGGCAATGCGCTCTATATGACCATCTGCGTTTTCGCACTCCGCGCAATCGTCGGCATGGATGCGCTCGTGAATGAGACGAACCTGCACATCCTCCAGCGGCATGTCGTTGCGATTGGCGTACATGCGCAGAGTCATCGACGTGCAGGCCCCCAGGCTCATCAACAGTAAGTCGTAAGGCGTTGGGCCGGCATTGCCGCCGCCGATCGAGGCCGGTTCGTCTGCCTGCAAATGATGGCTGGCAGTATGCAGGCCGCGCAGAAATTTGTGATTGTCTTCGGTTACCAGCACTTCGCCTTCGGTAATTTCGTAGGCGACGCTGACCTCTTCTTCTTCTGCCTGCTGCGGTTCTATATAGTAGCTAGCCCATGCGGCGAGTGTGGCGGCGACGTATTCGGCGTCGCGGGCTTTACCAAGCAGGTGGTCTGCTTTGTCCAGCGATACAAAACTTTTGGGGTGCTTTGCCGCCTGGTAGATTATAGCGGCCTCCTCAATCGGAACAATACTATCGACCGGCGAATGAAATACCAGCAACGCGCGGCGCAGCTTGCTGATGTGTTCGGTGTTGACGTACTTATCGAGGTCATCCAACAGCTGTTGCTTGACGTCGAATTCGCGCAAACCGAGTTTTACCCTGGCGATGCCTTCCCGTTTAATCTCTGCCTGAGCATCTTTGAACAGATGCTGCACATGGCTGGCGGTTGCGGGGGCGGCGATGGTACAGACCGCTTCTACTTCATCGATTTGATGCGCTGCGCTGAGTACCGCAGCGCCACCGAGGCTGTGGCCTATTAGCAGGCGCGGCGCGGCGTGGTTGTTACGCAGCCAGTCTGCCGCCGCGACTAAATCCTGCACATTGGACGAAAAATTGCTGTTAGCAAAATCACCGTCGCTGTTGCCGAGGCCGGTAAAATCAAAGCGCAACACAGCAATGCCCTGGCGCGCCAGCGCGCGAGCAATTCGCGACGCAGCAGTTACGTCTTTACCGCAGGTAAAGCAATGCGCAAACAACGCATAGCTCGATGGTTGCTGATCATCGGCGGGAGTCTCCAGCAGGCCGGCGAGTTTGATATTTTCAGCGTTAGTAAATTCTACTTTTTCGCGTGTCATAAGATCTCCTTGTAATAGGCAAGCTACTGCTCTTGACTGTCACTCTAAAGCTATTTTGAGCGTAACACGACAATAGCAAGCGTAAAAAAGTCATTCTGCACAGCAAAGTGCTAACATAAAGCAATGCTGGTTCCGGCAACAAAAGCGACTGCCGACACTGCACGTAGCGCACAATAATCTTCACCCTGTCTTTATTTACTGATGCTAATTAACACGCCGTTGCTTACACTATGAAACGCCATATCCCCTTTACAGGCACGCCCAACTTTCGTGATTTGGGCGGTTATCGCTCGCGCAACGGTAAACAGGTGAGATGGAATTGTTTCTACCGCTCCGGGCAATTGTCGCGCCTCAGTAGCGATGATCTGGACCAGTTCGCGGCACTTGGAGTGCGCGTTGTTTGCGACTTTCGCCGACTCGAGGAGGTGGAGCGAGATCCCAGCCTGTTGCCGGAAGGTATGCAGCTGGAATTGTTGCAGCTGAGCATCGACCCGGGCAGTATCGCCGCTGTTTTCCAGAACTATGATGCCAGCCAGAGTGTCGACATCGATATGGCGCAGTTTATGTGCACGATCAATCGCGCCTTCGCTCTTCAGCATCACGGCCCCTATAGCCGCATGTTGGAAGCGATGCTACAGCTGCACGAGGGTGCATTGCTGTTCCACTGTGCTGCGGGTAAAGATCGCACTGGTTTTGCGGCCGCGCTGATCTTGATGATACTGGACGTGCCGCGTGAGCTAATCATGCGCGACTACATGCTGACGCATGACTACTTTTTACCTGACCGCGAGTTGCAGCGTCTGACCAGCAACAATGCCAGCTCTACTTTAGCGACGCTTAACCCGGCTAGCATCCGGCCTTTGCTCGAAGTCAGACCGGAGTATTTGCAGGCCGCGTTCGACGCGATAGACGAGCACTATGCAAGCACGGAAGATTATCTGGAAGCTGTGTTCGCATTAACGGACAGCAAACGGCAGGCGCTGCAGCAACGCTTTCTGGAGTAGCGACCGTAGCTTACTAATGAGCCGTCCGGCGCGGTCTCGTGCCGCATTAAGCCAGTCAAAGTGATCGTTCTTCCACCACTTCGTACGGTTTCTAGTCGTTATTGTAAATTATTGTAACTGGCGTTTGATTTGCTGTCAGTAAGCTTATAAGGTACGCCAGCTTATACTCATAAGTAGTTATAACTGTTGATAATTATTTTCCCTATATTCGATTTTAAGCGACACGGCACGCTCAGAGAGTGGGCCGACGCCCATGACCAACGAGGATGACCAATGAATAAGCTGAATTTCAAAGTGCTGCTGGCCGCAGGTCTGCTAGCGGCAACACCGTTTAGCATGGCCGACGACGTGAGTGGCTTTAGGCTAATTTTCCCAAGTGTTGGATATTACGACTTCGATCACGATCGCGGGTTGAACTCCGATCCGTTTATAAAATCCGGTGGACTTGGCTACCAGTTCAATAATCGTTGGTCGCTGGAAGGCATCTACTCCAGCGTCGAAACCGAAAGCGATAGCCTGTTTAGCTCCGGTTTAGCATTGGGTACCGAAGTAGACTTCGATCAATATCGCCTCGACGCGTTGTTTACTATAAACCCGCAAGACTTTGTGCAGGCTTATGCCGTTTTGGGCGGTGGCCAGGGTGAATTTGAAAATGACCAATTTGGCGGTACCGACAAGAGCGCAATCATTAACTATGGCATCGGCCTTAGAATTCCCTTCACTGATCGCATTGCATTGCGCGGCGACGTGCGTGGGTTCAGCGACATCGACGAAGAACAGACCGATGCAGCAGCCACGCTGTCGTTAAGCTGGCTGTTCCTTGAAACGCGCCGCTTACGCGACGACGCCGACGGCGACGGCGTCGGCAGAGACATGGATCAGTGTGTCGACACGCCAGCCGGCGTGCAGGTTGACGAAACAGGTTGCCCGGTTGATAGCGATGGCGACGGCGTAGCCGACTATAAGGACAAATGCGACGATACGCCCGAAGGCGCGGCAGTCAACGATGAAGGCTGTGCGTTGGACGACGACGGTGATGGCGTGCCAAATGATCAGGACAATTGCCCTGATACCAAAGCCGACGCTAAAATCGATGCTACCGGTTGCTACTTAATGCTCGAAGAGCAGGTCGAAATTCGCCTCGACGTTGAATTCGATCTGAATTCCGCTGCAGCGCGTGATGCTCATAAGCCCGAAGTGAAGCGGCTAGCCGACTTTATGACGCAGCACCCGCAGTCTGATGTGCAGGTCGAGGGTCACTCCGACAGCTCGGGCGCCGCAACCTATAACCAGCAACTTTCCGAACGGCGCGCTGCGACCATCGCTAAAATGCTGGTCGATGATTTCGGCATTGACTCAGCCCGCGTGCAGTCGGTTGGCTATGGCGAGGAACGCCCTTTGGGTGACAATAGCACCGCTGAAGGTCGCCAGGAAAATCGTCGCGTGGTTGCTGTGGTGACGGCTACTAAAGAAGTACGCGCCACCGAATAGCGGCGTATAGTATGATTCGGGCCCCTTGTTAGGGGCCTTTTTTTTAACCTGGCAGTTGTGCTGCAGGACAAAACAATACTGGAGTGCTTGATGAAGAAACGAACTAACATGTTAGCTGGCTCTTTGTTGCTGGTCACTACGTTGCTTGCGCAAGTACAGGTGCTGGCGCAGGAACAGGATGAAGAGTCAGAACCGGAGATGTGTGAATGTCCGGCTGATCCGGTGGTAGATAAAAGCTGGATTGGCAATGTCGGTGTTGGCGTTGTAGCCACTGGCGGTAACACTGAAAACAAAAGCGCGAACGCGAACATCGATCTAATACGCGATCTTGATATTTGGCGGCATAATCTGCACGTCGATAGTCTTTTCGCGTCGAACGAGCAGGGTGGCACCGCAGAGCGATATTTTGGGTCGTTTCAGTCCGACTACAAACTCAGCGAGCAGTCGTATGTCTTCGGTTACACGTCGTTCGAAAAGGATCGATTCAGCGGCTACGAATGGCAGGCGTCAGCCGTGTTAGGTTATGGGCGAACATTGCTTGCGACCGAAGATAAAAATTTGAACATTGAGATGGGTCCTGGTTATCGCGCCAGCCGCACTTCTGAATCTTTTCTGCGGGACGCAGACGACGAGAAAATTCGAGATCCTGCTACCGGCCGCTTCATTCTCAGGGAAGATAATGCAACCGAGAATGAAGTTATCCTGCGTCTGGCCGAGCATTTTGACTGGCAATTCAGCCCTAGCTCGAAATTCGTGCAAGAGCTAAGCCTTGAGGCGGGTGAAGAAAATACGGTTGCCCGCGGTTTGCTGGCGTTGGAATCGCAAATAGCCGGCTCGCTGTTTGTGCGCCTGTATTACACCATAAAACACAATAGCGAGGTGCCGGTAGGTACTGAGAAGTCCGACACCGAAGCCGGCGTCAACATAGCCTACAACTTTTGATAGCTGGCGTAAGCTGCCGGGGTTCACTACCTCGGCAGTTAGTTAGCGTCACTCAAACTGGTCTGCAACATAACCCATGCGACTAGGAGGCTGTCCGAGAATGGCGATCGTAGCGAGGGCGTGAGATTTTGAGTCAGCTTTTTGCGTCGATTGAGGTGAATAGTGGTTCTATTTGCCGAAATCGAC
>JBBKXJ010000189.1:0-4080 GCA_037969395.1 Pseudomonadales bacterium
GGTTTGACTGCCGACTCGATACCAACACCGTTATCCGCAATTTCAATATGTAACGCCTTGTCGTCCATATGCACTTTGATACGGATGCAGGGAATATGGTCTGGTGCTTTGACTTGCTGCAGCGCATGCGCGGCGTTGCGAAATAAATTTAGAAACACTTGCTGCAATTCTGCCGCATAGCAAGGGAACTCCGGCAAGTCCTGTTGGTAGTCACGTTTGAACTGAATGTCTTGAAAATGCAGGCCGTGCTGCAGGGAAAATACATTGCGCGCCAGGTCGAGGGTGCGCTCGATGAGATCGATTACATCAGATAGCTGCTTTTTATGGCCGCGACTGCGCACGAATTCCAGCAAGTTGGTCACAATCGCAGCCGCTTGCTGTCCTGCTTCATGCAAGCCGTGCAACAACTCGGCGACGCCACGCCGTTCAATGTAGGCCGCGACCAGCTCCATGCTGACGCCCAACTCTTTAGCGGCGGCGTGATTGGCGGCGAGACTGGGCGACAGGCGACGCTCGACCGTTTGCACCGTTTGCAATATCGCGCTTAAGGGATTGTTGATATCGTGCGCCATGCCACCGGCCAGTTCGCCCATAGCCAGCATCTTATCCTTCTGGATTAACATGTTTTCCGACTGCACGCGCTGAGTGACGTCGTCTATCAGTAGAATTACGCCGGGTGCGTCTTCGATTTGTAAGGGGTAAACCACCACATTGAAATAACTTTTACCTCGCGGCGCGTTTTTTACATGCACTGCTGAGCGTGATTTCTGTGCCTGCGCAACGACCTCGCGTGTTACCGGCAACTGCGGATAAATTTGCCAGGCGTCGCAGCCCAGCGCAACGCGCGCTTTGACGCCAGTGACGTCTTCGGCGCGACGGTTCCACTGAAATACGCCACCGCCCGCGTCAATGCCGACCAACATGGACGGCATGGACTGGATAATACTGCTCAAGTAGGTTTCGGTGTCGCGCAGCAGCTGCTCGGTGGTACTGCGATGGTCGACCTCTTCCTGTAGCAACAAATTGCTGGCTTCCAGGTCTGTGGTGCGTTGTTTAACTCGCACTTCCAGTTCATCGCGCACCACGCGTAGCGCATCGCGAGACTTCTTCGCCCGTTTGCGGCTGCGTAGCAGGCCAATAGCAGTCAGTGACAAAAGTAAAATTAATGAAGAGCTCGACCAGTTGGTGACTTGTTGCCAATCGGTGGAGCCGTTGTCGTTTTTAAATAGTTCGGCCATGTCGGCAAGCGCACTGGCGATGGCCACCAGCACGGCAAATCCACCCATGTAAAACAGCGGCAACCGATTCATAAAGGTCTTCTTTTTTGACACAGTGATAGGTCTCTCACATGGCCTGCACAATGTCGCACAATGCTATGTTCTGGTCTAGGGGTTGACGCACACTACAACGCAAAATTTGACTCGTCTGATTCCCCGCTTTTATTTGACAAGCCAAGCGAGTAGGGTAGAATGCGCGCTCGTGAGGTTTGGGTGATTAGCTCAGCTGGGAGAGCATCTGCCTTACAAGCAGAGGGTCGGCGGTTCGATCCCGTCATCACCCACCACGTCAAAAAGTTTTCGGACCGGTAGTTCAGCTGGTTAGAATGCCGGCCTGTCACGCCGGAGGTCGCGGGTTCGAGTCCCGTCCGGTCCGCCATAAACCAAAGAAGCCCCTATGTGTTTTATAGGGGCTTCTTTGGTTTATGTGGTTCGAAAAATGGCACGAGAATCACAGGTTCGACAAATCGGCAGGACAGCCGATTTGCACAGCCGCAGGCTGCCCGCAGGGCGAACGCCAGGGATGGCGTGAGTGAATCCCGTCCGGTCCGCCATTACAAAAAAGACCCCTGTGTTTTTACAGGGGCCTTTTTTTCTCCTCCTTCTCGTCTAAGTGCTGTTCGGCTCTACCTCGTTGAGGTTGCTTAGCCTTCGAATGCCAGGGAACATAAAGTAGCCACCAACGGCAACTGCCAATGCCATTAACCCGCCCAGGGCGACGGTGGTAGTGGCGGGTAATAGCGTGGCTACGCTCCCCGCTCGAAAATCGCCCATTTCGTTTGAAGTGGCAATAAAGATAGAATTCACTGCACTGACACGACCGCGCAAATCATCGGGTGTGGCAAGTTGAATCAGGGTAGAGCGAATGTTTACGCTTACCATGTCGGTCGCGCCATACACCCAAAGTGCAATCAGGCTTAACCAGAAATAGGTTGAGTAGGCGAACAGTATGATAGACAGAGCAAATATCACTAGGGCAATGAACAGGCTAACGCCAGGTCTGAGTATTGGAAATCGGGTCATTAGCACGCCAACCATCACCGCCCCCAGCGCCGGCATACCGCGCAGTACGCCTAGCGCATCCGGGCCTACTTTGAGAATGTCCAGCGCGTAAACAGGCAAGAGTGCTACCACGCTGCCCATCAATATTGCCAACAAATCCAGACTGATACAGCCCAGTACAATCGGATTGCGCTTGATAAATTGAATGCCGCCCAGTGCCTGTGCCAAGCCGCGACCCGACGCTTGCCTGGAAGTAAGCTGCGGTAACGTGGTGAATAGCAGTGCGCCCATCAGGCTCAAGCCACCTAATAGCCAATACATCTCTCTGTCAATCCAGGCTAACAGCAGGCCGGCGATAAACGGGCCGCTGGTTGATGCAACGTTCCACACGATTGAGGTCACTGCAACCGCTTTGGCGAGCGCTGCTCGACTCACAATATTGGGCAGAATGGCCTGCTGTGCCGGACTAAAAAATGCCCGCATGCAGCCATGCAAAAACAGCAGCCCAAAGATCAACGTTTTGTCGAAGGCCTGCGTTTGCATCGCGCTGGCCAGCAATAGCATAATGACTGTTTCAACCAGTGCACAAATCACCAGAATCCGTTGGCGGGAGAAGTGGTCTATGACCCAACCGCTCAGCATAAACAGCAACAGAATTGGCACTATCTGCACCAGGCCGACCAGTGCCAGATCAAACGGGTCGCCGCTGAGTTGGTATAGATGCCAGCCGATTGCCACGGTCAACATGGTACTGGCTAAGCTCATGCAGGCCCTGGCAACAAGATATAGCCGGAAGGTTGAGAAATTCATAGCAGCGATGCTGACAGCAAGGTGGGGCGGCACATAGGTAGCGGTACGAGAGGCTGCCTTGTGATGGCGACGCTGACCGCCAGAATATTTGTAAAAATGTATACTAGCGTAAATATTGTTGTATACAAACAAGCGTGCATATGGTTGACTTACGACGAAAGATAGCTATTCGAATAATGAGTGCTGTATGAGCGACAAGCAAGCCGGTCGAGGCCGTAGCGTCAGTAAATTGCCGGCGTCCGGAGATGAAGAGTCACAAGTTCGATCTCAAGACGGTGATATTTACACAAGCATTTATACCGCCATTGTAGAGCATTACATCGCACCGGGCACCAAATTGCCCGAAGATGCACTGGCAGATTCGTTCCACGTAAGCCGTACAATTATCCGTAAGGTGTTGTCGAATTTGGCGCACGATGGTCTGGTAACAAGCGCCCCCAAGCGCGGTGCGCGTGTGGCGCAACCTACAGTAGAGGAGGCCAAAGAAGTTTTTGAGGCGCGCCGGATATTAGAAGTGGCAACCATTCCGCTGATCGCCGATATGATGACCGAGCGGGACATAAAACGCTTGCGCAAGCAGGTGCAGGAGCAAAAGAAAGCTGAGTTGGCGCAAGATCCGCGCAGGGCGATTCGGCTGTCGGGCCAATTTCACAAGGCACTGATCGCTATTATTGGAAATACTCGGCTGAACGAATTCTTACGTAACCTGATATCCAGGTCATCGCTTATTATCGCCGTCTACGGATCAACCAAAGGTGACACTCGCAGCTGCCAGGACCACGATAATTTGCTGGATCTTTTTGAGGCCAACAAAACGGACGAATGTGCTCGCTGGATGGAAGACCATCTGCGTGACGTAGAGGCGACGCTTGACTTCGGTACCAACACGGTGGAAGCGTTGGATTTCGCCCAGGTGTTTGGCGAAATTCAAGCTCGTGGTGCAGACTAGTACCCCTTCCAGGTGATATTGCCTAATGCAGTCAGTTCAAAA
>JBBKXJ010000190.1:0-7737 GCA_037969395.1 Pseudomonadales bacterium
AGATGCCCATCCACGTCATGCCGATATTGCGCGCCTTCGGTACGTCGGCTACCGACCTGATGGCCATGAAGCGCACGATAATATGTGGCTGGCCGAAGTACCCCAACCCCCAGGCGACGGCCGACAGAAATCCGATGAACGTCAGACCGTGGGTCCAGGACAGAAAGTTCGGGTCGACCTTGGCCAGTGTTGCCGACGCTTGTTCGAAACCGCCACCACCGCTGCCGAACAGCACGACCGCCGGCATCAGGATGAGTGCCAGCATCATGATGATGCCCTGGCAAAAGTCGGTAAGGCTGACAGCGAGAAAGCCGCCGATCACGGTGTAGATCAACACGACCGCAAGCGTGCCCCAGACACCGACCGCATAGTCGGTGAAGCCGCCGACATTGACGATCTCGCCGAAGGCGCTCTCGACCAGCTTGCCACCGGCGACCAGTCCAGACCCGGTATAGACAGCGAAGAACACGACGATGATGACGGCCGAGATGGTTCGCAACGCCATGGCCTTGCTCGGAAAACGATTGGAAAGAAATTCCGGGATGGTCAGGCTGTTGTCGTAACGCTCGGTCTGCTCGCGCAGGCGTGGCGCGACGATGATCCAGTTAACTAACGCACCGCAGAAAAGCCCTATGCCGATCCAGGCCTCGACCAGGCCAGCGACAAACAGCGCTCCGGGCAAGCCGAGCAATAACCAGCCGCTCATGTCTGACGCACCCGCTGACAACGACGCCACCGCAGGACTGAGCTGCCGCCCGCCCAGCATGTATTCCTCGGATGATGACGTCGACTTGCGCCAGGCATAGAAGCCAATGCCGATCATGAGTGCGAAGTAGGTAAGTAAGCTGACCCATACGCCGATTGCCATAAAGAATCTCCAGGTTACCTAGTTGGAAGCCGTGCCAGCTTTTCATATTTCGCGTGCCCTTTGAAGGGATGCAAGCGACATGAGTACCGAGTACGGAGTAAAAGCAGAATTACTGCCTCTTTATGCGCCCAATCTACTATAAACGATGGGCCACCGGCAATCTCTCATCGCGGTCCGGGTGGCCACCGGTTACTATAAATACGCTAAACGCTCGCATAGCCGCGATTGTTAGGGTTTAGAAGATGGCTGCCCAACGAGTAGAAGGTTAAGATGTGCTTATGAACCACTGTGAACAGCGAGCCAAAAGTGCCGGCTTTCGCGTATTGATGTTGGGTTAGACTTTGCCGGGGCTGCGACTATGTAAAGCGCATGGCTTTGTTGCAGAAGACCCAATCGACTATGATCCTGGTGACGGCATATCGATGCCGGTAGTTCCAGTGACGAAACAATTAGACTCTACAGAGCATGTCGATTTATGAAACTAATAGTCCGCAATCTTGCCCGCACCACCACCGAAGACACGCTACGTGATCTGTTTGCGGCGCACGGCAGCGTGCAGTCCTGCTCGCTGGTGATGGACCAAAGAACCGGTGGCTCCAAGGGCTTTGGTTTTGTTGAGATGCCCAGGCAGGGAGAGGCCAAGGTGGCTATGAAAAACCTCAACGGCCAGGAGATTGACGGCGCCACTATTCGGGTTAAAAAAGCTGAATGAAAACCATAAGCGCTGAAGACATTATCGACTTCTGGTTCACCGAGATTGATTCCGGTCTGTGGTACAAAAAAGATGCAGAGTTTGATCAGTTGATCAGCCAGCGCTATGCCAGTCTGTTGCGCCGCGCTGAATGCGGCGAGCTGTACAGCTGGCGCGACGGGGCCTATGGGCGGCTGGCAGAGATCATAGTGCTCGATCAATTCTCGCGCAACCTGTACCGCGACAGCGCGCGGGCGTTCGGCAATGACTCCCTGGCGCTGGTGCTTGCCCAGGAAGCGCTGCGCGCCGACGCACATAAAGAGTTAAACGCGAAACAGCAGGCTTTTCTGTTTATGCCTTACATGCACAGCGAATCGCCGCTGATACACACCATTGCCGTGCAGCTTTTCGACGCAGCGGGGCTGCAAGGCAATTTGAATTTTGAGCACAAACATAAAGCTATTATCGACCGCTTCGGCCGCTATCCGCATCGCAATGCTGCACTCGGCAGGCAGTCAACGCCGGAGGAGCTGGAATTTCTGCAGCAGCCCGGGTCGTCTTTCTAGCAACGTCCAGGTAAACAACGCAGCTTTAGCAGTGCATAGCATATAGTCTAATAGCCCCTGCTGCCCGGCAGAGGTATAATCCCTGCCGATTTTTAAACAACAAGCCACATATCAGTGTACGTGCAGGTTTCTGTCACTTCGACGGCGCTGGGTGAGTGAAAATCATCCCAAATGTACTTCTATTGGAGAACTTGAATGAAGCAACTCAGTAAAAACAGTTTCGACAGCTACACAACACTGGAAGCCAACGGCAAAACCTATGGCTATTACAATCTTCAAGCCGACGCGCTGACCAAACTGGGAGATATAACCCGTCTGCCCAACTCCGTTAAGGTGCTATTGGAAAACCTGCTGCGTTACGAAGACGGCGTCTCCTGCACCGCCAGCGATATTGAAGCGATCGCCAAAAGCGGCGAGACGCGCAACCCGCAGGAAATCGCCTATCACCCTGCCCGCGTATTGATGCAGGATTTTACCGGCGTACCGGCCGTGGTTGATCTGGCCGCCATGCGCGCTGCGCTTGACAAAGCCGGCGTTGATCCGGAAAAGATTAACCCGCTGTCGCCGGTCGACCTGGTGATTGACCACTCGGTATCGATCGATAAGTTCGCGACTGAAGCGGCATTTGAACAGAACGTTGAACTGGAAATGGAGCGCAACCAGGAACGCTATGAATTTCTGAAGTGGGGTCAGGGCGCGTTCAATAACTTCCGCGTGGTACCGCCCGGCACCGGCATTTGCCACCAGGTCAACCTCGAATACCTGGCCAAAGGCATCTGGAGCGACACAGTCAACGGCGAACTGATCGCCTACCCTGACACATTGGTCGGCACTGACAGTCACACCACTATGATCAACGGCCTCGCTGTACTTGGCTGGGGTGTTGGCGGTATTGAGGCCGAAGCGGCCATGTTGGGCCAGCCCATCTCCATGCTGATTCCGGAAGTGGTTGGCTTCGAAATGACGGGTGAGCTAAAAGAAGGCATTACCGCCACCGATTTAGTACTGCGCGTAGTGCAAATGCTGCGTGAACACGGCGTGGTTGGCAAGTTCGTCGAATTTTACGGCAATGCGCTCGACAACCTGCCCCTCGCCGACCGCGCGACCATCGCCAATATGGCGCCGGAATACGGCGCTACCTGCGGCTTCTTCCCGTTCGATGAAAAAACCATGGACTACCTGCGCCTCAGCGGTCGCGATGAAGATACGCTGGCACTGGTGGAAACTTACAGCAAGGCACAGGGCATGTGGCGCGACAGCAGCGCACCGGCACCGCAGTTTGCGGCCACGCTGAGTTTGGACATCAGCACGGTTGAGCCGAACCTGTCTGGCCCGAAACGGCCGCAGGACCGAGTGCCACTAAGCGGCATGAAAGAAGCGATAGAAGATTTCATCAAGCTCGACGGCAAGGAAGCTGAACTGGAGAAAGACTTCGCGGTAGAGGGCGAAGACTACAGCATGCATCACGGCGACGTCGTAGTAGCGGCTATTACCTCCTGCACCAACACCTCCAACCCCGCCGTCATGATCGGTGCCGGGCTGGTCGCAAAAAAAGCCGTGGAAAAGGGTCTGACCCGCAAGCCCTGGGTTAAATCGTCATTGGCACCCGGCTCCAAAGTCGTCACCGAATACCTGGAGAAAGCCGGCCTCAACACCTATCTTGATGAGCTCGGGTTCAACCTGGTGGGTTATGGTTGCACTACCTGCATCGGCAACTCCGGTCCGCTGCTAGAGCCCATTCATAACACCGTCAACGACAACGATATGGTGGTCACTTCCGTGCTGTCGGGCAACCGTAACTTCGAAGGCCGCATCCACCCATTGGTGAAAGCCAACTGGCTGGCATCGCCGCCGCTGGTAGTTGCCTATGCATTAGCCGGTAACACGCGTATTAACATCAGCAAAGAACCTATCGGTCAGGGCAGCGACGGGCAAGACGTTTATCTGAAAGACATCTGGCCCAGCAACGCCGAAATTCGCGCCGAAGTGGAAAAAATTGACCGCGAAATGTTCATGGGCGAATACGCTGAAGTATTCGAAGGTGATGACAAGTGGCAGGCGATTGAAACGGCGACCAGCAAGACTTACCCGTTTTCGACCGACTCCACCTACATTCAGCTGCCGCCATTTTTTGAAGACCGCTACAGCGCTGGCAAGAACAAAAACATCGAAGGTGCCCGCTTACTGGCATTGTTAGGCGATTCGGTCACTACCGACCATATCTCGCCGGCAGGCGCCATTCCAGCCGACAGCCCGACGGCAAAGTATCTTATCGAGCACGGCGTAGAGCGCAAGGACTTTAACTCCTACGGTTCGCGGCGCGGTAACCACGAAGTGATGATGCGCGGTACGTTTGGTAATATCCGCATCAAAAACGAGCTTGTGCCCGGCACCGAGGGTGGCTACACCTGCCTGCCCGATGACCCGGCACCCATCTCGATTTACGACGCTGCGATGCAGTATTTGGAGCAGGATATTCCCACTGTCGTCGTTGGCGGTAAAGAGTACGGCACCGGCTCCAGCCGCGACTGGGCGGCCAAGGGTACGCTGCTATTAGGCGTTAAAGCTGTGATTGTTGAAAGCTTCGAGCGTATCCACCGCTCCAACCTGGTTGGCATGGGGGTATTACCCGTGCAGTTTATGGATGGGCAGGACCGTAAAACGCTGAACATTTCCGGTAGCGACACAATCGATATTCTTGGCCTGGACGGCAAGCTCAAGCCTGGACAAGTGTTTGAAGGGCGCATTCATCGTGCTGATGGTTCGGTTGACGAGATCAAGCTGCAATCACGACTCGATACGCTGGTAGAAGTGGAATACTTCCTCAGTGGCGGTATTCTGCAATATGTGATGAATCGTTTGAAAAGCTAATCGCGTTCAATGAAGGAGGTGATGAGATGGCTGGCAAATCGAAGCGCAAGGATCACCTCACCAAATCACGTATAGAGAAAGACAGCCTGGGTGCCCTCAAGGTGCCCAGTGCCGCGCTGTACGGCGCACAAACACAGCGAGCAGTCGACAACTTCCCCGTTAGCGGGCTGACATTGCCGCGCGCCTTTATTCGTGCCCTTGGCTTGATCAAGGCCAGCGCGGCCCAGGTTAATGCAGATTTAGGCTTGCTGCCCAAAGCCAGGTCCAAAGCGATAATTGCGGCGGCAGAACAAATTGCGGCCGGCCAGTTTGACGAGCACTTCCCTGTCGATGTGTTTCAAACTGGCTCCGGCACCAGCAGCAATATGAACGCCAACGAGGTGATCGCCACACTCGCTGAGCGCCAACTCAAACAAGCGGTACACCCCAACGACGATGTCAATGCCGCGCAAAGCAGCAACGACACCATTCCAACTGCCATTCACCTCTCTGCTGCCCTGGTATTGCACGAGCAATTGCTGCCGGCTCTGGCGCACCTGCAGCAAACTATCGACCAACGCGCGAAGGAGTTCAAAGGCATTGTTAAAACCGGCCGCACCCACTTGATGGATGCCATGCCGATCGAACTGTCGCAGGAGCTCTCCGGCTGGAGCGCGCAAATAGGCACGGCGCAGAAACGCCTGCGAGATACTCAGAAACGTTTGCACCTGTTAGCGCAGGGCGGCACGGCGGTGGGCACCGGCATCAACACGCCGCCACAATTTGGCAAGGCGTTCGCAACCGACCTGAGCAAGCGCACTGGTTTGACTTTCAAAGCGAACGCGTCTTTTTTTGAGAGCATCAGCTCGCAGGACACCGCCGTTGAGTTGTCGGGCCAGCTGAAATGCACTGCCACGGCTATCATGAAAATTGCCAACGACCTGCGCTGGATGAACAGCGGACCGCTGGCCGGGCTGGGTGAGATTGAATTACAAGCCCTGCAGCCAGGCAGTAGCATTATGCCGGGCAAGGTGAACCCGGTGATTCCGGAGGCGGCGGCGATGGCTGCGGCGCAAGTAATGGGCAATGACACCACCATCACCATCGCCGGTCAGTCAGGTAATTTTCAGCTTAACGTAATGCTGCCCGTGATCGCTTACAACCTGTTGCAAAGCATGGAGTTGTTGGCGAATACGGCGAATCTGTTAGCCGACTCGGCAATCGCAACGCTTAAAGTCAATCTACCGGTATTGGAGGAGAGCCTGCACCGTAACCCGATTCTGGTCACCGCCCTCAATTCGACTATCGGCTATTCCGCCGCCGCGAAAATCGCCAAAAAAGCCTATAAGGATGGACGCCCCGTACTGGATGTGGCAGAAGAGATGACGGATTTATCGCGTAAGGAGCTTGAAAAATTGCTCGACCCCAGGAAGTTGACCAAGCCCGGGAAGTAAGTCTCAACTGTTACCGAGTGCCTCGCGCAGCTTATTAGCCACCGTGGCGGTGGCGGCTGCGGCAACGTCGATGGCATCAGGGAAACTAAGAAAGCCGTGAATCATCCCGCTATAGCGAATCAACTCGGTTTTAACGCCGGCGCCTAGCAGACGCTGTGCGTAGGCCTCTGCTTCATCGCGCAAGGGGTCGTATTGCGCAGTAATGATAGTAGCAGCAGGCAAGCCGCTCAAATCGTCAGCGCGTAGCGGTGCCGCATAAGCTTGCAGGCCGTCTTCCTGCGCCGCCAGGTAATGCCCCCAAAACCACTGCATCAGGTCGCGGGTTAGAGCGTAGCCCTCGGCATTGTCGCGATAGCTCTGCGTGTCGAAGTTGCTATCGGTTACGGGGTAAAGCAATAGCTGATGTTTGATTTGCGGCCCACCCTGATCGCGCGCCAACAGGCACACCACTGCCGCCATCGTGCCGCCGGCACTGTCACCGGCGACAGCGAGTTTGTCTGCCTGGCCGTTTATTTCGCCAGCGTGTTTGTACGCCCACAGTGTCGCCGCATAGCAATCTTCGTGTGGCGCCGGATATTTTTGTTCCGGCGCGAGCCGGTAGTCAACCGCCACCACCACACAGGCAACGCCGTTACATAAGGCTCGGCACAGTGCATCGTGCGTCTCGAGATTACCAAGCACGAACCCTCCACCGTGGAAAAACATCAGTAAAGGAAACGGACCAGCACCCTCCGGCGTATAAATGCGCACCGGAATATCGCCGCGCGGCCCCAGCAAAGTGCGATCATCAATGCCGCCCACTTCTTGCGGGCTTTCGGTCGCCGCAAAGTTAAACAAGGCGCGCAACTCGAATGGCTGCAGCGAGGTAGGATCGATGCCCGTTTCATTCTGTAGGTCGATGATGGCTTGCGCTTGCGGATCGACAGGCATAGCGGGTAATCTCAGCTTATTGTTAGGTGTCTACTATAGCAAGTAGGGCGCGTTGTGCGCACGTAGTTCGTATTTTTGGCACGTGCAAAAAACGTACGCACAACGCATCTAAATCTTGCGCTGTGGTGGAGAAGGTATGAAGAAACGACTCATCATTGCTTTCGCTTGCGCCATACTACTGGCGTTATTACTAACCTCGCTCTACTACGGCGTCTACGCCCAATGGGGTTAACAATTATAATTCACAGAGATCGCTGTGCGCAGGCGTATACGGGAACCGACGCCGAATCAACAAACTCATCCGGCCCCTGGCTGGTTGGCCGTTATGCTGTATTTAACTATAAGTCATCCAACGCCGCCGTAACAAACTCCGCAATC
>JBBKXJ010000191.1:0-3938 GCA_037969395.1 Pseudomonadales bacterium
TACCTGTGCGGCCCCACCCCATTTATGGCGGCCATGAGTATGCTCCTGAGCCGGCTCGGCTTTACGGAAAGCCAGTTGCATTACGAAATCTTCGGCCCAAGCAGGCGCTTCGCGACCAACGCGTAAACGCTTTTAACGATTCAACGGTTTTCCAGCCGGCTGTAGTCGAATAAACCGGCACGGTAAGGGTAACTTTGCTGGTTACTTGCATGCACGGCATCGCTGTGTTGCCAGAAGTCTGGATTGGTCCTGCGTATCGCATACTGGTTCATCAGCTGTTGGTAGTCTGCCGGATTGCGCAATGCCAGCACAGCCTCGACATAATTATTCAGCTGCGCCTCGTCAACACTCACAAACACATCGGGATATGCGCCCAGTAAGCCGCTGACAACGGTTACGGTGTCCTTCTCCGGCACGCGGTTTTTCTCCTCGCGGAGAAGGCTGGTGATATTACTGTGCGCATTGTTGCGCAGCAGTGTGTAATGGCGCGTCGCATTTGCGCCCTGCACTGTTAAAAAAGTAATCTGTGGCAGCTGTATTGCCGGCCCGCCAACCACGCTCTGCAGCTTTTTCAACGCCAGGCGATGGCTGCTCGGCACGTTCGCGCCCGCCAGATCGTGCCCTTCAGCCAGCACTGCGGCCAACTCCTCGCGCAGCATTTGATATAACTCCTGTTTCGGCTGGTCAGTTTTATAGTCGATACCCGAGGGTTGTGAAAACAGCTTATGCGGAGCCAACAAATAAGCGCGCTGCTTTTTCGACACGCCTTGATACCATTGCTTCAGTTCGGCCTTGCGAGTTTCAGGTGGCAACAGCGCAAGAAAATTAAATTCGCCTTCTATGCGCAAAAAATCCATATACAGTCGCGTATTTAACTGATGGCCTATATTGCCGTACACGTCAAAGCCGGCGGCCAGCAGATAGTGAATCCGTTCCAGCAATCCATAATCGATCACCCAGGACGTCTGCGGCGGGCGGCCTACCATACCCTTCACTACAGTCGCTGAATCGAAATGACGAAAGATAGTTAAGGCGGCGTTGGTATTGCTGCCATCGCCATCCCAAACCGCCTGGGTGGTGAGGTGTTCGCCATTGGGGAACGCCTGGTTCATGCGCAAGGCTTTGGCACGCATGTATTTGCGCTGTAGCCTCGAATACTTTAGCCAATTAGTCAGGATATAGGCGTTACTCTCCGCAGCCGATGGTAGAGCGAGCTTGTCTTGCTCTTCACTGTAAAACGCCGAATCCTCGCCTGAGTGGTCTACTTGTGGCTTGACAAAAAACACCCAAAAATGGTCGTTGATCACATTCAAGGCTACTTGACCACGGCATACCGGGCTCTTGATAAAGTTCATTATCGTGAACTGCGCTTCTTCCAACAGAAACTTGTAGCGTGTTACTGTGGGAATTGCCTCGAACGCCTTAAAGGGATTGGACGCGACTTCAGGTTCGTAAGAGGGTAATTGCGTAACCGGGTAGTCTTTCTCAAAAAACAGCCGGGTATATTTTTTAAGCCGCGCACTGTTTAGCGCGTACGGCATATGCGTTTTTTCCAGTATGACGCCCGGCTCCCGCCACAGGCGATAGTAGGCGCGCTCTACGCCCGGGTCGTCATACGGTCGACGGGTGCCGATAATATTAATGGGTTCGCCTGGCGGTGTACGCGAACGTACTACGCGGAAAAACTCCCCCGGCGGCAATTCAGAAAAATAGACATGGGCGATAAACCAATGCTCATACAGGTAGCGGCCAACCAGCTGCTGTTTCAATGAGTCGCCGTTGAGAAAATTCTCCCATACTGCAAGCTGTTCAGTGTAAGCCGGATCCAGCGCCGCTAACGGTGCCATTTTCGCACCGTCGCGCAGCCAGTCCTGCAGTGTTTTATCTTCTGCTTTAGTCAGCGCGGGTAAACCAAAAGGCATTCCCCACGCGGCGAAGTCGCGCTCATAGTCGTCCAGTTCCGCCGGTTTGGGGCATTGCTGCTCGCGGCCTAGCGAGAAGTCAAACTGGTCGGGAAGAATCGCTCCAGTCGGCAGCGGATGCTGTTGTTTAAGCGCCAGTAGCCGCGCCATGACGCCGGCCTGCTGATTAGCCGCTGG
Organism: Pseudomonadales bacterium; assembly: GCA_037969395.1. GTDB lineage: Bacteria > Pseudomonadota > Gammaproteobacteria > Pseudomonadales > JAUIET01 > JBBKXJ01. The sequence goes on from JBBKXJ010000191.1 coordinate 2,100, forward strand.
CGTTTGCTCACGCTCGTTTAGCACCGGGTAAAAACCGTGCTTGCGCCACGCGGCGGTGTTGTCATAATCGAAAAACAGGCGGCTGGTCGGCGCGGCCTTAAGGCGCGTACCGTCGTAAATCTGTACCTTGCTTGCGCCGCGGTCTATGCCCTCGGCCGAAGACAGCTTGAGCTGACACGGCGCGTCGTAACAGCCATGGCACACCACACAGCGCTTCTCCAGCAACGGCTGTACCTGCTGGTGATACAACTCACCCTGCACAGAATCGACCTTCGCCATGCGCTGTTGTGGCTTGGCCGGGCCAAACATGTCGTCGAATTGGTTGCTAACTACAAAGGCGCAACCGCCGAGAATTGCCACAATTGTAACAATGGCAATACGCCGTGACTCAGGTAAATATTTCATGGAGGGACTATGCAGGAATAACGTTATTAGCTGGTAATAATACTAAGTTATGAAATACCAGACCATGTTTGACAACACTTTATGTAACTTTGTGACACGCCAGCGCCGGGTTCATCCATTCGGGCCCGCCGTACGGCTACGGGTCAGGTTCAATGACAGGAGAACCCGTTGCAGGTCCGCCTGCTCTAGTGGGCGGCGCGTCAACCAACGGGTCATCATCACTGTCGGATTCGTTGCAGCCGCGCACGTTGGAAACAACAGCGCTGCGAACAACAGTTTGGCGGCTGTGGCAGTCGATTCCTGTTTATAAAGAGCCCTGCAGCGCACGCTATGTAATGTGCCAAAACTCATATTACGCGCCGCCTGCACGGCCGCGTTCAAAAACCCATTGCCTAATCGAAACATCTAACATGTTTGCGGCGCGCATGCTATTGGCTGACGTGGCCGATCAAACACTGGACGTGCAGTATTTCGCTGCTCATGGCTGAGCAAGCGAGCGGCCTTTTTGAAAAAGCAGTTATACAAAGCGGCCTGCCGATAACCACAACGGTTGCCGAAGGTGAAACGGCTGCCGCGCAATTGACAGACAACTTACTGGCAAACGACGGTGTGGATGCCGACACCTTTGGTGACGCCGAAGCAGTAGAGTATTTGCGCAGTAAAAGTGCTGCCGATATTGTTACAGCCGCGCCGCAACTGCCCTCTGTTTTTGCCGATGGTAAAGTGCTTCCCGCCAGCGGAACGACTGCACTGTTCAACGGCTCGTATGTAAATAAAGTGCCACTTATCATTGGCACCAATCGCGATGAGTACAAATTATGGACGGCCTTTCTCAACCCGCTGCCCGCTGAGAAAGCGGATATATCGGCCGCACTGGGACGTTACGCCAGCGATCTTTGGCGTGTAGCCGGCGCTGACGCATTAGCCACGGCATTTAGCCAAAATAGCGATCAGCCCGCGATTTATGCTTACCGCTTCAATTGGGGCTCGCCGAACGCAGAGGGTGTAAGCCCCTTGCCGGCTCCCTTCGATCAAACCCTGGGCGCACATCACGCACTGGAAATACCTTTTGTGCTGGGCAATATCGACAATTGGCTTGACCCGGCATTGAGTCCCACGATCTTCAACGCCGACAATCGCGAATCACGCGTCAACTTATCTGCCGTTATGGTGAAATATTGGAGCAATTTTGCTAGCAGCGGCGATCCTAATGGCGGCGACCTTGCCACTTGGCCTGCCTGGTCAAACACAGACGGCGCTGCCAAAGCTATCGTTTTCGACACCAACCCTGTCGACCAAAGTGCTCTGCTTAGCGAAGACTCGCAAGCGTGGACTTTTGCCAGCGTGCGCGCCGACATTGACGCCAACGTTGCCGAACCGCTGCGTACTGAACTGATGTCTGAACTGCAAAGCCTTGGCTGGCTTACCGGCTCC
>JBBKXJ010000192.1:0-14223 GCA_037969395.1 Pseudomonadales bacterium
TGTTTCGGCGGCGGGTTGTAGCGCACGATCACCGTTCCGCCGGCCGGATCGCGCCCCACCTTGCGCCAGCGCAGCACACAGAAAACGCTCAGGCCGAGCAGGCCGGCGAGCGCGACCAGCACGCCAAGGTTGTCGCGCAGCAGCCACAACAGTTGCTGCTGGCGTGTTGGCGCTGCAACAATATTTTTTGGAAACGACAGCACGATGGTCAGCCCCGTGTACGGTTTTAACGGCTTGGTCAGGGTCCAGCGCGCACTACCCGGCTTGGGCAGCGCCGCAGTGAAGTCCTGCTCCCTGGAACCCATTGGGCCGCTATAACCCTCGGCGTGCATCTGCGCCACCGGCACCGGCTGTGGCAGCTGTACTTCGACGCTGGCGCTGTCAATCGGAAACTCCCAGCCCTGGCCGATGGCGTTCCAGTACAGTTCGTCGTGGTCAGCGAAAAAGCCCAGCTGGCGCGTCGTGCGATAGCGCAAGGTATACGTGTATTCGGCGGGTACTGGCAAATAGTCGTCGTTGCCGGTGTTCACCCTAACGCCGTTGCTTTTGTTCTCGGTAAACCATGGTTCGGTGACACCGTTGCGCTCCACCCCCAATACCTCGAAACCGACTACTACCCGGTTGCCGTGGCGGTCGCGGTAGCGGGTAGGAAAGTCGCGATAGATGCCGCGGCGGATATTGATACCTTCGGCGCGCACGGTAATATTTTCGGTGACGTTCATGCTGGCATCGGCATTGATCTGCACGCTGCTGTCGTAGGCCAGGATGCGCTCCTCGGCTACCGCCGTCAGTGCTGACAGGCCAAGTAGTGCGAGCAGGGCTAATTGTGCGAGCCAGGCGGAATAAGAACGCTTTATCATGACATCTCCACCGTCGGTGCGCTGCGGGATTCGGCTCCCGTTTGAAAGAACTCTGCATCGTCGAAGCCGAACGTCCGTGCTACGAACAGATCCGGGAAGCGCTGCCGTGCATCGTTGTTGTCACGTACCGCGCCGTTATAGAAACGGCGCGCGTACTGTAACTGATCTTCCGTCTCTACGAGTTCGTGCTGCAACTGCGAGAAATTCTCGCTGGCTTTGAGGTCCGGGTAGGCTTCCTGCAGCACCAGTAGCCTGGCGAGCGCCTGCTCCAGTGCCGATTCGACTTCGCCGAGACGCGCCGGAGTATTCAGCGTCATTGCTTGCGCGCGCAGTTCGGTCACCGATTGTAGCAGCGCGCTCTCATGGCTGGCATAGCCTTTTACCGCAGTTACCAGTTGCGGCACCAGATCGTGGCGGCGCTGCAGCTGCACATCGATATCGGCCCAGGCGGTGCGCACCTGGTTGCGTAGCCGCACCAGGCGGTTGAAAACCCAAATGCCCCACAACATTAATGCTATGGCGACAAAAATAATAAGCAATGCAGACAACGACATCGGTCTGTTCCTTAAGATTCCAGTGTTACCCAATTTGTACGTAAATCTATTCTACTAAAAGCCTAAATACCTTGTTCGCTACGATCAACAGATATTGCACCGGTATTTCCGCTAAATAAATTTGCTATCGCTTGCGGGTTCGAGGGAAAGTACAGGTGCAAAAAAGTTGCGGTTAACTGACGCTGTCGATAAATTGCTTCGCCCGCTGCGGCGTGACGCTGGCGCCGGCCAAAAGCGATTGGCTCGGGGGTATCGCTACTCAGAGATCGGTGATGGGCGTGGGCGCGAATCTCGCCCTCGGGCAGCGGCGCGGTCTGCATGCCCTGGCAACCGCGTTTGCCGCGCATGTCACCATGCCCCTCTAACAGGCCTGCCATGGGGTGTCGCTGTTCATTTAAGTCGGTCAGCGTTTGTAGGCAACAAGCAACGTACTTCCCTGTGGAAGCGACCTTAGTCGCGAAATCGATAGTAATTGTTCTAGCGAAATGCAACCGCCTGCAGCTGACGATGAGCCTCTTTCTCCTGCTCCGCCAGTAATACTAGCTGATCGGCCAGCTTGTCGTAGTCCATCGTCATGCGGCCCTTAATCATCTTCGCGGCGTATAGCGCGTAGCGGCGCCATTCGTCGCCTATGTCGGTGAAGCTGTTGGAGGCTTGTGCCAGTTCCGGCATTTGCAGTAAGGCTGCCGACTCCTGCAGAAAGGAAGCGTAAAGAAAACGAAAGCCACCGCCGCCGGTGCCTATCTCTTCCTGCATGCGCACCATATGGCCGATGTAGAGTTTGTTGTAAGCCTCTTTGGTATCGTGTGTGCTTGCTAGGCGGCGTATCTTACGACTCATAAAGCGTATACCCCTGACGCCGATAATCGGCAGCGGGGTGCGCAGCATCATATTGCTGTTTTGTTTGATCGCCCTGGCGATGGCGCTTTTATAGTCAATGGTCGCCGGTATGTGAGAGGGATAATACAGCAACCCCTTTGGAGCGAGTGTGCCGCGCACGAAGCGGGCTTTCTGCAATGCCTCTGCGTCGGCCACAACAGGAGTCTCAAACGTGGGGTCGCTTATTAAAAAGTTATTGTTATCGTAAGCGTAGGCGACCAGGTTATGCGCGTTGAAATGAAAGCGCATGTCTTCGGGGAAATACGGCAGCCAATACACCGAGCTTTGCAAGCCCACCGGCTGGCCGGCAGTGAGGTGTTTGCGCAACGCCTGCAGGCCAGCCTCCGGTTGACGGAAGCGCTGGTATTCCATACTCACGCCCAGACGTTTGGTCAACCCTTTGACGATACGCCCCGGCGGCATACGGTAGGAGATCAGCGGCATGCCGCCGATTTTTATAAGCGGGATATACGCGAACGTCATCGCGCCGGAGAGTCCAAACGCCATAGGCTCTGAGATGTCCAGCCCGGCATGGCGCAACAACGAAGAGATAGTACCACTTTCACAGTGAGCAGCCTGACGGTGGTTAAATTCTGTCAGCATTATTGTGTTCTTTTGTTTGAGGAATAAGTTGCAATTCCGCCACCGACAAATTCAACGCGTCGGCATAACGTTGCAGCTTAGCGGCGGGTAGGCGGGCGAAACTGGCGGGCCGGCAATGCCGCCGCACCTGCCATTTAAAGAAACCGGTACTTTGCGCCAATAAAGTTACATCCATGCGCTTGCTGTACATATGCAATTCCAGCACCGAGGATTCGCCCGCGTGTACCCGTTGCAAGGCAGCGGCGGTTTGCGTTTCAAATTGCTCAATTGCCAGGTCGAGTACAATCTCTTCGGCTTCCCAGCCGCTGGAAGGCACGATAGTGTAGGCACCCTTATCATCGACCGCGTACAGACCTTTCTTTTGGCCTGCAAATGCCTTCGAGTTGTCCTGCGGCACCTCATCGGCTTTCATGTCACAACGCTTGTAAAATTCACTGTTTGCCCCGCTTGCAAACTACGTGCTCGGGTATTTTTTGCGTCGCAAAAGCGCTGCAACTTGTTGCTCTGAATGCTCATTCACACCACTGTCAGCAGCATAAAAGCGGTGGAAAATCGGCCGCTTTCGGGGATATAGCACAATATTTTTTGACCTGCCTTCAAGTCACCCGAACGGTACAGCTCCTCCAGCATAATATAAATAGAGGCCGAGCCGGTGTTGCCTTTCTCGGTCAAATTGCTGAACCAGCGCTCAAAGGGGATTTCGAAATCAGCGCGCCGCATGCCCTCATACACGCGTTGCCGAAAATATTGCGATGAATAGTGTGGCACGAAGATATCAATATCGTCCGGCCGCAGGCCTTTGCTGGCGATTAGTTCCTGCAAGGGTCGTTCCACCGTGTAGTGGATAACGTTTTCGTTAAGCTGCTTTACATCCTGCTTTACAGCGAACACCGAGTGTTGCAACCACTCTTCGGGCTGGTATTGAGCCCAGCCTTTCAATTGTCCGTCGGCCTGTTTTTCCGCGCCGGTATACATACAGGCGTCCATCTCGTTGGCGTAGGAGCGCACCATAATCCAGTCAATGCGCAAGCTTATGCCGCTGCGGCGCGGCTGCGACTGCAGCACCATGGCACCGGCGCCGTCGGATAACATCCAGCGCAAAAAGTCTTTTTCAAAGGCAATTTCGGGCGCGCGTTTGAGATCGTCGGCGTCGACCGCCAGTTCCGGTGCAAACTTGTCGCCGCGCATCACTGCCGACGCATTCTCCGAGGCGGTGGCTACCGCGACTTTGGCGTCACCACTGGCGACCGCCAGATAAGCGTACTTCAATGCCGCCGCGCCGGCCGTACACACGCCTGACAGTGACACCACTTCGCACGGCGATGCCTTCAGCTCGCCGTGTACCATCACGCCGTGTCCCGGCATGATTTGGTCGGCAATGCTGGTGCCGCAGGCCAGCGCCTGCATATCGTTTAATGCAAATTCTGAATCTTCCAGCCCGCGTACCGCTGCGCCGGTCAGTTGCGCATTGGTGTGGGTTGCCCTGCCAGTGGCGGGGTCGATCGCGTAGTAGCGCTGCTTAATGCCATTGCTGCGTAAAATCAATCGCCGGGCACGCGACGGTCTGTCGCCAACCATGCCCAGCACGCCTTCCATGGCGTCGTTGGGCACGGGGTCGTTAGGCAAAAAAGCCGATATATGGGTGATATAGACGTCGCTCATAATGATATTAAAAGTCCCTTTTTGTTGATTTGTTGCCCGGCAGCACGCTTGGTCAGGGCGTTGGCGAATTGAAGCATGGTCACTCTCCCGAGGGCAGCGCGAAGTAATTTTTCTGGCGGGCAATACGTTGCCGCAGAAACGGGCTGAGTAGTTTTTTAAGCAGCATGCTGAGCGGCACAAAGGTGAGAATCAGCGTTAACAGAAATATTACATACAGCGCCAGCACCGGTTTGCGCAGCGGCGCGCCCTGCGGTCCGATACCGCGCAACAGGCCGCCCCAAATGAGAAAACTGCGGCGCGCCGTGCTTTCACTGGCAATCAGTTTTTCGTCGACGTCTACTGCGCCCAGGCCGTTTAATAAGGAAGGGTCGATTGCTTGCTCACTGGTTAGCACCCCGCGGATTCGCTCGCCAAAGCGCTGACACGCCTCAATTTTGTGCGGCGCCACGCCGGCGCGAGGAATCAGCCCGCCGAGCTGTGGTCCCTTGTTGCCGGTTAGTACCCACACCGGCGTCGCCAAAAAGCTACCGAGGCTACCGGCTTCGTCAGTCAGCGCAACGTTGCCGACCAGTTTACTGCCCAGCGAATGCAGCAGACTTTTGACCTGTTCCTGCGCCTGCAGCCACATATTGCGGCAGGCAATCAGCGTCACGACCGGTTTGTCGCGCAACAGCTGCTCTGCCAGTGGGCTTTTAAGGAACCCGGTAATCGGCAATGACGGCGACAAAAACCAGACTTGATAAGCCAAAATAATGAGGTCAAAATTCTCGTCGCCGTTAAGAGCGCTGGGTAACAGCGGCGGCGGGTCGAGATAAACGGTTTCGGGAAAGGTGTCGAAGAAACGCCAAAACGGCCATGGAAACGGATAATCCTGCGCCGGGGCGATCGCCTCAAAGGTTACCGCGATGTGCTCGCAGTCGACCAACGGCTGAGTAAAGTGCTTTACCACCTCATGTAACTGCCCACTCTGTGAGTAGTGAACAACAAGAACTTTCTTCATGAAGCGATGTGTCTCGTTTTAAACTGTTGTTATCAGAGCAGGATTTTGTTCCCGGACCCGGGCAGCGATTGTAGCATAATGGCGCTAATTTGCAGGTGCACGACACTGCACTGGCCCATAAAAAAAGGCAGGACGAGATGCCAAAAACGACTGTGATAGCCCCGTTTGCTATTAGCTTTGCCGGCGATCACCCGGCGGTGGCAGATCACTTCGTTGGTCGTCCGCTGGTGCCAGGCGCGCTGCTACTCAGTGCTATCCACGCGCATTTAAGTGTGGCGCTAGGTCAACCTTTGTGTGCAACCTCCAGGTTGCGGTTCAGCCAGGCAGTATTGCCGCAGCAATCCGTCAGGGTGCAATGCGAGCAAAAAACAGCCAGCCAGTGGCGCTTTAGCGGCGCGGTCGATGGGCAAACGGTTATCAAGGGCATTTTCCACAGCGATTTATCCAACAGTTCAGAAAGCGAGCAATGAAAACCTGCGAGCTTTATCAGCAACTGCCGCATAGCGGTGCCATGTGTTTATTACAGCGAGTAATAGCATGGGATAAGCAGAGCATATGCTGCAGCGCGAACAGCCACCTTTCTACCGCCAATCCGCTGCGCCAGAATAATGCTCTGCCGGGATTATGTGCGCTGGAATATGCAGCGCAGGCGGTGGCGTTGCACGGCGTTCTGAAGCGCCAACAGCGAGGAGTTGCTGGCCGCTATGCGGAAGCCTATGTGGTGAGCAGTAAGCAGCTTATCTTTGCAGCTGGCGATTTGTCGGATGCAGCCGAATCGTTAATCATCACAGCCGAACTAACGGTCTGGCATGAGGCATCGGCCGTGTACGCAGTCAGCGTTTCGGCGGGTGAGCGCCGTTTGCTGCAGGGTGATTTAACAGTAATATTGTCTTAGGAACGATCAGGTAATAACGACAGGTTATTTCGCTGCCATTCCTTAAGAGCTGGTTTGATCAATGCTGGCGCGCAAACACCAGCGACGTGTTAATGCCGCCGAAAGCGAAGTTATTGCTCATCACGTATTGCACATCCATATCACGTCCTGAACCGGTCAGATAATCCAGCTCTGCACACTGGCTATCGACCTGGGTCAGATTGGCTGTGCCGTGAAACCAGCCGTCGTTCATCATGCGGATAGCTGTCAACGCCTCCAGCGAGCCGCAGGCGCCGAGCGTATGCCCGGTGTAACTTTTTAGCGCGCTTATCGGCATGGTCGGGCCGAACATGCGCTGGGTAGCCTGGCTTTCGGCGATATCGCCTTTTTCGGTAGCCGTGCCGTGGGCGCTGACATAGCCGATTTGCCCGGCCTCCAGGTTGGCATCCTGCAGGGCGAGAGACATAGCGGTATGCATGGTGCCGGCATCGGGCTGCGTCACGTGCATGCCGTCGGAGTTGGTGCCAAAGCCGACGATTTCGGCGTGAATATGCGCGCCGCGCTGTATGGCGTGTTGTCTTTCCTCAAGTATCAGCGTTGCCGCACCTTCGCCGATGACCAGTCCGTCGCGGTCCTGATCGAACGGGCGTGGTGTTTGCTCGGGTTGATCATTGCGTGTGCTGGTGGCGTATAACGTGTCGAACACCGCCATCTGTGTAGGGCAAAGCTCCTCGGCACCGCCGGCTACCATCATCGCCTGCTTGCCGTATTTGATGGCCTCATAAGCGTAGCCGATCCCCTGACTGCCCGATGTGCACGCAGTAGAGGTCGCAATGACTCTACCCTTTAGTCGAAAAAACACGCCAATATTAACCGGTGCCGTGTGGCTCATCATTCTGAGATAAGTGTTTGCAGTCAGGCTACTGCTGCTGAGGTTTAACAGCATACCGCCGAAGTCGGCCAGCGCGTCGGTGCTGCCGCTGCACGAGCCGTAGCTGACGCCCATGCGGCCGTCTTCGATCATTTCGTTGCCGAGCAATCCCGCATCCTCTAACGCAAGTTCAGTGGCGCGGGTCGCCATCAGTGCAACCCGGCCCATGCTGCGCACCTGCTTGCGCGAATAGTGCGCGGGTTTCTCGAAGTCGGTAACGGGTGCACCCAGCTTGGCGACCAGATCAGGGTATTTTTCCCAGGCGTCAATATAGCGAATGCCGGTAACGCCATCGCGCAAACTGTCTTTGATTGCCTCCCAGCTGCAGCCGATTGGCGATAGCCCGGCCATGCCGGTAACAACAACACGATTCATCAACACATCCCTCCATTGACTGCGATAACCTGGCGGGTGATGTACGATGCTTCCGCCGACAGCAAAAAGTTTACTATACCCGCAACTTCTTCTACCCGCCCGGCGCGGCGTAGCGGGATCATTTTCAGTGCTTCGTCGTGCATACCGGCCTCGGTCATATCGGTTTCAATAAAACCCGGCGCGACGCAATTCACCGTAATTTTCCTTTTTGCTAACTCCAGTGCCAGCGATTTGCTGGCTGCGATAATACCTGCCTTGGCAGCGCTGTAGTTAGTTTGGCCGCGATTGCCCATCAAGCCCGAAACCGACGCCAGGGTGACGATGCGGCCGGGCTTTCTGCGCCTTACCATTGGCATGGAGATTGGGTGCAGCACATTATAGAAGCTGTCCAGATTGGTATGAATAACGCCGTCCCACTCTTCACCGGTCATGCCCGGAAAGGCAGCGTCGCGGACTATACCGGCATTACAGACCACGCCGTAGTAGGCTTCGTGGGAGGCCATATCCTGTTCCAGTACTTCTCTGCTTTGCTCGCGATCGGCCACATCAAACTGCAGGATGCGGGCGCTGCCGCCAGTTGCAACGATCTCGTTACGTACGGCCTCGGCCTCTTCCATGCGGCTGCGGCAATGCAATACTACCGGGTAACCTGCGCTGCTCAGGCGCAGTGCTATCGCTTTGCCTATGCCGCGACTGGAGCCGGTGACTAGAACGGTTTCGTTCATCCCTCTCTCTCCAGAAAATTGTCGACATCGTCGGGAATAAACACGTTAAGATTGGTGGTCACATTGATATTCTCACCAGTGATCGAACAGTCGAACACGCGCAGCCCGGTTTCATTGTCGGTGATAGGCTTCGCCCTGATGCTCAGATAAGCACCCAGCGGAAAGCTGCTGCAATCGGATATATAGCGCCGTGAGCTGACCAGAAAGCCGATTTTTATCGGCTTGTTATCGACTCGCGCCCCAACGCCGGCGAAGGCAGCAACAGCCTGACCCATATATTCTATGCCGACCCATGCCGGCACGGCGCTACCATCAAAAAATATTGAGTCTTCACGAATGGTTAACCCCGCTACCAGCTCTGCGCCGTCATAGCTAACGATCTTGTCGAGCAGCGACATGGGTTTGGCGTGCGGAATAACGTCCACTACGGCGTAAGGAAAACTCATAAGTCACGCGCCAGCAGCAGCGCTAGATTGTTACCGCCGAAAGCGAAGGAATTGCTCATAGCCACTTTTGCCCGTTGTTGTAGTTGTACCGTAGCCAGACCGGGTAGGGCGGGCAGCTCCGGGTCTGCGTCGCCATTCCATGCGTGGGTTGGCAGTCGTCCGTCGTCACGCTGCAGGCATAACCAGCAGAATGCCGCCTCCAGTGCACCGGCCGCGCCCAGCGTATGTCCGGTTAGCGACTTGGTTGACCCGCAGGCAATGCGTTCGCCAAACACCCGGTGTGCCGCATGCGCCTCCATTTTATCATTCTGCAGGGTCGCCGTGCCGTGAAAATTCAGATAATCGACCTGCGCGGCGTTAAGGCCGCTAGCGTCCAGTGCGGCGCGCATCGCCGCTTCGGCACCGAAGCCCTGCGGATGAGGTGCCGAAATATGGTAGGCGTCGGAGGTTTCGCCGCTGCCCTGCAGGCGAATGTCAGCGCTTTCGCGACTCATAATAAACACGGCTGCGGCCTCGCCGATATTTATCCCCTGTCGCTGTTTGCTAAACGGTGCGCACGGCTGCGACGTCGTCACACCCAGCGCAGCAAAGCCGGCTACGGTCATCGCGCATAAGGTATCAACGCCGCCTGCCACTACCATATCGCACACGCCGAGTCGCAGTAGTCTGGCGGCTGATACCAGTGCTTTGCCGCCAGAGGTGCAGGCGCTGGACACTGCCCACGACGGTCCGGTAACACCAAGATGGCGCGCCAGATAGCGCGCTGGTGAATATATTTCCTGCATTGCATAGCGGTAATCCTGCGGTAGCTCCCCCGCATTCTTAAAATGCTGAATGGCAATCTCGCCGTCAGAAATTCCGGAAGTACTGGTGCCGATAATGGTGGCTATTCGCTGTGCGCCGTAGCGGCTTTTATACTCTTCAATCTGCGCCAGCAACGGCTGCACGGCGGTCGTCAGTAAACGATTATTGCGCGTGTCTTCATGCGCAACGTCGACCGCTGCCAATGTGTCTCTCACCATGCCCAATGGCAACGGTCTGCCAGGTGAATATTGATCGCTGCTGCAGAAATAGCCGGTCGCTGGCATAGCGCTAAACAACGCCTGGCTAACATTTGCAACGCCATTGCCCAGCGGGCACGTAACACCCACGGCGTTCAGGTAGATAGCATTTTTGTTCATAGCGCTGCGCTTTTCAGCGTGGTAATGGTTAAGGTTGCGCCAAGCTCGACGAAACGCACTATGCGCTTGGCACCGGCTGTGGGCGCGTTGCCATCGGTATAGCCTTCAACCATAACGTTGGGCTGGTGGCGAAAATACAGGACCAAATTATCGTCCTGTTCACCGATTGACCACGGCGACTGATCCAAAACCCAGCGTTGCTGGTTCATATGCGCCAGATAAACTGCCGGCAGCAGCGATTTTACTGGCAGCTCTCCGGCGTCGCTTGCCAGCTGTTCGGTTACCTCGCTGCCGCGCTGGGTAACTGTTAGCAGTTTCCTGCCCAACGGGTCGAGTACCACTAGTGTCAGTCCCGCCGCTTCAACCGCCATCACGCTGGTCAGTGTATGCCGTTGGCCGCGGTAATCTATTGCCAGTGACTCCTGCGCCTGCCAGCAGCAGGGCAGCTCGCTTGAGTCAGGCAACGGCAAGCTTGCCAGATTTGCTGCTGCTGGCGGCGTTGGCTGCAGCGCGCAACCCAAGGGCAGCGCTAACAGCAGGCACGCGATCAGTCGGCGCGGCATAGCTTGGCCAACACGCTCAGTTTACGTTTCGGGTTAGCAACGAAGGGGTTGCTGGTATCCCAGGCGTAGCCCGCCAGAATTGAGCAGATCATGCGTGGCACGTTGTTGTCTTGCTTGTTGGCAAAAATCACGTCCTGAAAGCTACCGTCGTACCAGCCCTCAACATAGGCGCGGAAGGTATTCACGCCTACCTTAAGCGCGTCTGAAAATTCGATCTCCCAGTTTACGTTGTCGCCTTGTAATTGTCGGTCGATCAGTGGCGCGGCGAGGCTGGCAGATTTCATCGCTACCGTAACACCCGATGAAAAAACAGGGTCTAGAAATTCACCGGCGTTGCCAAGCAGCGCGAACCCCGGCCCGTGTAACGAGCTTACATTCGACGAGTAGCCAACCATTGTGCGGGCATCGGTATCGTAAACTGCGTCAGCAAGCAGCCCGTTAAGGTCAGGGCTGGCTGCCACTGCACTGCGTAGCAGTTGTTCCGGCGTGTATTTCTCACAGTCAAAGAACTCCTCGCGAGCGACTACGCCGAGCGAACAGCGACCATTACTGAACGGAATCAGCCAATACCACACGTCATGCTGCTCGGGATGGATAACAATCAGAATTTTCTCCCGGTCGTGGGTGGAATCGCTTATACCATCTTCAATATGGGCGAATACGGCTCGCCTTACCGGAAAATTTGACGGCCGATCCAGCCCCATCAGACGCGGCAACACTCGCCCGTAGCCCGAGGCGTCGAGCAAAAAGCGACCGTTTAAGGTGTAGTCGGCACCGTCTTCGGTTGCCACTGAAAGTCGGCAGCGCTGCTCGGCGTCAACGGTCACGTCGGTAATTTTATGGCCAAATCTAACGTCGGCGCCTTTCTCTGCGGCACTTTCGGCGAGCACCTGATCGAAACGCGCGCGCGGTACCTGATAAGTCGTGCCCGGCCCTACAGAAAATTTTTCGCGAAAGTCGAAGCCGGTAGTCACGCCGTTGCGGGCGAACATAGCGCCGTTTTTGTACTGGAATTGCTCGCTTTTAACCGCCTCAAGCATGCCGGCTTCTTCCAGAAACGCCATGCATTGCGGCAGCAAGCTCTCACCAATGGAGAAGCGCGGAAAGTGGGTTTGTTCGAGTACAGTGACGGCGAGCCCGCGCTGGCGCAGCAATGCGGCTGCTACTGCACCCGAGGGGCCGGCACCAATAATAGCGACATCGGTATTATCCTGCATCTTCAGTAGCTCCTGTATTGTTGAACTGAAACAAACAAAAAATTAAAGGGATGAGTAGCCAGGCAAAAATCAAACCGGAGAACACCACAGTACCGAACTGTTTTAGTACGGCCACCTGACTGAAAGAAAGCAAGCCAAATGCCAGCAGCGATGTGCCGCATGACAGCGCTGCCGCCAGCCAGGTGTCCTGATTGAAGCCGAGCTTTATGTAGAATATCGACGTATCCACCGTCAAACCTATTACCAGCAGCAATGCCATCACATGGAACAGGGTCAGCCCTGCAGCCTCTGTAACAGCCAACGAATAAACTACGGTTAGCAGCAGCGATAAGATTAGCGGCCAGCCGTCGCGTTTAAACAACCACAAACTAAAGCCGGTCAGACAGACAATAAAGCCTAGCAACAGCACACTGACCTGCACCCGCAGTTGCGCCAACAGCTGAGTTAGATTGTCGATACTATCGACAAAATCAACTGCGTCGTTTTTGGCTGCTATTTGTGCCGCAAGATTAGTGTCGAGCACGTCGCTGAGCGGCAATGCTAGCGAAAAACCGACGCCGCGCATAGCATTCAATTTCAGCGCTTGCTGCAAGTTCTCGGGCATGCGGTCTGGCACCAGGGTGGTTTGGTATGCCAGCGCTGCAGGCCTGCTTTGCTCGCACATTTTAGCGAGCGATTGGCACAGAATTTCCAGCGCGCCGCCCGGCTCGAATATTTTCCGCTGCACCAGCGTATGGTCCTGCCGTTGCTGCGCTAGCGACGGAATAAAGCGAGCAACGCTAAGCAGTTCAGTGGGTTTACCCTTGCCCTGTGCGGACGCCGCTAGCAGCGCTTGCGACAGCTGTTCGCTGGACTCAAGTATGGCCTGCTCGCTAATGCCCTTAACGACACCGCCATGCACAATAAAAAAACGCTGTGCGCCGACCCGCAGCGTTAACTCGCCGACCTTGCGTTCCTCGGCGAGCAGCGTATCGCCGGAAGTATTGAGCAGCCGAACATCGTCGCTGACGCCCTGCTGTATGATCGACACTACCGCCAGCACAAACAGAATAGCCAGCACACCAATAACCGGCCAGCGATAAGCTGCAAGCCTGGTATAAAACGGCAAAATCACAGTGTTGAACACGCCCGTCAGGCGTGACCCGCCCAACTGCCTGTTACCCAGCATCTGCGGCAATGCCACCAGCACGGTGAAACAGGCCATCATCAGCCCTGCGGTTATAAATACCGCAAACTGCTGCAAACCTGGAAACGGCGATATCAACTGCAGCATATAGGCCGCCGCGCTGGAAACCAGACTAAGCAGCACGCCCCTGGCGACCAAATTGCGGCCCAGCAGCGCACTGCCGCTGGCCCGCCACTTGGAAAAGAAATGAAAGCAATAATCGGCGGCAAGCCCCAGCAAGGTAGAGCCGAAGGCGAGCGTCACCAAATGCAGCGTATCGAATACCAGCAGGCAGGTTGCAACCGCGAAAATAGTGCTGGCCGTCAATACAAGCAGAATACTGCCCAGCGCCCACGCTGAGCGAAAAACCAGCAGCACCAGTAGAATGATGCCAAGCAGCGACCCGACGCCGACAGTAGAAATTTCGGCCCGTGCCAGCGCCGCGCCCTCCGCCGCGTGAAACACCAGGCCAGAGCGCAGCACATAAATATCCTGCAGCGTATGCGCTCGCACCACAGCCGCCAGGGTGCGCTGCGCGACCTGATCAAACGGGCTGGCAGACAATTCGCCTTGTAACACATACCAGCGTCGATCGCCGTCCAGCACCGATGGTACGGCGCTTGGCAGGAAGTGATCGTCGCCACCGAATAGACCGGTTTGCCAGCTGCCCGCCAGGTTGAACGGGTCGGCGGTAAACGGGTAGGGGCTATAGTTACGCACCGGGCTATACAGACGCGCCAGTGCGCTGGCAGCGATGGATTGTGCATCGGTTTGAGTCAGGTAAGCGCGCTGCTGTGGCGTCAGCAATTGCTGGCGATACGGGCGGTAAAATTCGGCCAGCTGCTTTGGCAGCGCCGCGGCGTCGGTTTGCGGCGCGAAGCCAGCGTAGTTTAGCGCAGTATGCAATCGCTGCGCCGCCTGCAAGCCCTGGTCGGCCGAGGCACCGGCCAGCAGCAGCACGAAGCTGCGTTGTCCCGCCGCCAGTAGTTCGGCCTGCGCTCTGGACTGCAGAGCATCGTCGTGCGATTGGGGGATAAGGCCCAGAATATTGCTTTCTATTGCACCGTCGAGGGCAACGCGTTTGCCAGCGTACAGCAGGCAGATCAGCAACAGCACAATCCAGCCAATAAAAACGGCGCGCGAGCGATTGAGCGTCATACAATATTACCTGGAAGGGGTGCTAGGGCG
>JBBKXJ010000193.1:0-5558 GCA_037969395.1 Pseudomonadales bacterium
TGACCCGCCACGATATCCCCTACACCAACAACCGGGGGGAGAATGACCTGCGCATGACAAAAGTGCAGCAAAAAATCTCCGGCTGCTTTCGTTCTTATGGCGGCGCTGAGATATTTTGCCGTATCCGCGGCTACCTGTCGTCATGCCGCAAACAGGGGCTGACAGCCACTGATGCGCTCAAGCTTGCACTGAACGGTGAGATGCCAGCGGGGTTTCGGGCTGAATAGTTACTTTCTAACAAAATAAGCTAGCCAATCTTTTCCTACATTACGACCTGACGCGCTCTGCCGAATCCGATCCAAAAAAGTAAAACCATTATTAGCGCCGTTCTCTACGAACACATGGATATGCTGATCAGACTTGCGTACCGGCTTGCGGATTGAAAACACCACACGCTGGGCGTTGACAATAGCTTACAGATAGCAAGTCCTGATCCCTAACATTAAACAGTGGAAAAATTGTAGTACTGCCAAGTACACGGTCATTAATTGGCGGTGTTGCCGGGCCGCGGGGACTGGGTACTACGCTGTTCCAGGACATGTCATTTGAGCACATCGAGCAGGCGCGGGTTGGAACGCAACCGGATGACACTACCGTACTTATCAATGGTGCAGTACATTCTTACACGCCGCTGCGCAGGGTCGAGTGTCACTGAGGTGTGCAGATAAACCACCGCCGCCTCATCGCCGACGGGTTGCGCACGTACGGCTTTCAGGTTTAAATCCTGCGGCTGGATGGCATATTTCTGCTCAACCGCGCCAATGCACTGATCCACCACCGACTGTGGTGGAATAAAAGCCAGCGCCTTGACGCTGGCCAACATAATATAAGCGCCGATAAACGTCACCAGGGGTTTGTTCACAGGTTTGATTTTCATAGTCAATTCTCCAAAGTAGAAGTAATCAGTGTGCATCCAGGCACGGCGCGCACTAGCGCGGCTCATGGAAGTGCCGCCTTTTTCCGGGCAAACATTGCTTAGCGAGACGCCAGCCGACGCTGTGCCGCAGAAACGTTGCGGCGTACCGATCGCGACTGCTGCTGCGACGCAGTCAGCATTATCGATGCCGCCTGACGAAAGTCGGTCAGCGCCTCGTCATGGCGGCCAAGCATAAAACGCATCACACCGCGGTTGTTAAAGTGACTCCAGCTAGGCCTGCCGGTGGTGGCAGCAATATCGCAGGACTTTTCGGCACTGGTGTAATCCTGCTGTTGATACTGAGCCTGGCAAATCAACGCATATGCCTGCGCTTGGTGGTTAGAGTCTCTCAGGTT
The DNA here is from genome assembly GCA_037969395.1 of Pseudomonadales bacterium. Classification (GTDB taxonomy): domain Bacteria; phylum Pseudomonadota; class Gammaproteobacteria; order Pseudomonadales; family JAUIET01; genus JBBKXJ01. The sequence goes on from JBBKXJ010000193.1 coordinate 1,273, forward strand.
GTCGATTCTGCCGGCGAGCAGGCCCAGCGCGCGCCCGGGTTTCCCTTTTTCCACCGCCTGCTGCGCCTGCACGAGTATCGTGGGCAGGCGGTAAGTATCCGCCACGCTGGCGCTGACTGTAGTCTGCCAAAAAATCATTGGCAGTGACGCCAGCAGGCACAATCCAACAAGTTTTTTTGATTGCAACATCGTCGTTCTCCTCTCTGTGGGTTTACAGGATGGACTCTATACCTCAAAATAACGCATAACAATCGCATTAATATATAGTTGGTATGCGTTTATGCATATGAATGATTCGCTTCGGGATTGGTCGGACATCCGCCTGTTTCTAGCGATACTCGATCACGGCAGCCTGGTAGCCGCTTCGGAACATCTCGGGCTGACCCAGCCAACGGTGGGCAGGCGGCTGGCGGCGCTGGAGGTAAGACTCGACACACCGCTGTTCGTGCGCGCGGGCAGGCGTATGCAATTGACCGATTCCGGCGCCGCAATCCTGGACAGCGCGCGGCGCATGGAACGGGAAATGTTAGCCATAGAGCGCACCATTGAAGTGCAGGCTAAGGGGTTGTGTGGCGAAGTGACCATCTCGGCAACCGAGGGTACTGGCACCGAGTGGTTGACGCCGGTCTTATTTGCGTTTCATCAACAGTACCCGGATATCATCGTCAAGGTGCAGATCGAGAACCGCGCCGTGGATCTGGTGCACCGGGAAGCCGACATCGCGCTGCGATGGGGGCGGCCGGAGCAGCCCGATCTGATCGCAAGACGACTGATCACGGTCGGGTTTGGACTCTATGCCGCCCCGGAATATCTGCAGCGGGCCGGTCCGGTGGCTTCCATTGCTGCTTTGGCTGATCATCAGTTGGTCGGTCTCGACACCCTTGGCACGCGCATCAAGCCCGTTGCCAACTCCCACTTCGGAGAAGAAATCGCCGGCCGCTACGTGTATCTGACCAATAGCCCGGCCGCGCAGATTAGCGCCGTGCGGGCCGGGTTCGGTATCGGTATGCTTTCACACCGCTGGGCAGTGCTGGCGAAGGGCCTGCAGCGCGTGCTTGAGGATTACACGGCTGCCGAAGTCGATTTATGGCTGGTCACTCACGAAGAGTTGCGGCACAGTGCCCGCATACGGGTGCTGTGTGACTTTATTGCTGAACGGGTTATTGCCAACAAGGCGCTGTTTGCAACGGGTTCGCCCTAAAAAATACCCAGAACTTTCTTCCGTTTGTTCGGCAAGTTGTCGTTGTCTTTTTCCTGCATGGCTGCCAGTCCGGCATGAGTCGGCACGATTTCCAGTCCGCGCACGCACCAGGTGAGGGCGTCTTTCCAGTCTCTGTGAGCAGCTTCTTTATTCGCCAGCCCGAGGTAGCCGTCGGCGAGTTTTTGGCACAGGAGCGGCAGGCGCTGGTCGGTAGTGGTCATGGTTAATATGCGGCGATAAATCTTGTGCGCGCTCTTCACCCTGGGTATGTCCATGTAGCGCCTGAAACGATGGAACAGATTGTCGAGATCGGCGCGTCGACCCTTGGCGACCTTGAAGTCAATGCTGAGTTTATATAGCTGTTGCCGTGAGAGCGGTTCAAGTGGTGGGGTGATTTCTAACCAGTTGATTTCATGAATTAGAGGGCGGCACCATTGCGTGCAGCTTCCTTGGGGCTCTCGAGGGATGAATCGAAGGGATTGCTGGCTAATCTTCAAAAAGAGTTGGTAGTGTCTCAGTTTGAGCATTTCGTACAGAATCAGCGGATTTGTAGTCAGTGCGGCACACGACGAGCGATCAAAGATTATCACAGCGCCTGTTTTATGAGCTTGTTTGGAGGAGTTGCTCTGCGAGTACCGCGCACTCAATAAGTGCCCGTGAGATAGCGAGTGTGCTGGGGTCAAAACCGTTAAGATAAACAAGGTTCGTCTTGCGCCGAATCCTACGGCGGCGCTGCTGGAATTCCTGTACAGCACGTACGTGGCGGCGGCCGAGCTTGGCGACTGGGACCGTGACCAACTGGAATGCGCCGTGGGTGAGCCGCAACGTCTGCGCCCGCCGTTTGATCAAAAATAGTTACGCAACCTGAAAATACGACCGAAATCGTGATTATGTGCGCGAAACTGTACGATTTTATTGGTACCCGAGATCAACTTGGCAACTTCGTAAAGAACGATCTGTTCACGAAACCGTAAGTTTCTGTTCAAATGCCCCCCCCTTGGTCCATAGAGATATGCAATTAGAGCTTGCAAATAACGACACCGTTTTCCGTAAACACGCAAAAAATCTGGGGCTATAGATCATGTGATATACTAACGGTGTATCAGATGAAAAGTGAGTGTTATCATGCCGCCTCAACATATTCGAGCGTACACACCCGTATCGGGCAACGGATCTAACGCCAGCAAGCGAAAGCTAACAGCCACGATTCGCCAGCAGGATGCGAACGACAGCGGGGGGTATTGGCGAAAGATCGGCTTACCGCCGCGCGGTGCCAAGTTGCACGCTGCCATCAACGAAGGCTTGCCTTATAGCATCTATAAAAAGCTCGCGAAACTCACGGGGATCGACCAAAAAGCCCTGGCCGTTATCGTGAGTATTCCGCCCGCCACGCTACAACGTCGCGCCAAAACTGGCCGCTTCAATCGCGAAGAGAGTGACCGACTGTTTCGCTTGACGGAGGTGTTTAAGTCCGCGACGGACCTATTTGAAGGCAATCACGAAGGGGCGCGACAGTGGCTACTAGAGCCGGTGCGCGGACTGGGCGGTCGGCGGCCGGTGGACATGCTTCGCACGTCGGTCGAGGCCCGGGCGGTGATGGAGTTGATCGGCCGATTGGAGCATGGCGTGACGGTATGAAGGATGCGTTAATTGGCTATCGCATCGTCAAGAAAAAGCACCAGGCGACGTGCTTTAGCGGTGAAGGCACGCGTTTGTATGGAGGCCGATGGAATAGCCGTGGCAAGCACTGCACGTATCTCGCCGCATCGGAATCGTTGGCGGTCCTTGAGGTTATGGTGCACTTTACAGACTATCGGCTACTCAGGCATTACGCGCTATACGAAGTACCGTTGCGGCCCGTCGATATCCGTTATCTGCCGGACGACTTGTTACCTAAGGGCTGGGCCAATGATCCGGCACCGCCCCAATCCGCCGCCCTCGGCGACGGCTGGCTAGAGAGTGGAGACAGCGTGGCCCTGTCCGTACCCAGTGCGGTCATCCGGCGCGAGCGCAACTATGTGCTCAATGTCGATCACGCTGACTACGACCGGGTCATTGACCGGGCGCGCTTGCTGGCCTTCACGCCGGACAGCTGACTGGCGAAATAACACACTGTTGGCGGATGGCCTTATATATGTCCTATTGAAGTGTTTCAAATAACTTGCTGGGGCAGCCTGTTCAGGGTATTGCTTTCCTTATAACGACACTCACTGCTGTGCCGATAAAGGGAGATTAATAGTAATAATAATCGATTGCTATTATCGAAATGAAGGTTCTGTTTTAATTAACCCCAAGAGGGGGAACGTCAGCATTTCGTCCGTTTTTGACGGCCTGGCATTCTCAAAAAGGCCCATGAAATCATGAAGTTAAAAACTGTCGGTATAATTTCTTCATATATTTCAAGAGTCTAACACACTTTTATGACCCCAGTTCTAGAAATGTCGCAATACCGTTATGTGCGCGGTCACTCGCGTCCGTAGGAGCTCTGGCGGGTTGTACCATGCCAATAATTTGGTAAATCCACGATTTCGCCTCAGAAAACCGCGATCTTCGTACGGTCTCGAAAGTACTTTAGAAAAGTTTATTTCGGTGATGAAATCATTGAAGAACTCAGATCGTACTCTCGCAACACATTGATCTCGCGCACTATTTGTTTTCGATTTGAACGTCAGAAAAACGGACAAAATGCTGACGCTCCCCCAAATAGATCGAGCGCAAAAGGGGCGTTAATTCCGCTTACTCTGCAGAAACGTTTGCTAGCGGGCGCTGCTGAGGGCGTGCAACAAGCTGAGGGGGGTCAACAGCATTCCGGCTAACAACAACCGGTGAAGTGCCACGAAGGGGTTAACCTTTGGCTAAATGTCGCGATGGCCTCGGGCCGGGTATGCATCACCAATTAAAGAGGCAACACGGCCCAAGGGAACTAGATCGCTATGGGCATCCCGTGCAATTATTGGGTGTGTTGACACTGATCAAACTCCTAACAACTTCCACCATCCCGCGACCCTGATGATAGATGCCACCGCCCTCATCGCCCGCATTATTCTGGAAAATGAGACTGCCGCTGACCTTGAGGACGCTGGTG
>JBBKXJ010000194.1:0-57468 GCA_037969395.1 Pseudomonadales bacterium
CGCTTGAAACTCAGGAGCGAACCAGGTGGATGAACTACACATACAAACTTTACCGATCAGTGCAGCGTCAATTGCTGCCTGTTAAAACCGCGAGACTTGATTGGTTCGAGCAATTCTTGCGGTCAAACGCTCCAGCCAGGGAGCTATCAACTTAAGTACGGACGCACATAATTAATGACAGGGAGTTTCATTATGAACACCAATATTACAACGTTAGCCATCCTGACTTCGCTCATGTTCTCAATGGGCGCGTTATCTAAAACTGTAAACACCGCTGACCTGGAGAGAGAGAATGCTAATTGCCGAGGACCAAACCAGCAAAAGTGCTTAACAGATCTAAAACAATATTAGCCTGGGCACTATTGGTAAGAAACTGTTTGGGGCGTCAGCGGAAGTTGCCGGCAAAGCAGGAACAAGCGAATATTATAACGTGTTACAGAAGGATCTGATAAAAGCTGTTGAACAGCGAGGGAAATGCGATGACATTCTGAAAATCCTCGTTGATTATCAGAAAATGCTGTTTGAAAGCAGCAAAAATTGCGGCCAGGCGGCGGCCGACGAAGAAGCCAAACGACGGCAACAAACTGCTGCCGCACAGCAAAAGAAGTCCGAGATCTATAGAACCTTTACCGACAATTTTAAAGATCAGACCGCGCTACTATTTGGCAACGGATCACTGGTCGATACAATTCAGGCCCTTGCCACCAAAGAGAGCATGCTGATGGATATTGAATTTGCGTTTTCGCCGGCGGCATACGACAAGGCAAGCAGTTTGTTTGAGATTGCGAGGCAGAGTATTGCGTGCGCCTGGAATGAAGCAAATAGACCCGACGCATGCAACGAAGACAGAGCAACAGACGGCAATCATCCCAACGATAAATACAATAACCTGTACGCCTCTCTTAAAAAGCAAATGTCGGCGGATATTCGGTCGAGTAATCGCTGAGTAATCCAAGGGGGGATTATTTACCTGTATCTGATTCTTAAGCTGTCGATTGCGTGCTGATTACATGGGCATTACCTGGACCGAATATAGCGTCGCCGGCAGCGGCCTAATATTTGTCAGAGGCAATGCCTGACCGACGCCGCCGCTGACTTTATCCGCATCCTGTGCGGCGCACAGGATGCGCAATAGCTCAGCTATAACCTAATATTTGTACTGTGGTTCCCAGCCGTTCGCCCCCTCAGGAATAAGATCGAATATATGCCAGATAGCACAGAAATCATCACCCGGGCCTAGCGGCCGGTCTGAAACACGCACTACTTTGCCGTCGCGTTTTTGAAACACAGAGATACCCGGCTGAAAGCCACGTTCGTCTTTGTAGCCCATATCCTCGGCAAAACTGGTTCCTTCATGCGACAGCATTCTGAACTTCCAGCCGCGCGATTCGGCAAACTTAGCTTGCGCGGCCGGGGTGTCGGGAGAAGTGACCACAAATGCAGCGCGGTCTTCCAGATGCGACACCACGCCGTTAAAACCGTCTGCCCAAAGTGTGCAGTACGGGCAGCCAGCGCCCATATTATGAATTACAATCAGATCGGTTTTGTCGCCAAAAAGATCAACCAGCTGCACTTCCTCCCCTTGGCCGGCGAAGGTATAGTCGCCTACCTCCGCCGGCTCGTCGGCCTGCATCAGTGCATGAATCTCGCCACGCAGACGGTTGATTTCCTCGTAGTTAGCTTTGAGTTTTGCTTGAGTTTGAGTGCTACTCATCGTCACTTACTCCTGTTCTGATCATCGATTTCCCCTAGCCAGGCGGCGAGGGTGTTGAACTGCTGTTGCCAGTAATGGCTGTACTGGTTAATCCACACAGCAGCGTCATACAGTGGCCCGGCGTCGAGCTGACAGCGACTGACACGGCCGCTGCGTTCCTGAGATACCAGCCCGGCGCGCACCAGCACCTGAATGTGCTTCGACACCGCCTGCAGCGAAATTTCAAACGGTGCGGCAAGCTCCGATACCAGCAGTTGCTCGTCAATCAGCCGAGTCAAAATGTCACGCCGCACCGGATCGGCTAGCGCCTGAAAGACCGCATCGAGCGCTTCCGGATTGTGCGTTGTTACTACTACAGGTGGCTTGCTAGACATGCGACCTCTTTAATCAACCAGTAAGTTGATAATAAACCATATAGTTGATTATAGGCAATAACTATTGATGACATCCACCTGGTACGCTCGACGGCGAACCCCGGTTTGGCAATTCGGCCCGAACTTTTTATAGCGAGCAACCCGCCTGGGGTGTATCAGCCGGCTTGGCAACGGTGTTCGACAGATTTCCAAACGAATAGAGGTGACCTGAACATCAAAGCACTTTTCAATCGTGTTATTGTCAATCACAGTGATATCCGCCAACACCTGAAAGCAACAACGCGGATAATGTGTATGCGTTGGTATGGTTATCTTTTGGCATGGTTATTGTTATAGCTAGCAAGATAATTGGCAAGAATAGTAGCAAAAAGACTTACCTGGTTGACTCACGCGTAAATAGATTTTCTGGAGATTGCTATGACCCGAAACAGCCCAGTGCAACGCAGCGCCGCGATAAAGCCGGATGTTGCAGCCTTTTTCGACGCAGGCAGCAACACCTTTTCCTATGTCGTCAAGGATCCTGGTTCCGATGCCTGCGCAATCATTGACGCCGTATTGAACTTTGACTATGCATCAGGCGGCGTCAGCTACGAAGGCGCCGACGACATTATTAGCTTTATTCACAAACACAAACTGCGCACCGAGTGGCTGATCGAAACGCATGTGCATGCCGATCATCTGTCAGCGGCACCGTATATACAGAAGGCGCTGGGTGGCAAGCTGGCCATTGGCGAACATATCGATACAGTTCAGGAAACTTTTGGAACGATATTTAATGAGGGCAGCGATTTTCAGCGCGATGGCTCCCAATTCGACCGCTTGTTCAAGGACGGTGATAGTTACACCATTGGTAGTTTAAGTGGCCGCGCGTTGCATACCCCGGGCCACACGCCGGCCTGTATGACGCACGTGATTGGTGATGCAGCTTTTGTGGGCGATACCTTGTTTATGCCTGACGGCGGCACCGCCCGGGCTGACTTCCCCGGTGGTGATGCGCGCGTTTTGTTTCAATCCATTCAGAAAGTACTGGGTTTACCGGCTGCAACGCGCTTGTTTATGTGCCATGACTACGGTCCCGACGGCAGAGAGGTGGAGTACGAAACCACAGTCGCCGCGCAGCGGCAACTAAATATTCATGTCAACAGCACGGTGGAGGAGAGCGCCTTCGTAGACATGCGCGTAGCACGCGATAAAACGCTGGGTATGCCGCGTCTGATTCTGCCTGCCATACAGGTCAATATGCGGGCAGGTCATTTTCCTGAGCCGGAAGACAACCAAACGGTTTACCTGAAAATTCCAGTGAATGCGTTTAAGTAGTGCCGTTGCTGTAGCGCGCCTGGCACTTCTTCGCGACTAAAGTCACTCCCACCGGTCAGGTCATGCGTGCTTTTGCAGGAGCGACTTTAGCCGCGAACAGTCGTAAAAAATCCGTCTCCGGACGGACACCGCGCCGACAGCTACCCTCCCACAACCCAATAGCGAGAATTGTATGCATGTGAAAAAGTTGGACGACCAGGTTTCTGTTTCTGAACAAGTTGCTGCACAGCACTTGCCCGAGCTGATGTCTCTCGGTGTCGAAGTACTGGTTTGCAATCGACCCGACGGCGAAGCCGAGGGGCAACCAACTTTCGCAGAAATTCAGACTGCGGCCGGGAAGCATGGCATGCAGGCAGTGCATATTCCCTTTCGAGCGGGTGAGATGACCGACGCACAACGGGCTGAATTTATCGAACTACTGAATGCCGACAAGAAAGTTCATGCGTTTTGTCGAACCGGCAATCGCTCCAGCCTGTTGTGGGCGGCTGCACGCCAGGCGCAGGGTGATTCACCGCTAGAAATTCTCGCGCAGGCGAAATCGGTGGGCATGGATGTTTCAGCCGCTCTTAAAGCGAACGTTTCCCCGCCAGCACAATCGCGTCCTTCGCAAAACACGTATTATGAAGTGCTAATTGTCGGTGCTGGCACTGGCGGAATTTCGGTTGCCGCCAGCCTGTTAAAGCGAAAATCGGATTTACGTATTGCCCTGGTCGACGCAGCCGCCGAACACTTTTACCAACCCGGCTGGACGATGGTAGGCGGCGGTGTTTTTACTGCCGCGAGCACGCGACGTGAAACGGCGGACTTGATTCCCCGCGCCGCCAGCTGGATACAAGAACAGGTAGCCTCGTTCTCACCGGAAGAAAATAAAGTCTGCCTTAACGACGGTCGTGATATTTACTACGGTCAGCTGGTGATATCACCGGGTCTGAAAATCGACTGGTCTGCCATCGAGGGGTTAACAGAGACTTTGGGACAAAATGGCGTGACATCCAATTACCGCTACGACCTGGCACCTTACACATGGCAGCTGGTGCAAGGGCTGAAGCAAGGCAAGGCCGTTTTCACGCAACCTCCTATGCCGATCAAATGCGCCGGCGCACCGCAAAAAGCGCTGTACCTCTCCGCCGACCACTGGTTTAAGCACGGTGTGCTAAATGCCATTGATATTCAATTCTACAACGCCGGTGCCGTGTTATTCGGCGTTGAGGCGTATGTGCCCGCGTTGCAGTCTTATATGAAAAAATATAACGCAGGTCTTAATTTTGGGCATACGCTGGTTAGAGTTGACGGCGCCAGGCAACGCGCCTGGTTTAAAACGCAGAGCGAAGCAGGCACTGAACAAACGCTGGAAACCGGGTTCGATATGCTGCATGTTTGCCCGCCACAACGCGCACCGGATTTTATTCGCGACAGCGTGTTGGCGGATGCAGCCGGTTGGCTCGATGTTGATCAACAGACGCTGCAACATAAAAAATTTCCCAACATATGGGGGCTGGGCGATGTGACCAATACACCGAACGCAAAAACCATGGCAGCGGTGCGCAGACAAGTCCCCGTCGTTGCACAAAACATTTGTGATGTCTTGCCGGGCAAGCCACCCACTGCCGCATACAACGGCTACGGTTCGTGCCCCCTTACAGTCGAGCGTGGCAAGGTTGTGCTCGCCGAATTCGGTTACGGCGGCAAAGTTATTCCAACCTTTCCGCATTGGGTAAACGATGGTACCCAGGCGACCCGGCGTGCCTGGTTTCTGAAAGAAAAAATGCTGCCCGTGATTTACTGGCAGGGCATGCTCAAGGGTAGAGAGTGGCTGGCGGCGCCACTGCCCCTCAACGCTTAACGCGGCGCAGACGGCAATGAAAATAGAGCGAGTTTTCCCGTTGTTGCACACCTTGCGCGGCTACAACAAAGCGGTGTTTACCGCCGACATGCTGGCAGCCGTAATCGTGACCGTCATGCTGATCCCGCAGTCGTTGGCGTACGCCTTGTTAGCAGGCGTACCAGCCGAAGTGGGCTTATACGCCAGTATTTTACCGTTGATTGTGTACGCGCTGTTCGGCAGCAGCCGAACGCTGTCGGTGGGACCCGTCGCCGTGGCGTCGTTAATGTCGGCGGCGGCGTTAGCGGAATTTGCGCAGCAAGGTACGGCGGAGTATCTGGCCGGTGCCATCACGCTGGCGCTGCTTTCGGGGTTGTTTCTGCTGACACTCGGCCTGCTGAAACTGGGTGGCCTCGCCAACCTGCTGTCGCACCCGGTGGTGTCCGGTTTTATCACCGCATCCGCCATACTCATTGCTTTCAGCCAACTCGAACACGTGCTAGGTATCGATGTGCAGGGGCAAACACTTGTTAGCATGGGCCAGTCGTTAGTAGCACAATCGCTAGGCTTAAACGTCTATAGCATTCTGGTGGGCGGCCTGGTGATTGTGTTTCTGGTGTGGTCGCGCAAGGGGGCGGCTAAACTGATGACGCGTGTTGGCATACCGGCAACCAGCGCCGATTTGTTAGCAAAGGCCGCGCCTGCCGTCGGTGTGGTGGTGACTATTTTTTTCGCCTGGTTATTGAATCTGGATAGTCGGGGGCTCGCGGTAGTTGGTGCCGTACCGCCAGGCCTGCCGCAGCTTGTTATGCCAGATCTGTCGGTTGCAATGCTGGAAAAGTTAATCATTCCCGCCATCATGATTTCGATTATTGGCTATGTTGAATCCGTCTCGGTGGGTAAAACACTGGCCGCCAGACGGCGGCAAAAAATCGATGTGAATCAGGAGCTGATCGGCCTCGGCGCGGCCAATGTCGCATCGGCCGTGTCGGGTGCTTTTCCAGTGACCGGTGGTTTTTCGCGTTCGGTGGTGAATTTTGATGCCGGCGCGGCGACCCAGGCCGCCAGTATCTACACGGCGGTTGGAATAGGGCTGGTCTCAATCGCCCTGACTCCAGCGTTGTACTATCTACCCAAGGCGACCCTTGCTGCAACTATCATTGTGGCCGTATTGTCACTGATTGATGTCTCTATCCTGAAAAAGACCTGGAGCTTCGCTAAAAGCGATTTCGCGGCGGTCACCGCTACTATTGTTATCACCTTGCTGTTCGGCGTTGAAACAGGCGTGGCCTGCGGGGTTATCACATCGATCGCATTGCTTTTATACCGCTCTTCTACGCCGCACATTGCGGAGGTAGGCCTGGTTGCGGGCACCGAACATTTTCGAAACGTGAAACGGCACGCTGTCGTGACCGAACCGGAGATACTAATGCTGCGAGTGGATGAGAGCCTGTTTTTTGCCAACATCCACCACCTGGAAAGCCGCATCTACGACAGCGTGTTTCAGCGTGACCGCATTGCGCATGTGATTTTACTGTGTAGCGCGGTTAACGAGATTGACATTAGTGCACTGGAAATACTGGAAGAAATAAATACGCAGTTGGCCGAGCAGGGCGTAAAGTTGCACTTTGCTGAAATTAAGGGCCCCGTGATGGATGCCCTCGAGCGGTCGGGTTTTCTCCCCCATCTTTCAGGGCAGGTGTTTCTGACCCAGTTTGAAGCTTTCAATACTTTGAAGAATACGTTTGTATCATCCGGGAGAGGCTGAAGTGGCACGACCGTCGCGATCTTTTTCAGGTTCGGCTGCATTCGCTGTTTCCATCATCACTACTCGTATCACTACCGAGTTGTTATATAAGAAACGCCTTATTTAGAAAGAAAATATTTAGCATTGACTAATATAGTCACATATCATAGGCTAGTGCGTTATTGGCATATATGAACGTAAAGGCAGGCAAGATGTTGTTACCTATTGCTGGCTTTCGCCGTCATTCAAAACGGTACAGCTCCCTGCTAAATGTCACTGAGAGGAAACGATAATATGGAACACTTTACCCCCTACAGCTCACTCGCCGGCGGCGCGTTAATCGGTCTGGCGGCAACGCTATTATGGTTGATGAATGGGCGTGTCGCAGGCATCAGTGGCATAGTCAACGGCGTTTTTGCACGCGCGGCTGGCGACACCGCATGGCGCGTGTGGTTTCTGGCAGGATTACTCGCCGGCGGCGCGATCTATGTCGCATTTACTGGACTGCCTTTTCAATTGCGCAGTGATTTCCCGATGCCGCTGTTAATTCTGGCGGGGTTTTTAGTCGGTTTCGGCACCCGCCTCGGCAGTGGCTGTACCAGTGGCCACGGTGTGTGTGGTATCGCCCGACTGTCGAGACGATCGTTGGTCGCGACCGCAGTATTCCTGACGACGGCAATGCTGACAGTTTTTCTAATAACCCGAAACTTTGTGGAGCTGTGATGCCTGCTCAACTTACCGGCTTTTTGGCTGGCTTGCTATTCGGTCTGGGGCTGGCTGTTTCGCAAATGATTAACCCCAACAAAGTCATTGGTTTTCTTAATGTTGCGGGCGACTGGGATCCATCACTGGCGTTAGTTTTGTTCGCTGCTGTGAGCGTGAATTTTATTGGCTTTCGATGGACAAAGCGTAGAACACGGCCGCTGTTTGCTGACGTATTTCATTTGCCTACGCGTGCCGATCTCGACAGCCGGCTTATTGCAGGCGCTGCCGTGTTTGGCGTGGGCTGGGGGCTGGGGGGGTATTGCCCGGGCCCGGCACTTGCCGCGTTAAGCATCGGCTCATGGGAGCCTGTTATATTTGTCGGCGCCATGCTGATAGGATCACTACTCGCCCGGCTCTACGAAAAAAATACATTGCCTGCAAAGGAAGCCACGCCTGCACGCGGAAATGGTTGAACCATCTCCGCGCTCGGCGCAGTACCGATCACGATGCCGCACTGCTCGCCACCCACTCACCAATGTGTTGCTCTAAAACATTCAGCGGCAACGGCCCATACTTCAACACCACATCGTGAAATTCACGAATGTCAAAATCATCGCCCAGTTCAGCACGTGCGGCTTCGCGTAACTCAACAATCCTGTTCATACCTATCTTGTAAGCGGTCGCCTGCGAGGGCATTACAATATGCCGTTCCACCATTTTGGTGGCGTCCCATTTGGAGTTTGGCGTGTTATTAACGTAGTAATCTATACCCTGTTCGCGCGTCCATTTTTTATCGTGAATTCCCGTGTCTACCACCAGCCTGCAGGCGCGCCATAACTCCATCGCCAGGCGACCGAAATCTGAGTAGGGGTCTTGATACAGGCCAATTTCCTTCGGCAGTAATTCGGAATACAGACCCCAGCCCTCGACATAAGCAGTGTAACGGCCGTACTTCCTGAAATTAGGAATATCCTCTAACTCCTGCGCCATCGCAATTTGCATATGATGACCGGGAATGCCTTCATGGTAAGCCAGCGCTTCCATCTGGTAGCTGGGCATAGAGGCCATGTCGTACAGGTTGGCGTAGTACAAACCGGGTTGTGAGCCGTCTTCAGAAGGCTGCTGATAGAACGCCTTGCCGGCCGATTTTTCGCGAAAAGGCTCGACTGCTTTCACGCGCAGCGCGGCCTTCGGCTTGCTAATAAACAACTCATCGAGGCGCGATTTCATATTATCAATCAGCGCCGTTGCCTCGCGCAGATAGCGCTGCCGGCCAGCCTCGTTCGCAGCATAGATAAACTGCTTGTCTTCGCGCATGAACTGCATAAAAGCCTGCAGGTCACCATCGAAACCGACCTCCTGCTTGATTTTGCGCATCTCGTTGTGAATGCGCATAACTTCGCTCAGGCCGAGTTCATGAATTTCGTCAGCTGTCATGTCTGTCGTTGTTGTGCGCTGTAGCGCGATGGTATAAAAATCCTCGCCGTCGGGAAATTTCCATGCGCCGTCATCGGTTGTAGCAGTTTTTTCCAGCTCGCTCATATGCGCGATCAGTTTTTCATAGGCGGGTTTGACCGAATTACGCAAGGCATCGTTGGCACTGGCGAGCAACTGCTTGCGTTGCCCGCTGCTGAGCGCATCGCCTTTTTCGTTTACTGTCTCGAGCTTGCGTTTGAAATCTGCCAGCAAGGTGTTGTCGGGTCCATTATCAAACGGCGCACCTTTGATGATGTTCTGGCTGTCACGAATCACATGCGCAAACACAAACCTGGGTGGCACAATGCCGGCTTTGTTGCCCCGCTCTACGCTGGCAATCAGTTGGTCAAAAAATTCGGGCACTTTATTCAAGCGTGTCACGTAAGCTTTAGCATCATCCACATTATCTATTCGATGTTGATTAATCAGCAGTGCCGGCAACTCGGCGTGTGTGCCGCGCATCTGGTTAACAGGATATTCGTACAGGCGCCATTGATAGTCGTCAATTTCGTCTTGCAGAAACTGTTGCATTAATGTGTAGCTAAGCGCACTGCCGGCGTCGAGCTTGTCAGGCTGCAGTGTTTGTAGTTCTTTGAGCTGGGCTTGCTGTAGCGCCAGCGTTTCCTCTGCGTATTCTTCGGTCAGATTGTCCCACTTGTCCATGTTGGTCTTGCGGCCTAAATACGCTTGTGTCATCGGGCTGCGGGCCAGCCACTCTTCGAAAAAACGATCATACATTGCATTGGCTTTGGCTGACTCGGCTGTAGTTGTCGCAGCGTCGGCGGCTGTGCCGGGTTTGTCGGTCGGTGTGCAGGCTGCAACGCTTAACAGTAGCAGTGCACTAAGGAATAGCTGTTTTAACATTGTGACTCCGTCGTTTTTGTAAACAGTTCTGTCTTTAACGTTTAATGTGCTGACGACCTCAACGACAATGCGATTACATAACGTGACAAACCGATACCAAACTGCCGTGAAACCTCGACCGTAAACCTCTAAGATTGTGCCACTTTAGCCTATCAGCGGATCGATGCCATGAATACCACCAACGTGCGCCTGTATCCGGGCCCTGTTATCAAAATCATAGGCGCGGCATGTGTGCTTCTGCCGAGCGCACTTCCGGCCAGCGCCGCTGCTGACGGTTCAAATGATATAGAGGAAGTCATCGTCGATGGTCAAAAAGATCAGGACCCAACCGCGCCATCGCTACTGACCGAAAAGCTGTTGAAAGTACCGGGCACGCTGGGTGATCCACTACGGGCTGTATTTTCCCTGCCGGGCGTGGTTGAAGCCGAAGACGGTGCTGGCCAGCCGGCGGTGCGCGGCTCGGGTCCCGATGACAATACCTTTGTAATCGATTTTTTGCCAGCCAGCTACATCTTCCACGACTTCGGTAACAGTATATTTAACGAGCATCTGCTGCGCGATTTCGGCCTCAAAGCCGCCGGCTTCGGCGCGCGCTATGGTCAGGCCACCGGTGCGGTGTTCGACGTAAGCCTGCGTGAACCGCGCCAGCAAGAACTTACAACCACTATCGACGCCAGCTTTTTGCGCGCTGGCGTAATGCTCGAAGGGCAAGTGACAGACAATCAGGCGTTCTATATATCGGCGCGCGAAAGTCTGGTGCATATCATATTAGAGGCCACAGAGGGCGACAAAGACCTTGAAGAGGAAGAGGATATCGCGGTCAATAATTGGCCGCGCGCCAGTGACTACCAGGCGAAATACAGCTGGACACCGAATGACAGCAACCGCGTTTCGCTGTTGGCGATAGGTGCCAGCGACAGGGCCGCCGTGACCTTCGGCAGCAGCTCCGATGCGGCATTGGTAGATCCGATCCTTAACGGCCGCGCGTCGATAGACACCAAATTTAACAGCGTAGGGCTGCGCTGGGACTACAGCGACGAGCGCAACGAATTAAAGTCGGGTATAGGCAGGCTTGATGAAGAGCGTCGTGACCGCCTTGGCGACGGTACAGAGTTTCTGGATAGCAATGCCATCAGCTGGACCGCCAAAAGTCATTACAGCAGGCAGTTAAGTAATGCTCATCGCGTGTCGGTCGGCGCTGAGTACCAGCAGCAAGCGTTCGATTATTCAGCGAGGCTGCGCGATCAAAGCTGTACCGATTTCGATCCCGCCTGCGATCCTGACAGAGGAGAGTTAATACAGGAAGAAGACCAGCAAGAGATAGCGACCACCAGCGTTTTCATCGAAGATGTCTGGCAGATGACGTCCAGCCTGTTGGTCACGGCGGGCATGCAATTTTCGCGCGATGATTATCTGCAAGAACGCTTTGCCGAACCGCGCATTGCAGCCGAATGGCGGCTGACCAATAGCTGGCAGTTGAACGCTTCGTGGGGAGAATATCATCAACTGCCCTTAGTCGATGAGATCGTCCCTGTATTCGGCAATCCGCAGTTAGACTCGCCGCAAGCCACTCACTATGTGGTCGGCACCAAAGGTCAATTTGGCGACGGTTGGTCGATCGACCTCGACCTGTATTACAAAGACCTGGAAAATCTCGTCGTTAACGTGGAGGACGATCGCAACTATATTAACGCCGCGACCGGCGAAGCTTACGGGGCGGAGTTGATGCTGCAAAAAGCGCAGTCTGACCGTTGGTATGGCTGGTTTACATTGAGCTACGCCAAGACGCGTCGTACCAATGACCTGACCGGCCAGACGTTTAGCGCCAATTACGATACGCCCATTGTTGCCAATTTAGTATTCAACTATCAGTTAGGCAAGTGGGATTTAGGGCTGCGCTGGACTTACCGTAGCGGCATGCCGTACACGCCAATTGTCGATAACCGCGAGAATACGAGATACCCCGGCCGCTACTTACCGGTATACGGCAAGCTTAACAGCGAGCGGGCCAGTGCTTACCATCGGCTCGACCTGAGCGCCAAGCGGTCGTTTCAATTCAGCCGCTTTGAAGGTAACTACTATTTTGATGTTATCAACGCCTATGCTCGCCGCAACGGTGGAGCAGAGGATTACGAGCCCAACCCTGACAGCGCTGAATATGAACTGGAAGAGAGGGAGGGGTTGCCGTTGATTCCTTCGGTGGGGGTTACGATTATTTTCTAACGCCCGCCTTCGCCCGATTCAGCTGCGAACTGCCTGCATCGCTCACCCGTATTTTGTCAAATCCTGAACTGTGACCAACAGCACGCTATTATTCTAAAGGTTGCAGGCACGTGGTCCAGCAACGTTTTACGAGCAATGCATTGCAGAAGAATGTGCAGTCCGGGCCGCTTGATTAAAGCGCGCGGCTCGGTGCAATAGCGACGTGTTTACCAGTGAAACTCGCTTTGTGCACGTCATCAGCTATGCTTTTTCAATTGGCTACCATTTAGCGTTTAACTGTAAAGCATCAGTAACAAGCCAGCAGCTTTACCCTCAAGTGGCGAGCCGCTCGCATTAATGCCAAACAACCATACTTGAAACCAATAGAGAATGTCGTATGAAAACTGTGTTGCTAGTTGAAGATGATAAAAAACTTACCCTGGCGATGGGCATGCGCCTCAAAGCGATGGGCTACAACGTAGCAACTGCAGCCGATGCAATCTGTGCCGTCGCTGAGGCCCGAAAAGCAAATCCGGACGTTATTCTCGTCGACATTAATCTACCGGGTGGTGACGGTTTCGTTGTTGCGGGGCGACTGCAAACGCTAATTCAAACTGCGGCAACGCCGATCATTTTCATCACCGCAAGCACGCAGCCGGGACTAAAAGAACGCGCCAAAGAAATTGGCGCGGCGGGATTTCTTGAAAAGCCATTCGATGCCACTCAGTTGGCTGACGCCATTGAGACGGCATCGTACTCCGCCGATTTGTTTTAACCCGGTTTCGGCTGTCAGGTTAGCGCAGAGCTTACTTTTCAAAGCGCAAGTATTGCGGCAAGGCCGTGACTTTTCCGTCACCAGGGTGCGCACTGGAAAAATCCTTGATGCGCTGTATTCGCTGCGCGCTGCCGGGGTGAGTATTTAGAAAGTCTGGCGATTTCACTGTCGCCTGCTCTTGCAACACCTCAAACAACATTTCTGCCCCGGCTACGTGGCCATAGTGCTTTTGTAGGGCGAGCAGCGCGTCTGCGTCGGCATCGCTTTCCTGGCGACGGCTAAAACCAAGCGTCGAGGTGATACCAATTTGATTAATCAAACCGGCGATCATGCCGTTGTCGCCCAGGCCGGTCATGCTTGCCAGCGCCAGCATCACGGTAATGCCGCGGCCGGCGGCGACAATAGGGTGGCGCAGTTTAACGTGGGCGATTTCGTGGGCCAGCACCATCGCTACGGCATTCTCATGGGGCAGCTTACGCAGCATGCCGTGATACAGCACGATGTTGCCGCCGAGGGTGGCATAGGCATTAACCGTTTTGCCCTTGCTGTAATGGATATTGAGCTGTATGTCGTCTGGCATATCCATTGCGCTGGCTAATTCGGCTCCCAGCGTTTGTAAATATTGTTGTCGCTGCAGGTCAACTCCACTAACTTTTTCTTGCTGCCATTTAGCATCCATCTGACTGAGGAGTTTTTGCTCCATGCTGAAGGGAATCAATGGAGCGAGATAATTTGCCAGCATAGCCAGCACCAGAACCACCGTAACGATAATAACAATCAGGCCGGCCAGTAGCGCAAAAAACTCTTTTAACGGATGCTCATGGCTGACATTGATGCCCTCCGGCACCTGCCTATTTTCGTAAATCACTGGTTTAGTACCACCTCCGTAAACGCTGGCGTATCCGGCGTTACCAGCGCGGTGCCGTAGGCATACACCTCCACGGCGCCGACCTGGCCCTCAGCGCCTTTGCTGATGGAAGCTGTTTCAAGCTTTACGTTAATAATCATGCTGGCGCCCTGGGCCATGGCTGCTTCTTTCATGCGTAATATTGCCTCGCGGCGGGCGCGCTCGATTAGCGATTCGTAAACGGCAACGCGACCGCCAAAAAAACTGCGCAGGCCAGCGGCGATGCGTTTGAAATAGTCAACGGAGATAACCACGTTACCGGCCACCAGTGCAGAGTCGCGAATTTCCAGCTCGGGGGGTGGGAAGCGCATGCTGAAAGTCAGCAAAGCAGCGTAGCTTTGTTCGCGCTGCAGAATGGACTTGAAGTGTTTCTGCTCAGCGTGACGGCCGAACACGAAGCCGACGCTTACCAGTGCAATGAAAAGTATCAGCTGGTAATACATTATGCTTCGTCTGCCAGTATAACCGCCGTGCCATAGGCGAACAGCTCGGCGGCACCGGCGGCGATTGAGGAAGTAGAGAAGCGCACGTTTAACACAGCATTCGCGCCAATCGCCTTAGCCTGTTCCAGCATACGCGCCACGGCCTCTTCGCGTGCCTCCTGCAGCAGCTCGGTGTAGCTTTTCAGTTCACCGCCGAAAATGTTTTTAAAGCCGGCCATAATATCCTTGCCCGCATGTTTTGCGCGCACCGTATTGCCCTGCACCATACCGAGGTGCTTGCTCACCGTTCTACCTGGAATTATCTCGATGTTACTAACGATCATGATGTGGTTCCTTGCATAAATAGCTGTGTTGACGTTGTCGAAAATCGGTCAAGCGTGTTGCTTCCCGGTCATCCTGTCAAGTTTATACGGCGACCTGCTGTACAAAAAGCGTCTGTATTGAGTCTGCGGCCACCGGAATTTTTGGCGGTCGAGACTCGTGTCCCTTTTGCTTGTATGATCCTGTCGGTTTGGTCAAAATGCCGCGCCTGAATAGGCGCTTGCGCAGTCGTTTCCCGTAACACGTGATGGGTCATGCTTACACCACAGAACATTCTAGCAGCGTTAGTACCGATTTTGCTGGTCAGCTGCGCCAGGGTAGAGGATCCGAGTCTTTATCCGCGCTACAAGGCCAGCAGCGCGCAGCCGCCGCCTGCAAAACGAGCTGTCGCGGCCAACCCTGACAAAAACGTTTTCTTCGGTGATCTGCATATTCACACCAGTTATTCCAACGACGCCTACACGATGGGCGTACGCGCGCTGCCTGACGACGCCTTTACCTACGCGCAGGGTGGCAGCATAGAACATGCGGCAGGGTATCCCATTCGGTTGCAGCGGCCGTTGGATTTTGCAGCAGTGACCGACCACGCTGAACAGTTGGGTATATTGCGTGCAATGCAGCCCGACCTGCCGTTGTCGCGCCGCTCGCTACGCGATGTGCTAATTAACGGCAGTCGCTTCGCTATTACCAAAACCTGGCTGCAAACCGTGAACGGCATGGATCAGGATGATATTGAGTACGATGCAAATGCCGAGTCAATTATGCGCAACGCCTGGCAGAAAACCATAGACGCCGCGCAGCAACACTACCTGCCCGGTGTTTTTACCACTTTCATAGGCTACGAGTGGAGCGCCACGCCGAACGGCGACAACCTGCATCGCAATATCATCTATCGTGGCCAGCGCGTGCCAGGCCTGCCGTACAGCTCGCTGCAGTCAAACAAGCCGGAAGATTTATGGCGTGAGTTAGCCAAACAGCACAAGCGCGGTATGCAGGCGCTGGCGATTCCGCACAACAGTAACCTTAGCAATGGCCGAATGTGGGAGCAGCTTAACGCTGCCGGCAAACCGTTGACCGCTAAGCAGCAGGCGCTGCGCGAGCGCTTTGAGCCCATTAGCGAGATAATGCAAGTCAAAGGCACGGCAGAAACGCATCCGCTACTCTCTCCGCAGGACGAGTTCGCGCGCTTCGAAAACTATCAACTGGTGGCGGAGAAAGAGAGTGACAGCGCCATACTCAAGGGCAGCTACCTGCGTGGTGCGCTGCGTACGGGGTTAGAGTTTGCGCACAACGGGGCGGTTAATCCGAATAAATTTGGTGTTATCGGCAGCAGCGGTGGGCACAATGCCAGCTCACCGGTAGAAGAGGATAATTACCATGGCACGCTGCCAATGCTTGACGGCAGCGCAGCATTGCGCATGAACACGGCCACGCTGTTGCCAGACAGCAAAACCCACGCAGGTATGGGCAGCGCCGCCGGCCTCGCTGCCATCTGGGCCGAACAAAACACGCGCGCTTCGTTATTCGATGCGCTGCGGCGCAAGGAAACTTACGCCACATCGGGACCGCGAATCAGGCTGCGTTTCTTTGGTGGCTGGCGTTATAGCGCAGCGTTACTGTCGCAAGCAGGCTCGATACAGCAGGCATACGCCAGCGGTGTGCCAATGGGCGGCGAGTTGCCGGCCAGAGGCAGTGCCGCTGCGCCGACGTTTGCGCTATGGGCAGAAAAAGACCCGCAGGGGGCTAATCTAGACCGGGTGCAGATTATCAAGGGTTGGGTGGATGACAGCGGCCAAAGCCATGAAAAGATTTACGACGTGGCGGCGTCCGGTGAGCGCACACCCGACCTAAAAACCGGCAAGCTGCCCACGGTTGGCAACATTGTTTACGTGCGCAATGCAACCTATGCCAATGCTATTGGCGCCGGCCGGCTCGCCAGCGTGTGGCGCGACCCGGATTTTGATCCGACCGTTGCGGCCTTCTACTACGCGCGCGTAATTGAAATTCCCACGCCGCGCTGGACCACTTTCGATGCAACCATGTTGGGCCTGCCGGCACCCTCACCGAGTACGTTACAGGAAAGAGCCGTAAGCTCGGCCATCTGGTATTCGCCCTCTCGCTAAACCTCGTACTTTGGGTTGCTGGGAACAGCTGTTTACAAATCACCGGTCTATTAACATTGAACCAGTATCAAAAACTTTCATCAAAATGGTACAACCATGATCACCGAGTATTGGAACAGACCGGATGCCAATGCAGCAGACTTTAAAGACGGCTGGTTTTCATCGGGCGATATAGGCTACATAGATGACGAGGGCTTTTTGTTTAATCTGACCGCGCCAAGAAAGTTATCAAGGATACCTTTATGCAGCATTAGGAATGGGAACCAAATAACTTGATCGTTGTTGCGTGACCGTTCCCTGGACCACGGGCGATGCGCGTAAGTTTTTTACTGTTGTAGAGACTGCAACAATTGCTGAAACGCCGGCTCCCGTGGTCGCATGGTGGTCAGTTGCTGTGCGTACGCAACGGCTTTATGTGTGTCACCCTGATCACGATGCATAGTGCTCAGCGCGTAAAGAATGTCGAGATTGTCTGGAAACCTGGCATTGGCGTCCTGCATGGCACTGATGGCCGCCGCCGGTGTACCCATTGAATTGATTCCAATGGCGTATATGTAGGCGTACCGGCTATTCTGCGGTGCCAGCTTTGCGGCAGCGTGCAGGTTTCGCAACGCCGCTTCTTTTTTGCCCTGCCGCGTTAGCCATAAACCGTAGGCCTGCCGTATTTCGGCGTTGTTTGGCTGCATATGCAGCGCTTTTTTCAACAATGGCTCGCCTTCGCTGTCACGGTTTTGAGCGCGCATAAAATCGGCCAGATTAATGTAAGCAGGCACCCAGCTCGGGTCGAGTTCAACGGCACGACGATAGGCCGGTTCTACCTTATTAAGCTGATTGGTTTGCGCGTAAATGAGACCAAGATTGGTCTGCGCTTCGGGTCGGTCGGCGTTCAGCATCTGTGCGGCAATGTATTCATCGACCGCTGCCTGCAGACTCGCGCGTTTTTCAGGTTCAATTTGTTGATTCAACACCGCTGTCACGAGATGCGCCGCCTCACCGCGCACTGCCCGCAGCGGATCGTCTAACAGCGGTGCCAGCATTTGCCAGCGCGGGTTAATAGTCAAACTCTCAGCCGCACGCAGCGCACCGATACGCACCAGCGGGTCGCTGTCTTGCAGGCCGGCCGCCAACTGTTGCAGTGCCGTTGGCGAGCCGATCTGTGCTAACGAAAAAGCGGTAGCGCGAACAATGCCGGGCTGCGCACTGGCAGTCGCAAGCTGCAGCAGGTCAGCGCTGACGTCTGTTGTGCCGGCCCGCGCAGCGGCGAATGTAGCAGCAAAATTTGCGGGTCTTTGCTTGCCGAAACGCTGCTCAATTTGCGCTGCAGCCCAGTTAGCTGATTTGTCGCTATGGCAGGCGTTACAGGTATTAGGCGTACCCAGTTTCGCGCTTAGATCGGGGCGCGGTAAACGAAAGCTGTGATCGTGGCGCTCGTCTACCTGCATGTAGGTTTTGGCCGGCATGTGGCAGGCGACACATTGCGCGCCCGGAGAGTCCTGCTCGTGAAAATGATGGGCGCTGGTGTCGTATAATTTTTTTTGTAAGCTGGAAAATTTTGGCGGTGGACCTGGCTGGTGGCACTGCGTACATATGGCATTGCCACTGGCTTTTAGCTCGGCACTGTGCGGGTTATGGCAGTCGCTGCAGGCGACGCCATTGGCATACATTTTACTTTGTAAAAATGATCCGTAGACATAGACTTCGTCTAATATCTGGCCATCTGCATGATACAAGCCGGCGTCGAGCAGAGCCGGTTGATAGTGATCAAGCAGGGGTTTGTCGGGTGTGAAGCCCTCGGCTATCACGCTGCGCCTGGCATGGCAGTGCGCACAGCCATCGATTTGCTGACTGCCATCGCTAAGGTCGGCAGCGAAACCTTTGTGTACTGCGTCGGCGTCGGGCTTGTCAGCGAGTGCCCACTGCACATGCTGTGCAGCCGGACCGTGACAACCCTCGCAGCCGACGGTTAACTCTGCCCACTGCGTCGCGTATTCGCCGGTCGCGGCATCGTAGTTTTTTTCTACTGCGGTGGAGTGGCAGTCAGCGCATTGATAGTTCCAGTTTTGATTGAGCCGAGTCCAGTGCAGCGGGTCGCTGGATTCTATGTTGTCTTCGCCGTAGACGTGAAACCAGCGTTGTCCGCCTTGCTGTTTGGGGCGAGTATCCCAGGCGATACTTAGCGCCTGTTTTCTGCCATCCGCAAAGTCAATCAGATATTGCTGCAGGGGCTGCGCACCGAAGGTGTAGCTGATTTTAAAATCCTGCTGGTCACCAGCGGCGTTATTGGTGCGCACGAAAAACTGGTCATCGCGTTTAAAGAAACGGCTGGTTACACCATTGTGGTTGAACTCTGTATCGTCGAAATTACCGAGCATCGTAGCATTCGTTGCCGTCTGCATGGCGAGATCGTGGTGCGAATTGTGCCATTGTTGGTATGCCTCGGTGTGGCAGTCTTTGCAGCGCTCGCTGCCCACATATTTTGCGTCCGCTGCGCTCAATGTCTCTTGTGTCTCAGTCGGCTCGCGCGCCGGTTGCTGCAGCTGCGCCGGTTGGTCGCACCCCTGCAGCAGACACAAAATAGCAGCTAACGCGACGCCGCGTAGTTCGTGTTTCATGAGAGTTTTGTCATAGTAAAATGCACGCTTGCTAGTTTACCATGCTGGCGAGCTAGTCTATGTTCCAACGTTGTTTCAGGAGTCACGCCTATGCCGGTTACTACCCGCGCAAGAGGTTGCCGAGCATGGCTCGCTGCAGGCGGTGTTGTCAGCAGATCAGCTACTGCCGGCAGCGCGCGCAGTGGCCGCCAAAATAGCCGCTAACGGTCCGACTGGCGTGCGCCTGGCAAAGGAAGCGCTTAACGGCATTGAGAGGAGGGATATTAATAAGTGCTATCGCTGGGAGCACGGCTTTACGCTGGCGCTGTACACCTCTCCCGAGTCGTCGGCGGTGCGCGCCGAGCAGGTGCAGTCAGGTTTCAAAAAATAGTATGTAGTAGGGTGCGCTATGCGCACCAAAAGGTCTGGGGCCATGTACAAGGTGCGCACGGCGCACCCTACGGGTTTATGCTAAAACGTTACGTAGGGTGCACTTCGCGCATGTAATGACTAACGCTTATCGATAGCTACATATTCACGCTGCTGGTAACCGGTATACAACTGCCTCGGCCGACCAATCCGATATTCGCCGCTGATCATTTCGTGCCAGTGGGCTATCCAGCCGACGGTGCGGCCGGTGGCAAAAATAACGGTGAACATGTTGGTGGGTATACCCAGTGCTTTCAGGATAATTCCTGAATAAAAATCTACATTCGGGTAAAGTTTCTTGTCAACGAAGTACTCGTCTTCGAGGGCAATTTTTTCCAACCGGCGAGCGATACGGAAAAAGCGGTCGTTCTCGATGCCGAGTACGCTCAGCACTTCGTCACAACTTTCGCGCATGACAGTTGCACGCGGGTCAAAGTTTTTATAAACACGATGGCCGAATCCCATCAAACGAAATGGATCGTCTTTATCTTTGGCGCGCTTGATAAAGTGATCGATATTTTCTTCTTCGCCAATTTCTTCCAACATCGCCAATACGGCTTCGTTGGCTCCGCCGTGTGCTGGCCCCCACAATGCGGCGATTCCGGCAGCGATACAGGCGAAGGGGTTAGCCCCGGAAGAGCCGGTCAGACGCACGGCAGAGGTGGAAGCATTCTGCTCATGGTCGGCGTGTAGCAAGAATATGCGGTCCATTGCTTTGGCTATTACCGGATCTATAGCGCTGTCTTCGCAGGGTACGCCGAACATCATGTGTAAAAAGTTTTCCGCGTATCCCAGGTTGTTGTCAGGGTAGACAAACGGCTGGCCGATCGAAAACTTGTAGCACATGGCGGCTATGGTCGGTATCTTCGCGATCAGGCGGAAGGCTGCAATTTCGCGATGCGACTCGTCGGTAATATCGAGCGCGTCATGGTAGAAAGCCGACAGCGCACCAACCACACCGCACATCACCGCCATTGGGTGAGCGTCACGGCGAAAACCCTGGTAAAAAACTCTCAGCTGTTCGTGCACCATGGTATGGCGAGTCACGGTGCCTACAAATTGCTCTTTCTGTGCGGCGCTTGGCAATTCGCCGTATAACAACAAATAACACGTTTCGAGATAGTCTGACTTTTCCGCTAGCTCTTCGATAGGGTAGCCACGGTGGAGCAGCACTCCTTTGTCACCGTCGATAAAGGTGATTTTCGACTCACACGAGGCAGTGGAGGCAAAACCGGAATCGTAGGTGAAAAGACCCTGGCCACTTAGCGCGCTGACGTCAATACAATCTGGTCCGAGGGTGCCCGAGTAAACGGGTAATTCTATCGCGTCTCGGCTTTCCAGCTTGAGACTCGCTTTGGCATCGGTCATGCAACGCTCCTGTATAAAAAATATTCAATTTGCTAGTAGTTTTGAGCCATTCATCATAAGGTGATGCGGCGTTTTGTCAATTTGTTCTTAAGCTAAGTGCTGAGATGCGCAGTTTATATTCGACTTTCGTCTATTTGTATTTACAAAATCTTATGCCTATAATTCGCGCGCTGCCGGTCAGGGGCTATAGGCAAAACGTCGGTCTGTTATTGTCTGCTCTACAACGTCCAGCAACTTTCGAATTCAATTAACCGCGCTCTTTATTGGTGCGCCTTGAACCAGAGTCCTGCCGTGAGTAACGTGAGTAAAGAAAGACCCGTCAATCTTGACATTGGCACGTTCAAGCTGCCGATTACCTCCTATGTATCTATCCTGCACCGCGTTTCCGGTGTGTTTTTATTCGCTGGCACCGGCCTGTTGCTGTGGTTGCTGGCAAACAGTTTGCAATCGGCGCAGAGCTACGCTGAGCTGCAAGAGAGCCTGTCCTCGGTGGTGGCCAAGCTTGCCATCTGGTTAGTGCTTGCCGCGCTTATTTATCATTCAGTCGCCGGCGTTCGGCATCTAATTATGGATATGGGCATTGGCGAAGATCTGGAAGGCGGCGTGCTCGGCGCTCAATTTACGCTGGTTTGTTCGATTATTCTGGCGTTACTAGCAGGAGTGTGGATATGGTAACTTCAATCACGAGTTTCGGTCGTAGCGGCGTATCCGACTGGCTGGTCCAGCGTGCGAGTGCCGTTGTACTGCTGGCGTATACGCTGTTTATCTTTGGTTTTTTATGGCTGCATCCCAGTCTGACTTTTCAGGACTGGCAGGCCTTTTTCGCCAACGGCGCCGTTAAGGTTTTCAGCTTGTTAGCGCTTTTGTCGCTTTGTGCGCACGCCTGGATTGGTCTCTGGAGCGTCACAACAGACTATCTTACAACGCGCCTGATGGGGGCTAAGGCAACTGCTATACGCCTCGCCGTGCAGTTGGCGTGTGCACTTGTCACCTTTATATACTTTGTCTGGGGCATCCAGATTCTTTGGGGATTTTGATCTATGGCGGCATTGCGTACCATCTCTTTTGACGGCGTTATTGTAGGCGGAGGCGGCGCCGGCATGCGCGCTGCGCTACAGCTGTCACAGTCGGGTTTTAATACAGCGGTTATTTCCAAAGTATTTCCTACGCGCTCGCACACCGTATCGGCGCAGGGCGGAATCACCTGCGCGATTGGCAGCATGGACCCGGATGATGACTGGCGCTGGCATATGTACGACACAGTCAAGGGTTCCGACTACATCGGTGATCAGGACGCGATTGAATATATGTGCAGCGTCGGTCCCGAAGCTGTGTTTGAACTTGAGCACATGGGGCTGCCGTTCTCGCGCACCGAAGAGGGGCGTATCTACCAACGCCCATTCGGCGGTCAGTCGAAAGCCTTCGGTAAAGGCGGCCAGGCAGCGCGCACCTGTGCTGCCGCCGACCGTACCGGTCACGCTTTGCTGCACACGCTTTACCAGGGCAATATCAAAAACAATACGGTATTTTTCAATGAGTGGTACGCCGTTGACCTGGTAAAAAATCAGGACGGCGCAGTGGTCGGCGTGACGGCGATTTGCATGGAAACGGGCGAAACGGTGTTTATCAAGTCCAAAGCGACGGTATTTGCTACCGGAGGGGCGGGCCGTATATACGCGTCCACCACTAACGCGCATATCAACACCGGCGACGGCGTTGGCATGGCGCTGCGGGCTGGCCTTCCGGTGCAGGATATCGAAATGTGGCAGTTTCACCCCACAGGTATTTATGGTGCCGGCACGCTGGTGACAGAAGGTTGTCGCGGCGAGGGCGGTTATCTGATCAATAAAGATGGCGAACGCTTTATGGAGCGCTATGCGCCCAACGCCAAGGATCTTGCCGGCCGCGACGTGGTAGCACGCTCAATGGTGCTGGAGATTCTAGAGGGTCGCGGCTGCGGCCCGAATGCCGATCACGTATTTCTTAAGTTAGATCATCTTGGTGAAGAAGTGCTGAATACACGGCTGCCGGGTATTCTCGAATTGTCGCGTACTTTCGCCCATGCCGACCCGATCAAGGAACCGATTCCGGTGGTGCCAACCTGTCACTACATGATGGGTGGTATTCCAACTAACGTGCATGGTCAGGCGCTGACCACTAACGCTGCCGGTGAGGACGAAATCGTCGAAGGCCTGTTCGCTTGCGGTGAAATTGCCTGTGTATCGGTACACGGTGCGAACCGATTGGGCGGTAACTCCCTGCTTGATCTGGTGGTATTCGGTCGCGCCTGCGGCCTGTATATCCAAAACGCATTGCGTGAAGGTATAGATCTGCGCGATGCCAGCGAGTCAGACCTTGAGCAATCGATGGGCCGGCTGAACAAAGTTAACGAAAGTTCGGGCGGGGAAGGGGTTGCCGCGCTGCGCACTGAACTGCAGGGTATTATGCAGAATTATTTCGGCGTATTTCGTAAAGGCGAGTTCATGCAAGAGGGCATCAAAAAGTTGGCGGAGTTGCGACCACGCATTGAAAACGCTCACATGCCCGATAAAAGCGCGAGCTTCAATACGGCGCGCATCGAGGCGCTGGAGCTGCAAAACCTGCTGGAAGTTGCCGAGGCAACCGCCGTGGTGGCCGAAGAGCGCAAAGAAAGCCGTGGGGCGCATGCCCGCGACGACTTTCAGGAGCGTGACGACGAAAACTGGTTATGTCATTCAATGTACTATCCCGAGGATAAGCGCGTTGGAAAACGTTCGGTTAATATGCAGCCTCATAAGGTAGAACCGTTCGAGCCGACTATTCGTACTTATTGATGTTGATTGTACTTACTATTGATGGTGCTCACTAATGTTGCAAGTTAGCCTTTATCGTTACAATCCTGATACTGATCAGGAACCCACAATGCAAGACCTTGAAATCGATACCGGTGGTAAAGACGTCATGGTGCTCGACGTGCTGGAACAGCTTAAAGCGCTTGACCCTACTATTACCTACCGGCGTTCATGCCGCGAGGGGGTTTGCGGGTCAGACGGCGTTAACATGAATGGCAAGAATGGTTTGGCGTGCATTACACCGCTGTCTGAAACCGTGAAAAACAACAAATTGGTTGTGCGGCCGTTGCCGGGTTTGCCGGTAGTACGCGACCTGGTTGTTGATCTGAGCATGTTTTATCAGCAATACGAAAAAATTAAACCGTACCTCCTCAATGACACCGCACCGCCGGCTATCGAGCGTTATCAATCACCGGAAGACCGGGATAAGCTCGACGGCTTGTACGAGTGTATTTTGTGCGCCTGCTGTTCTACCAGTTGCCCTTCATTCTGGTGGAATCCGGACCGCTTTATTGGCCCGGCTGGGCTGCTGCAA
This sequence comes from Pseudomonadales bacterium, assembly GCA_037969395.1. Lineage (GTDB taxonomy): Bacteria > Pseudomonadota > Gammaproteobacteria > Pseudomonadales > JAUIET01 > JBBKXJ01. Next base: position 24,545 of record JBBKXJ010000194.1, read on the forward strand.
GCGTATCGGTTTTTGGCTGACACGCGTGATACGGCAACAGAAGAGCGGTTGGCCGAGTTGGACGACCCCTTCAGCGTGTTTCGCTGCCACAGCATCCAAAACTGCGTAGCGGTGTGTCCGAAGGGCTTGAACCCAACGCGCGCAATCGGTCATATTCGCAATATGCTACTGCAGCGAGCGACGTAAACATTTACTTTGCAGGCTATCGACTTTAGTAGGGTGCGCACGGCGCACCCTACTTGTTAGAATAGCCCGGAAGTTACAGGTTCATCCAGATACCATCCGCTAGTCTTTAAATATAAGGTGGAGTAAATGCCCGAAGGCTCGATGCAAGACAGGTGGCGCAGTTCGCATATCTCCGGCGGCAACGCCGTGTATGTCGAGCAGCTGTACGAAGCCTACCTGATGGACCCCAATTCCGTGCCGGTTGAGTGGCGCAGCTACTTCGAACGTTTGCCGCGCGTCAACGGCTCCGAACACGATGTACCGCACTCTACCGTGCGTGAGTACTTCGAGCTGCTGGCCAAACAACGCTCGCGCGGCGTTAAGCCGGAATCCAGCGAACACTCGCTCAGCACCGACTATGAGCGCAAGCAGGTGCGTGTGGTGCAGCTGATCAGCGCCTACCGCCAGCGCGGTCATCAGCGCGCCAATCTTGACCCGCTGGGTTTGTGGCAGCGAGAGTCAGTACCTGATCTGGATCTCAATTACCATCAGTTATCAACGGCCGATCTCGATACCGTGTTTCAAACCGGTAGCCTGTACATCGGCAAAGACGAAGCGACGCTGCGTGAAATTCTGGACGCAGTTGAACAAACCTACTGCAACACAGTGGGCGCGGAGTTTATGCACATTGTCGCCACCGATGAGCGGCACTGGATTCAAAAACGAATGGACCGCGTGCGCTCTGCGCCGGATTACACTGTCTCAGACAAAGAACACCTGTTAGAGCGTTTAACCGCCGCCGAAGGGCTGGAAAAATATCTGGGCTCCAAATTTCCTGGCACCAAACGATTCGGGCTGGAAGGCGGCGAAAGCCTCATTCCAATGATGGACGAGCTGATTCAACGCGCCGGCACGTACGATGCGAAAGAGATTGTCATCGGCATGGCGCACCGCGGGCGCTTGAACGTGCTGGTTAACATCCTCGGTAAAAACCCGGTGGAATTGTTCGAAGAGTTCGAAGGCAAAGCGCTGGTAGAATCCTCCGGCGACGTGAAGTATCACCAGGGTTTCTCTTCCAACGTAATGACTGAAACCGGCGAGGTGCATTTGGCGCTGGCGTTTAACCCTTCACACCTTGCGATTGTGAGCCCGGTGGTCGAGGGTTCGGTGCGCGCCCGCCAGGACAGGCGCAATAACATTACGCGCGATCATGTGATTCCGATCATACTGCACGGCGACGCAGCGTTTGCCGGCCAGGGTGTGATTATGGAAACCCTGCAAATGTCGCAAACGCGTGCCTATACCACCGGCGGCACAATCCATATCGTGATCAACAATCAGATAGGCTTTACTACCAGCCTTCAGGAAGATTCGCGCTCAACGGAATACTGTACCGATGTGGCAAAAATGGTGCAGGCGCCGATTTTTCATGTAAACGGAGATGATCCTGAGGCGGTTCTTTTCGTCACCCGCATGGCGATGGATTTTCGTCAGCAGTTCGACAAAGACGTGGTGATTGACTTGATATGCTATCGCCGTCGCGGCCACAACGAGGCCGATGAGCCCGCCGCCACGCAGCCGCTGATGTATCAGAAAATACGCAAGCATGCGACCACGCGTGAACTGTATGCGAAAAAGCTCGAGCAGGAGGGGGTGATCGATAGTGCCTGTGCTCAGAAAATGGCAGATGACTATCGACAGGCGCTGGACAACGGTGAGCATGTTGTTAAAAGCCTAGTGCAGGAACCCAATACCGAACTGTTCGTCGATTGGCGGCCTTATCTCGGCCACGAGTGGACTGTCGAAGGTGACACCACAATAGAGTTGAAAACGCTGCAGCGGCTCGGTCAGCGCATTAATGAAATTCCCGATGGCTTCGTATTGCAGCGTCAGGTGCAAAAAATTATCGAAGACCGGCGCAAGATGGCGGCTGGCACGCTGCCTATTAACTGGGGAATGGGCGAGATGCTCGCCTATGCCAGCCTGTTAGAAGAAAATTATGAGATTCGCATCACCGGTCAGGACGTAGGCCGAGGCACGTTCTCACATCGCCACGCCGTGCTACATAATCAGAAGGATGGCGGCTGCTACGTACCATTGCAGCATATGAGAGATGCGCAGCCTGAATACGAAATTTATGACTCACTGCTGTCGGAAGAGGCCGTGCTGGCGTTTGAGTATGGCTATGCCACGACTACCCCTCAGGGTTTAGTCATATGGGAGGCGCAGTTCGGCGATTTTGCCAATGGCGCGCAGGTGGTGATCGACCAGTTTATCACCAGCGGCGAACATAAGTGGCAGCGTCTTTGCGGGCTGGTCATGTTGTTGCCGCATGGCTACGAAGGGCAGGGGCCGGAGCACTCATCGGCGCGACCGGAACGCTTCCTGCAAATGTGTGCGGAGCATAATATTCAGGTCTGTATGCCAACCACCCCGGCCCAAATCTTCCATATGCTGCGACGGCAGGCGATTCGGCCGCTGCGTCGCCCATTAATTGTGATGACACCCAAGAGTCTATTACGTCACAAGAGCGCAGTTTCCAGCCTTGAAGAGTTGGCTGACGGGCATTTTCAGAATGTGATAGGCGAGACCAATTCTTCAATCGAAGCCAACGAGGTGACTCGTGTGGTGCTGTGTAGCGGCAAGGTATATTACGATCTGGCAGCCGCGCGCGATGAGCAACAGCTAAAGCACGTGGCTTTGGTGCGGTTGGAGCAACTGTACCCCTTCCCGGAAGATATTTTGGAGGCGACGCTGCAGCCGTTTAGCAATTTGCAGCAGTTGGTCTGGTGTCAGGAAGAGCCAATGAACCAGGGTGCCTGGTATCCCAGTCAGCACCACATGCGACGCGTTATGCATAAACATAAACGCACACTTAACCTTGAGTTTGCCGGGCGGGAAGCGTCTGCCGCACCGGCGGCGGGTTATATGTCGCGCCATCTGCAGGAACAGAAACAGCTTGTCAATGCCGCGCTGCTCGGCGTTGGCACGAAGATGTAGCATTTAATAAATAGCAAATTTTTTTAAGGAAAAATAATGTCTATCGAAATTAAGGCACCGGCATTCCCCGAATCAGTCGCTGATGGAACGGTCGCGACCTGGTATAAAAAAGTCGGTGAGCCAGTACAACGTGACGAAGTGATTGTCGACATAGAGACTGACAAGGTGGTGTTGGAAGTCAATGCGCCGGCAGACGGTAGCCTCGAGGAGATAATTAAAGCCGAGGGTGACGTTGTTCTCAGCAACGAAGTGCTTGCCAGGTTCGAGGCGGGCGAGGTTATCGCTGCTGAGGATAAGAGCCCACCTGCCGCCAAGGCCGATGCGGAACCAGCGGAGGGTGGTAGTGGAGAGCAGATTCTAAGCCCGGCTGCGCGCAAAATTATTGAAGAGCAAGGTCTGGACGCAGCGCAGGTGCAGGGTACCGGCAAAGGCGGGCGCGTCACCAAGGAAGATGCGCAGAATGCGGTCAAGCAGCAGCAATCCGCTGCATCGAAAGCCGCTGTTAAAGCGGCGCCAGCGAAGCCCACTGAAGACCCTGATCTGGTGATGCCGGGTGAGCGTGTGGAGAAACGCGTTCCGATGACCCGCCTGCGCGCGCGCGTGGCGGAGCGCTTGCTGCAAGCATCGCACACAACGGCGATGCTGACGACGTTCAACGAAGTTAATATGCAGCCGGTGATGGATCTGCGCAGCAAGTATAAGGACCAGTTCCAAAAAACACACGACGGCATTCGGCTGGGCTTTATGTCGTTCTTTGTGCGCGCTGCTACCGAAGCCTTAAAGCGCTATCCGGTTGTGAATGCCTCGATTGACGGCAACGATATTGTTTACCACGGCTATTTCGACGTCGGCGTGGCGGTGTCTTCACCACGTGGATTAGTCGTACCCGTGCTGCGCGACGCCGATGGCATGAGCCTGGCAAAGATCGAGAAGCAAATTCGTGAACTTGGTGGCAAGGCACAGGATGGCAAGCTCAGCATTGAGGAGATGACGGGTGGCACCTTCACGGTGACTAATGGTGGCGTGTTTGGCTCGCTGCTGTCGACTCCCATATTAAATCCGCCGCAAACGGCGATTCTGGGGATGCATAAAATCGATCAGCGCCCTATGGCGGTTAACGGCGAGGTAAAAATCCTGCCAATGATGTATCTCGCTTTATCGTATGATCACCGCCTGATTGACGGCAAGGATGCGGTACAGTTTCTGGTGGCGATTAAAGACATGCTGGAAGATCCAGCGCGCATATTGCTGGAGCTGTAGTTATTTAAAGCTGACCGGAGCGCATGCAGGGAGCGCCATGCGCCGGCCGGCTCTGCAAATCGTCGGTGCGCACAGCGCACCCTACTGGCCGCAGTCAAGGTCCGAAAACGTATTTAGTTGATAGGTTGTTTTTATGTCCGAAGCTTACGATGTAGTAGTGATCGGTTCCGGCCCTGCCGGTTATGTTGGTGCTATTCGCTGCGCCCAACTGGGCCTTAAAACAGCCTGTATTGAAAAATGGGTAGACCAAAAATCAAAGTCAGTGTTGGGTGGCACGTGTCTGAATGTCGGTTGTATTCCGTCAAAGGCTTTGCTTGATAGCGCCCAGACCTTTGTTGATACGCGCGACAACCTCAAAATACACGGTATAAGCGCCGGCAAAGTGGAAATCGACGTGCCGGCAATGCTGGCGCGCAAAGATAAAATCGTTAAGCAATTGACCGGTGGCATCGCTGCGCTGTTTAAAGCGAATGGCGTTACCGCTATCGAAGGCAATGGCAAACTGTTGGCGGGTAGAAAAGTAGAAGTGACTGCTGCAGACGGCAGCCAAAAGACCGTGCAGGCACAGCATGTCATCATTGCTTCCGGATCTTTACCCATCGATATCTCCTCGGCGGCAAGCGATGGTGAGAGCATTGTTGATTCCAGCGGCGCGCTGGAATTTACCGAAGTACCGAAACGTCTGGGAGTTATTGGTGCCGGTGTTATTGGGTTGGAGCTGGGCAGTGTGTGGAATCGCCTGGGCAGCGAAGTGGTTGTGCTGGAAGCGCTGGAAGACTTTTTGGGGATTATGGACCAGCAGATCGCCAAAGAGGGGCTGAAGATATTCAAGAAACAGGGCCTGGATATCCGTCTGGGCACACGCGTCACCGCCAGCGAGGTGAAAGACGGCAAGAACAAAAGTGTCACCGTAACCTACACTGACAGCGACGGCGAGCACAGCGAAACTTTCGACAAGCTGGTTGTCGCCGTAGGGCGGCGCCCGAACAGCGAAAACCTACTTTCACCCGATTGCGGTGTGAACCTTGATGAGCGCGGTGTTATTTTCGTTGATGAATATTGCGCCACCGAGGCGCCCGGTGTCTATGCGGTAGGTGACGTGGTGCGTGGCCCGATGCTGGCACACAAGGGTAGCGAAGAAGGCGTGATGGTCGCCGAGCGTATTGTGGGCGGAAAGACTGCCGTTAATTACGATATTATTCCGAACGTTATTTATACGCATCCCGAAATTGCCAGTGTCGGCAAAACCGAACAAGAGCTGAAAGCCGAAGGCGAACCTTTCAAGGCGGGCGTTTTTCCGTTTGCCGCGAGCGGCCGTGCGCTGGCAGCCAATGACAGCGAAGGTATGGTGAAGCTGATCGCTCACGCCGAGACTGATCGAATCCTCGGCTGTCATATTATTGGCCCCAGCGCAGCCGACCTGGTGCAGCAAATGGCAATTGCGATGGAGTTTGGCTCCAGTGCCGAAGATATCGCGATGACAGTGTTTAGCCATCCAACATTATCTGAAGCGGTGCACGAGGCGGCGTTGGCGGTAAATGGTCACGCAATTCACATCGCCAATAAAAAGCCTAAAAAATAAACTACTGCGGGTGTAGAGTTGCTGCTGCGATAGTGTGACTAACCTGCAAAACTCGCGTTGCGGGTAAAGCAGTTGCGGTCGGGCGTTATTTTCAGGAGAATGCCCGTCCATGCAAGCCGGGGATCGTTGCATTCCCTACGGACTGTTCCTAATCTCTCCTTTCAACCTAGTATGGTGCCAGAATGAATCTACATGAATATCAGGGCAAACAGCTGTTTGCTCAATACGGGCTTCCCGTGTCAACAAGTTACGACGTCGAAACTGCAAAGGAAGCGGTCGCAGCTGCCGGTAAAATCGGCGGCGATACGTGGGTCGTTAAAACGCAGGTGCATGCCGGCGGGCGTGGTAAGGCTGGCGGCGTCATACTGGCTAAAAGCAAAGAAGAGATAGAAGCGTTTGCCCTCAAATGGCTGGGCAAAAACCTGGTCACCTATCAAACCGACGCCGCTGGCCAGCCAGTGAACAAGCTGCTGGTAGAAGAGTGTACTGACATTGAAAACGAACTGTATCTGGGGGCCGTGGTTGACCGCTCTTCACAGCGCGTGGTCTTTATGGCCTCTACAGAGGGTGGCGTAGAGATTGAGAAAGTCGCGCACGACACGCCGGAAAAAATCCTCAAAGCTGAAATTGACCCGTTAGTGGGTGCACAGCCTTACCAGGGACGCGAGCTGGCCTTTAAGCTTGGCCTGGAAGGTGATCTGATAAAGCAGTTCACCAAAATATTCCTCGGCCTGGGGAAATTATTTGTCGAAAACGACCTCGCATTGCTGGAGATTAACCCACTGGTTATCACCAAGGCTGGTAATCTGCACTGCCTCGACGCGAAGGTAAGCATCGATGGCAACGCTATGTATCGCCAGCCACGCTTGAAAGAAATGCACGACCCCTCGCAGGATGATGCGCGCGAAACTCATGCAGCTCAGTGGGAGCTTAACTATGTCGCGTTAGACGGCAACATCGGCTGCATGGTCAACGGTGCTGGTCTGGCCATGGGCACCATGGACATCGTCAAGTTGCACGGCGGCGCACCGGCTAACTTCCTCGATGTTGGCGGCAGCGCTAACAAAGAGCGAGTGACCGAGGCGTTCAAAATTATTCTGTCGGATGACAACGTCAAAGCCGTGCTGGTGAATATTTTCGGCGGCATTGTACGCTGCGACATTATCGCTGACGGTATTATCGGTGCGGTAGAAGAAGTCGGTGTAAAAGTACCCGTTATCGTTCGCCTGGAAGGCAATAACGCCGAGCTGGGCTCGAAAAAACTGGCCGACAGCGGCTTAAATATTATCGCGGCAAGCAGTCTGACCGACGCTGCCGAGTCGGCTGTCAAAGCTGCGGAGGGCAAGTAATGAGTATTCTTATCGACAAAAACACTAAAGTCATATGTCAGGGCTTTACCGGCTCGCAGGGAACATTCCATTCAGAGCAAGCGATTGCCTACGGCACAAAAATGGTCGGCGGTGTAACGCCAGGCAAGGGCGGCCAGAAACATCTCGATTTGCCGGTATTTAACACCGTCAGCGAAGCGGTGGAGCAAACCGGCGCGCAAGCCTCGGTCATCTACGTGCCTGCCCCGTTTTGCAAAGACTCGATTCTGGAAGCCGCTAATTCCGGCGTGGAATTGATTGTTTGTATCACCGAAGGTATTCCTACTCTGGATATGCTTGAAGCGAAAATAGCATGCGACCAGCGCGGCGTGACCCTGATTGGGCCAAACTGCCCCGGTGTGATCACACCCGGCGCCTGCAAAATAGGCATTATGCCTGCCGACATTCACCTGCCCGGCAAAGTTGGCATCGTGTCGCGCTCTGGTACGCTGACCTATGAAGCGGTCAAGCAAACTACAGACGCAGGTTTTGGTCAATCTACCTGTGTAGGCATCGGCGGCGACCCTATTCCGGGCTCGAATTTTATCGATATATTAAAACTGTTCGAGCAGGACGAGAAAACCGAAGCTATTGTTATGATCGGTGAAATCGGCGGCAACGCGGAAGAAGAGGCAGCTGCTTTTATTAAAGACAACGTTAGGAAACCCGTTGTTAGCTACATCGCCGGCGTTACCGCACCTGCCGGAAAGCGCATGGGCCACGCCGGTGCCATTATCGCTGGCGGCAAAGGGACTGCAGATGAAAAATTTGCCGCACTGGAAGATGCCGGCGTGAAAACCGTGCGTAGCCTTGCCGAAATCGGTAACGCACTGGCGGAGATCACCGGCTGGAAATAGCTGGACTTGCAAGATGAAAAAACCGCACTAAAGTGCGGTTTTTTTTTGGACCAGAGTTCTTTCACCCTTGAAAATGAACAGTGATATCTCCATATCACTGGCTAACTTATTGCCAAATTCTAAAATGGAGAAGCCATCCGTATGACTACTGCGGCCGCCCAAAAAGAAACCCTGGGTTTCGAAACCGAAGCTAAACAACTACTGCATTTAATGATTCACTCCTTGTATAGCAACAAGGAGATATTTTTGCGTGAGCTGATCTCGAATGCGTCTGACGCGGCCGACAAACTGCGCTTCGAGGCGCTGTCCGACAACAGCCTTTACGAAGGCGACTCGGAACTGAAAATTCAGATAGAGTTCGATAAAGAAGCTAAAACTATCACCCTGTCAGACAATGGCATTGGTATGTCGCGGGATGAAGTGATTGCCAACCTTGGCACCATTGCCAAGTCGGGTACAGCCCAGTTTCTGGAGAACCTCAGCGGCGATCAACAGAAAGATTCGCAGCTTATCGGCCAGTTCGGCGTCGGCTTTTATTCGGCATTTATTGTTGCCGACAAAGTCAACGTACTCACGCGCCGCGCCGGGGAAAAAGCCGACGCAGCAGTGATTTGGGAATCTGCCGGAGAGGCGGACTTCACCATCGAACCCGCAGAAAAAGCAACTCACGGTACGCAAATCACGCTGCACCTTAAAGACGACAACGCCGACTTTGCCGATGGCTGGCGGCTACGCAGCATCGTTAAAAAATATTCCGACCATATTTCCATTCCCGTGCAAATGTTGAAACACGCTGAGCCTGCCGCCGCCGACGATGACGAAGCCGATAAGAAAGAAGAGGCGAAGGCACCCGAGTTTGAAACCGTTAACGCTGCCACCGCGCTCTGGACTCGTTCGAGAAGCGATGTAAAAGACGAGGAATATCAAGAGTTTTACAAGCTTATTTCGCATGACTTCGAGGATGCTTTGGCCTGGAGCCATAACAAGGTCGAAGGTAAATTCGAATACACCAGCTTGCTGTACATTCCCAAGCGTGCGCCATTCGATATGTGGCAACGCGAGGCGGCGCGGGGACTGAAACTCTACGTGCAGCGTACGTTTATCATGGACGACGCCGAGCAGTTTTTACCGCTGTACCTGCGCTTCGTCAAAGGTGTGATCGACTCTAACGATCTGCCGCTGAACGTCTCGCGCGAGATTCTGCAGAAAGATCCGTCCATCGACACCATGCGCAGCGCGCTGACCAAGCGCATTCTCGATGTGTTAACCAAAATGGCGAAAAACGAGCCCGAAAACTATGCGACTTTCTGGGAGCAGTTTGGTGAAGTGCTGAAGGAGGGTGCGGCCGAAGACTTTGCCAACAAGGATAAAATTGCCGGATTGATGCGTTTCGCTACCACGCATACCGATACTGACAAACAGGAACACACGTTAGCGCAGTATATCGAGCGCATGAAAGAGGGTCAGAACAAAATCTACTACGTAGTGGCGGAAAACTTCAACACCGCCAAAAACAGCCCGCATCTGGAAGTGTTTCGTAAAAAAGGCGTTGAGGTATTACTGCTGCACAATCGCATCGACGATTGGCTGATGGGCCACCTGACTGAATTTGAAGGCAAACAATTTCAGGACGTCGCCAAGGGTGAACTCGACCTTGGAGAACTGGACAACGAAGAAGACAAAAAGCAGCAGGAAGAACTCAGCAAGGAACATGCGGGCTTGGTAGAACGCGCCAAAGCCGCGTTGGGCGACGCCGTTGAAGAGGTACGGGTAACGCATCGCCTGACCGAATCGCCAGCGTGCCTGGTAGTAGGTGAAATGGATATGGGCGCACAAATGCGCCGTATCATGGAAGCCGCCGGCCAGGCGATGCCAGACACCAAGCCAACGCTGGAGCTAAACCCCGAACATGCGCTGGTGAGGAAACTCGACGCCGAAGCCGACGAAGATCGTTTCAAGGAATTGCTCAACGTGCTGCTCGACCAGGCACGGCTGGCGGAAGGTGGACACCTCGACGACCCGGCCAGTTTCGTGCATCGCTTAAATCGATTGTTGCTGGAGCTAACCAACTAAGTAATGCGCGTCTAAATATGCGCGTCGCCAGTCAATTCGCGACTGAAGTCACTTCCACAAGCGCTGCAAATATTAATTGTGGGGGCGACTTTGGTCGCGAAATGAGTGCCGAGAATTTTTATTGCCGCACGAACGTTCACTCATGCGTTTAATCATCGTTCGTCACGGTGAGGCAGAAGCTTTTTTCGGAGCAGCGTCCGATGCGGCGCGTCGGCTAACGCCCAAAGGCCGCAGCGACGTGCAGCAGTTGGGCGAGCGGCTTGCAGGGGCAGGTTTCGCTGTGCAACGCATCATTGCCAGCCCCTACGTTCGCGCGCAGCATACCGCCGCGCTACTCGCCGCCAAATTAGGGGGCAATCACTTGCTAACAACCGCAGCCGAGCTGCAGCCGGCTGGCAAGCCAGCCGGCGTCATTGATCTGCTGGATGCAACGGCTCTAGATACTGTTCTGTTGGCAAGTCATCAACCACTAGTTGGCCGCTTACTTAACCTGTTAGTCGACGAAGATAATCTACCGTCGTTTGCGCCCGCCTGCTGCGCCATAGTCGAAGCCGAAGTCATAGCGTCCGGCTGCGCGGAGTTGGTCAACTTTATGTCTCCCGAAGATAGATGAGTGCCAGCGAACCAGGCTTCGACATCGGCGATATGCACTACGCCGCCAAAGCGTGGGGCGACCCTAACAACCAACCTGTACTCGCTTTGCACGGCTGGCTGGACAATGCCGCAAGCTTTGACGTACTGGCACCAAAGCTGACCGACGCTTACGTCGTTGCCCCCGATCTGGCCGGTCACGGCCACAGCAGTCATCGGCCGTATTCCGGCTCATACAATATTTGGGACGACCTTCACGACCTGCTGAGCATTGCCGATGTCTGCGGCTGGCATCAGTTCACGTTACTCGGCCACTCGCGCGGCGCAATGATTGCGTTATTGCTAGCCGTGGCGGCGCCTGACCGCATCGCCAGCGTGGTCTTGCTGGATGGTTTTTTACCACCGCCAATGCCGGCCGAGCGCACCGTGCTGCAGCTGCAACAACACCTCCGTGATTTTCGAAAATACGCTGAACGTACTAACCAGCCGAGCATTGCTTCAATCGACGCAGCAGTAGAGGCTCGATTGAAATACATGCCCATGCGCAAAGAGGCGGCCCGTGCGATTGTTGAGCGCAATCTGCAGCACGTTGATGGGGCATACCAGTGGCGCTATGACGAACGCTTAAAAGCCGCGTCGGCTATGAAACTTGGTGCAGACCACAACGCCAACATTCTCGCCAACCTGCAGGTGCCGACTCTGTTGTTGCTTGCCGAGAAGGGGCTAAGTGCACGCACCAAACCAGGCTCCATGCTGCCAAAAGATTCACGCATAAAGAAACTAACGCTTCCCGGCACACATCATTTTCATATGCAGCCGGAACACGCAAACCAGATCGCCGAACAAGCACTTGAATTCCTAAAGTAGGGTGCGCCGTGCGCACGCTGACGATGGTTAAATTCAAACGTTAATCGGATTTACAGTTTGAGTGGGGTTCAAATGGTTCTGGCTAGCAATGTGTTAGCGGAAGGCGCTGCTGCGGCCCATGACCTGCCAACGGAATATAGCAACGAGCTTGCCAAGCTGGATGGTACCTACACTCCGTTATTATCAGAGCTTATGGGCTTGTTGATTTATGCACGCGTGATGTTGCAAGCGGTGAACCCCAACGCCAAATGTACAGTGCAAGCCAATTAACCGCGCACCAACGCTAGAAACTCCATGCGTGTGGCTTCGTTATCACGAAATGCTCCGAGCATCGCGGACGTAGTCATCTCCGAGTTTTGCTTTTCAACGCCGCGCATCATCATGCACATATGCTTCGCTTCAATAATCACGGCGACGCCTGCCGCCTCGGTCACTTCCTCTACCGTGTTAGCGATTTGCAGCGTCAGCGTTTCCTGAATCTGTAGCCGGCGAGCAAACATATCGACAATACGGGCAACTTTCGACAAGCCAAGCACTTTGCCCTGGGGCAGATAAGCAACATGGCATTTGCCGATAAAAGGCAGCAGGTGATGTTCGCACAGCGAGTACATTTCGATATTTTTTACCAGCACAATTTCACTGGAGTCGGATTCAAACAGCGCGTCGTTGACAACTTCTTCCACTGTTTGCTGGTAGCCACGGGTTAAAAACTCAAACGCCTTGGCGGCGCGCTCAGGCGTATCTTTCAGCCCATCTCGCGATAAGTCTTCACCAATACTCGTGATAATATGTGCAAACGCATCTTTCATAAGACCTACCTGTAATGATTGGTGCGAATGGTAGCAAAGTTTATTTTAGTAATAAAACGATTGTGCTAATTACGCAATGCCATTTACGCTGGATCAACACCCGGATCATCCCTACAGAAAGTGAACGATAATGGAAAGTAGACAACAACTACTAAAGGATCTGCTCAGTGTGCGCGATTTTGTGCGCTGGGGGGTATCGAAATTCACCGAAAACAGGCTGTACTTCGGGCATGGCACGGATAACGCCTGGGATGAGGCGCTACACCTCGTACTGCACACCTTACATTTGCCGCCTGATGTCGATGCCGCGGTGCTCGAGGCCAGACTGACTACGGTAGAAAAAAACCTGGTGCTGGTGGTGCTGGAAACTCGCGTCAAAGAAAGAATACCGGCAGCGTATCTTACCGGTTTTGCCAACTTCGCTGGCCTGCAGTTCAAGGTCGATGAGCGCGTGATTATCCCGCGTTCACCGATCGCCGAATTAATCGAGCAAGAGTTTGCGCCGTGGCTGGATGCCGCCGCCGTGCATAACGTGCTTGACTTGTGCTGTGGTTCGGGTTGTATCGGTATTGCCACTGCGGCCTATCTGCAGCACGTAACGGTTGATCTGGTCGACATATCAGAGCCTGCGCTGGATGTTGCACAAATGAACATAGACCGCCACGACCTTAATCAGCGCGCGCACATACACTGCTCCGACCTGTTTTCCGCGATCAAAGCTGAGCAGCAATACGATTTAATCGTCAGCAATCCGCCGTATGTAGATGCTGAAGATCTGGCGAGCATGCCGGCCGAATATACACATGAACCGCAGCTGGCGCTGGAGGCAGGCAGCGACGGGCTGACCCTGGCCCGGAAAATACTGCAGCAAGCAGCCGCTTACCTTAGCGACGAGGGTGCGTTAATTGTCGAAGTCGGCAACAGTTCCGCCGCGTTACAGCGCGAGTTTCCCGAGCTGCCGTTTACCTGGATAGACTTTCGTCGCGGTGGACATGGTGTGTTTATTCTCACCGCACGGCAACTGCGCGAGCATCAGGCACGTATTGCCTAGGCGCGATATAATCTGCGCTGTTAAGAATTCTTCTCTTCACTCAGCTAAAGACAATCACTATGGCCGGCAATAGCATTGGAAAACTGTTTACTGTTACTACCTTCGGTGAAAGCCACGGCCTTGCTCTCGGCTGCATTGTCGACGGTTGTCCGCCGGGGATGCAGTTGACCGAAGCAGATCTGCAGCACGATCTGGACCGGCGCAAACCTGGCACGTCGCGTTTTACCACGCAGCGCAAGGAGGCGGATCAAGTCAAAATTTTATCCGGTGTGTTTGAAGGTCAGACCACCGGTACGCCGATCGGTTTGCTGATAGAAAACACCGATCAACGCTCCAAAGATTACAGCAAAATCAAGGACACTTTTCGTCCCGCGCATGCAGATTATACCTACGAACAGAAGTATGGTATTCGCGATTATCGCGGCGGCGGCCGTGCCTCGGCCCGCGAGACGGCCATGCGCGTGGCGGCCGGGGCTATCGCCAAAAAATATCTGCTGGAGCGTTACGGCATTAAAGTGCGCGGCTTTCTATCGCAGTTGGGTCCGCTTAAAATTCAGCGGGTTGACTGGTCGACCATCGACACCAATCCGTTCTTTTGCCCGGACCCGGACCTGATACCTGAGCTTGAAACGTATATGGCCGAGCTCAACAAAGAGGGAGACTCCATCGGCGCGCGCATTACCGTCACTGCCAGCGGCGTGCCACCCGGGTTAGGCGAGCCGGTGTTCGACAAACTGGATGCCGATATCGCCCACGGCTTAATGAGTATCAATGCCGTTCGAGCCGTGGAGCTTGGTGCCGGCGTTGCGGTGGTCGAGCAAAAAGGCAGCGAGCATCGCGATCAGTTTACCTCCCAGGGGTTTATGTCCAATCAAGCGGGCGGCACACTGGGCGGCATCTCTAGCGGGCAAGACATTGTCGCGCATATCGCGCTTAAGCCCACGTCAAGTATTCGCCAACCGGGTAAGAGTGTTGATAAAAGTGGCGCCGATGTGGATGTGGTGACCACCGGTCGACATGATCCCTGTGTTGGCATTCGGGCCACACCAATCGCCGAGGCAATGCTGGCGATCACCTTGCTGGACCATTGCTTGCGACACCGCGGCCAAAATATGGATGTGCAGTCGGCAGTGCCAATTATTCCTGCTGCTGCCGGAGCCTAAGCTTATAGTTTGATGTAAGTTGCATCCACAAATTTCTGTTTAGTAAAAGAAAATTAACTGATCAGTGAAAAAAATGAAACCAAAGTATGCACTTGTGTCAAACAATCATGAGTAGTGAGCAGGGTGCGCGTTACGCACGTGAATGACCGACCTCACTTCGTTAAGCGCACAGCGCATCCTAGTTGCATAATTTCGTCTTTCGTCACTACAGGTTTACAGCATGTTCGGTTTTAAATCAAAACTTCCCCGTCGTTGGCGCAACGTTAAAACAATGGTACTGGCACTGGCGGCCACCGGCTGTTTGGTGTGGTCGGCAATTTATACATTTGATGTGGATGCCAGCGAGATACTGGGCTATCTGTGGATGAGTCTGGCGCTGCTGCTGGTACTGATTGTGTTGTCACTATTGGGAGCGGGGCTGATGATCGTGGCGCGCAAGTGGCGTGACCAGACATAGTTTTTCATTGCCTCAGGTTGACCCCTCTATGCTGATCCCCGCCAATCAACTATCAACCGCAGCGCTGCGTGGTCTGATCGAAGAGTTTATTACCCGCGAGGGCACCGACTACGGCGATACAGCTTATTCGTTAGACGCTAAGGTAAGCCAGGTAGAACGACAAATAGCCGCGGGCGACGTTGTTATTGTCTTCAATGCCCAGCAAAATAGCTGCACGCTGCTGCCCCGTAAAGAAGCCGAACAGGCGCTGTCTAATTGAAACTATCTATGCCAGATAACCCCCAGGCCGACGCCATCCTCGACGCCAGCGGCCTGTTTTGTCCTGAGCCGGTGATGCTGCTGCATAACAAAATACGCGAGATAGCCTCAGGAGAGGTATTGCAAATGCTGGCAACCGACCCCTCAACGCAGCGCGACGTGCGCAAGTTTTGCACTTTTCTGGGGCACGAACTGGTTGCCGAGCAGGAGCGGAACAAGCAGTTTCTGTATTACATCCGCAAAGGATGAGACTATTCGTCGCGTTAAAAAATACTAAATCAGCAGAGCGACCACCAAGCTTACTTCCCAGGCGGCATAAGGAATGGTGCCTAAGAAGCTGATCGGTATTCAGTTTTGAATTTCAGGCGAGCCGGCCGAGGTCAAGCTAAAGATGGCCGAACCGAACGCCAGGCGGGCCGGTATTAAGCGCCGCAGCTGCGCAGTGGCGCCCTGTACTTTGCCTTGGCGCATAGTCCATAATTCGCGCCGTAGAATCAACTCCCATTTAATCCGGTAGCTCTGCAAGACAAGCTATGCAAGATAATTATCTACAGTTCGCAACCGAGGTCGTCGCTGAAGCCGGCAGCATTGCGCTGCGTTATTTCCGCAGCCCGTTGGCAGTGGAGAATAAAAAGTCAGCCGATCAGTTTGACCCCGTCACGCGAGCAGATAAAGAGGTAGAAGCTTTTATTCGCGAGCGGATTGCCACAGCATTCCCCGAGCACTCTATTTTGGGGGAGGAGCAGGGCACGACCACAGGCACAAGTGACTACTGCTGGGTGATTGATCCTATTGACGGTACGCGGGCGTTTATTACCGGCGTACCGGCCTGGGGGATTTTATTAGGCCTCAAACGCGGTCCTCAGTTGCTGTGCGGCGTAATGCATCAACCTTACCTGCAAGAAACTTTTATCGCCGATCAACACGGCAGTTTTTTTCTGCACGCCGGAGAGCGCCGACGTTTGCAGACCAGCAGCGTCGCAAAACTGGCGGAGGCAAAGTTGTATTGCACCCACCCCGAATTATTTGATGCTGTTGCCGGTGCGAGTGCCAGATTTGAGGCGGTAGCGCAGCAGTGCCGGTTGCTGCGTTTCGGTGGCGATTGTTATTCGTATGGCATGCTGGCCATGGGCCAGATTGATCTGATCATCGAGGGTGATTTACAGCCTTACGATATTGTGCCATTGATTCCCCTCGTCGAAGCCGCCGGTGGCGTTATTACCGATTGGCAGGGCGGTTCAGCGGCGGAGGGTGGGCTAATAGTCGCCGCTGCCAATGCAACACTGCATGGCCATGCGTTACACATGTTACAGCAGCAATAGCAGTGTTAGAGCAGAGTTTTTCGCTACCCGCCGAGAGCCATTGCTGTGACGATCTGATCACAATTTTTAATCGCCTGTTCGCAGCGCAACAGAACACCGTGCTAGAGAAGGGGGCTGACGAACCGCTGTACAAGCCAGCAACCGAGGCCGGCGAGCAACATCGTGTGCTATTCAGGCACGACTATTTCGCCAGCGCGTTGCATGAAGTTGCCCATTGGTGCATCGCCAGCGCAGCAAGACGTGTCGAAATCGATTACGGCTATTGGTACGCGCCCGACGGGCGCACTGCGCAGCAACAGTGCAAGTTTGAGCAAGCAGAAATCAAGCCGCAGGCGCTGGAATGGATATTCGCTCAGGCGGCGGGCTGTGATTTTAGAGTAAGCAACGACAACCTGGCTGCAGGTGAGACTACCAGTCACGCATTTGAGATGGCGGTTCATCGGCAAGTGCTGCGCTACTGTCAGCGGGGCGTGCCGCCGCGAGCGGAATGTTTTCGCCGTGCTTTGGCGGAGTTTTATAAAACCAGTATAAACTTGCATGCTGTCTCGTTTGGCTCGCCGCAGTGCGCATAGTCGCAGACGAAGGCATACCGCTGCTGCATCAACACTACACGCAGTGGGGAGAGATTAAACGTTTGCCCGGTCGCGACATCGCACGCGCGGACCTGTTCGATGCCGACGCCCTGCTGGTGCGCTCAATCACCCGCGTTAACGCCGAGCTGTTAGCGAATACCAGGGTAAGGTTCGTCGGCAGCGCTACCAGCGGCGTCGATCATATCGACCAGGCCTATTTACGTCACTCGAATATCGAATTCGCGCACGCGCCCGGTTGCAATGCCGACGCTGTTGCCGACTATGTATGCAGCGCGCTGGCGGCGCTGGGCGTTGATCTGGGCCAACCCGCTGGCTTGTCATTTGGCATTGTAGGGCTGGGGCAGGTAGGCTCCAGACTCGCCAACAGACTGCATAATTTGGGTTTTAACATAAAGGCTTACGATCCATATCTAAAGCCATCTCAAAGTGAGTTTTTAGGCGCCTGGGATGAAGCCGCAACGTGCGACATTATTAGCCTGCACGTGCCGTTAACTAGCGACGGTAAATATCCCACCCATCATCTGCTTGCCGCTGAGCAATTGGCAGCGTTGCCTGAGCAGTTGATTCTAATCAATGCTGCGCGCGGCGCGGTGATTGACAATCACGCCCTGGCTGCAATTTTGCCGCACCGGACCGGCTGGCACACGGTACTGGACGTGTGGGAGGGCGAGCCTGCGCCGAATTCAGGATTGCTGCAACAGGTGGATATCGCCACGCCGCATATTGCCGGCCATTCGCTGCAAGCTAAAAGTCGTGGCGCTGGTATGGTCTATCAGGCGTTCCTGCGCTATTTTTGTGCTGAGCAGTGTGCTACGCAACCAGCCACCCTGGTCGCTGCTGCGTCGCCAACGCCGGTATTAAAACTCACCGCTAACAGCGTATTGAACGATATAGTTCTTGCAGCGTATGATGTGCGCGACGACACGCAGCCACTAGTGGCGCTGGCTGGCAATTCAGAAATTGGCCGTGAGTTCGAACGCTTACGCAAACAATACCGCGTGCGCCATGAATTTTCCGCTTACCGTGTCGCTAGCGAAGAGAATTTAAACTCTGATTTAACTAAACAACTTAAATCGTTGAAATTTAATGTTTAGTTGCGCGAGCGCGCCGCGGCAACGGCATGATGATTAGGCAGCTGCTCGGCCAGAGATTTGCAGGCCTGGCGAATCATGTGCTCGGTGATTTGCACCTCGTTGCCCTGTGCATCGATAATTGAACCGTGCTCCAGCGTGTCTTCTTTGGATGCATTAGCGCTACAAGCCTGTTCCATGTCGGTCTCCTTTTCCGTGGTTGCCGCTTAGCTTACAAAATTCATGTGCAAGTTTTGTGTCGCCGCCTGCTTTATCCCGCTTCGTCGCAGCGGGTTATTTCACTTCAGTATAGGAGCCAGCGAACCGCAACATACAGCCGCAGGCGCGGCGCAATGACCAAATGTGAACCCGTTCGCAGCAGAGCAAAGCCCTACGTGTGAGGACTAGCGATCTTGTTACGGCCGTCGCCAGCGGCTTGGCGCGCAATCAAGGTGACAGCCAGCGTCTTTTTCATGGTCGTGGAAAAACCTGGCCGGGTCTGGAGTTCGTTACCGTCGACCTGTTTTCGCCAGTATTGCTGCTCACACTTTTTCGTGAACCGGACGCCGCTTGGCTCGCCGCTTTGATAAATGATCTGCAACAATTCTCTGCAAAGAAAAACTTCGACTGTATCGCCTTACAACGAAGAATAGGCAAACGCGTTTCACTGACTATTGAGAAAGGTGCGTTACCCGCCGCGCTCTATGCGCAAGAAAACGAGCTGCGCTGTCAACTATCACTGGGCGACAGGCAAAACATCGGATTCTTTCTCGACATGCAGCCGGGCCGTCAATGGCTGCGTGAACGGGCGAAAGGCAAAAAGGTATTGAATCTGTTTGCCTACACCTGCTCTCTTTCACTAGCCGCAGTCGCTGGCGGCGCTCGTCAGGTAGTTAATATCGATATGAGCAGTGCCACATTGGGAGCGGGGCGAGCTAATCATTTGCTTAACTTCCCCGCCCGGACTGTTGCCGACAAAACAGTATTCAAAGACTTCGAAATCATGCGCTCCATTGGCTGGATCGCTAAACGCGGCCCATTTGACATCGTCGTGATTGACCCGCCCAGCTATCAGCCCGGCAGCTTTATCGCAGCCAAAGACTACCCGCGATTGATCAGGCGCTTGCCGCGGCTAGTCGAAGAGGGGAGTTTAATTTTAGCGTGTTTGAACGCGAGGAATCTGTCGCCAGATTTTTTGCTGCAGAGTTTTGCTGATAATTTCCCGGCGGCAACGTTTGTGCAACGCCTGGAAAACTCAACAGACTTCCCGGATGTTGACGAGCAGCAAAGCCTGAAGCTAATGCTGTTTCGAGCGTAGGCTAGCCGTGCGCACGAACTTTGGGAGGCAAGTTCTCGTGCGCACAGCGCACCCTAAGAATGTTGTTGCGCGGGGTTAAACCGTAGGGTACGCCGCGCGCACGTGGACCACTTAGCCTTTGAACTCAGCGACTAATCCAGTGATCGTCGCCTTCGCGTCGCCAAAAATCATACGCGTGTTCTCACCAAAGAACAGCGGATTATCGACCCCGGAGAAGCCCGCCGCCATGCTGCGCTTCAATACAAACACGGTGCGCGCGCGCGGTACTTCGATTACCGGCATGCCGTAAATCGGGCTGGTGTCGTCTTCGTTAGCAGCCGGGTTCACCACGTCGTTGGCGCCGATGACGATGGCGACATCGACCATGTCCATGCGCGGGTTGGCGTCGTCCATTTCAATCAGCTGATCATAAGACACATTAGCTTCGGCCAGCAACACGTTCATATGGCCCGGCATACGACCGGCTACCGGATGAATCGCGTAGCTGACTTCGCAGCCGTTTTTCTCCAGTAACTCGCCCAGCTCGCGCACCGCGTGCTGGGCTTGCGCAACGGCCATACCGTAACCCGGCACAAACATCACATTGCCCGCCGCTTCGAGAATCAGATAAGCGTCGTCGACGCTGATCGGTTTGACCTCGCCCTCGATTACCTTGGTAGACTGCTTCACGGCGCTAAAGCCAGAGAACAATACATGCCCCAGCGAGCGGTTCATGGCCTTGCACATAATATTGGTCAGGATGATACCGGCCGAACCCACCAGCGCGCCGGCAACAATCAGAATATTGTTGTCAATCGCGAAACCGGCGGCACACGCTGCAAGCCCGGAGTAACTGTTTAGCAGGGAAATCACCACCGGCATATCGGCGCCACCGATGGGGATGACCGCCATAATGCCAAACGCCAGCGACAGCAGAATGATCAGAATCAACACCGGCGAACTGACCGATGGATTGTTGCAGAACATAATGCCGAGTATCAAAATCGCGGCGATCAGCGCACCGTTCACCAGCCGCTGGGAGTTGAAGACGATGGCCTTACTCGGCATTTTTTCGCTGAGCTTGCCCCAGGCGATCAGACTTCCCGTGAAGGTGACACCACCGATCACAATAGAAAGCAGCACGGTAAAAGCAACAAAGGCCGAGATATCGGCGTGATACAGCGCCGCCCAGCCGACTAACAGGCTGGCGATGCCGCCCGAGCCGTTGAACAGGGCAACCATTTCCGGCATACCGGTCATTTGCACCGTTCGCGCAGCGTATGCGCCGATGCCGCTGCCGATAATCACGCAAACAACAATCCACGTGTAGCTCAGAATCTGTTGGTCGAATAACGTCGCCAGAACGGCAATTAACATGCCCACCGACGACAGCAAGTTGCCGCGCTTGGCGGAGTCGGGCGAGCCAAGCATTTTCAGGCCGAAGATAAATAATGCGGCCGCGATGACATACACCACGTTAATCATTGACAAGCTCATTTCGCGGCCCCGGCAGGTTTCTTCCTAAACATACCAAGCATGCGATCGGTCACCATATAGCCGCCAACGACGTTAACCGTAGCAAATATGACCGCCAGTGCGCCGAGAAAAGTGGCAGTGCCACCGAGTTCCGCGCCGGCCGACGTAACCGCGCCGACCAATGTGATGCCAGAGATGGCATTCGCACCCGACATCAGTGGCGTGTGTAGCGTTGCCGGTACCTTGGAAATAATTTCGAAGCCGAGAAATATCGACAGCATCAATATAAACAGTAAATAGATAGCGTCCACTGTGCTTACCCCTGGTTTTCGTAATGATTTTTAATTTGTTCGTTCACAACCGCGCCATCATGCGTGATCAGGCAGCCCTGAATAATGTCGTCTTCACGGTTGAGTACAAAACCGTCGTCGCCTTCCTTGTCCCAGAACTCGTCGACCAGGTTGAACAGGTTCGACGAATACATTTCGCTGGCATTGCGGCACACCTCGGCAGGCAAATTATCCACCCCGATAATTGACACACCTTTTACTTTTACCGTTTTGCCGGGTTTCGAGCCTTCCACGTTACCGCCTGAGCCTACCGCCATATCAACAACTACGCTGCCGGGCTGCATGGCTTCGATCATGTCTTTGGTGACAATCACGGGTGCCTTGCGGCCAAACAGCTGCGCTGTGGTGATGACAATGTCTGACTGAGCGATGACTTTTTTCTGCCCCTCTTTTTGCAAGGCAACTTGCTCTTCGGTCAGCGCCATGGCGTAGCCGTCTTTGGTTTGCCCGGTTTCGCCGAGATCAATTTCGACAAATTTAGCGCCTAACGATTGCACTTGTTCGGCCACAACCGCACGGGTATCGAAGGCCTCTACGCGCGCGCCCAGACGTTTGGCGGTGGCAATGGCCTGCAGGCCCGCCACGCCGGCACCGATGACAAACACTCTTGCCGGTGAAATGGTGCCGGCGGGTGTCATCATCATGGGTAGAATTTTATTCAGCTTGTGGGCGGCCAGAATCACCATCACGTAACCGGCGAGGTTGGCCTGCGAACTCAGCGCGTCCATTTTCTGGGCGCGCGTGGTGCGTGGAATCATCTCCATGCTGATGGCGCTCACACCTTGTTTGGCGAGGGCGTCGACCAGTTCGCGTTCGTTGAAGGGGTCAAGATAGCTGACGTGAATGCAGCCTTTTTTAAAGTTCTTTACGTCATCGAGTTCGGGTTTGCGCAAGCGCAGCAGCATATCTGAATTAGCAATAATGGCGTCATGGTCGTCGCTAACAGTGGCGCCGGCGTCGCTGTATTCTGCATCGGCATAGCCGGAATGGCTGCCCAGGCCTTTTTCTACTGTCACTTTTGCGCCCGCCGCACACATCCTTTTGATGCTTTGCGGAATGAGCGGGCAACGCAGCTCTCCGGCGTATTTTTCTTTTGGAACCCCAATGAGCATTTTTTCCCCTCGCTAGTTTGTTGACTATGAGTCGATGCGTCGCCGCTTGTGCTAAACGGCGGCGTATTCTAACCGCAATCTTTATTGCTGATAACAGAAATTGTTAACCGACTTGCAATATCAACATATTGTAAATTTTTAATTTGTATTGAAGTCTGCCGTAATGGGCGTGAATTGTTGCCGTATTGAAAGCTAAATGCAATGGTGGGAGCGTTCAAAACAATAGGCAAATTTTTTCAGTATGACGGTGCGGAGTGTATCGATTGTCAAATACCGACTCGGTCTGTCGCAATACCCCTAGGAAATACAAAAACTTATATAGATGTATACAAGTGTCTTAAGACCGGGAGCAATCTAGCGCCTAAGGCTTGTTTAAGTTGTCGTCTTGCCTGCGTCAACATTAGATGGTGATAATAGCGCTAATCGCTTCACAGGCGCTTAACAGGAACAAACGCAATGACCAAACCAAACATCTCCGGCTTCGACGCCGCCAGCACAACTGATGAAGTGTTAGAAGGCATAGACCTTACTGACAAGCGTGCCCTGGTTACCGGCGCATCGGCAGGGCTAGGTGTAGAGACCTGCCGTGCGCTGGCGTCTCGTGGCGCCGAGGTGGTGTTAATGGCGCGAGACAGAGCCAAAACGCAAGCGGCCGCTAACAGTATTATGCGAGCGCTGCCGCACGCCCACCTCTCAGTCGAAGTGTTAGACCTGGCTGATCTCAGCAGTGTACGTGCATGTGCCGCAGCGGTCCGTGAGCAATATGACGATATTGATATTTTGATTAACAACGCCGGCGTCATGGCCTGTTCGCTGGCGCGCACTGCACAAGGCTGCGAAATGCAGTTTGGTGTCAATCATATCGGCCACTTTCTGTTGACTAATATGCTGTTGCCGTTACTCGCAAGAGGCGACGGTGCTCGCGTGGTTTGCCTATCGTCTGCCGCGCATAAACGTACGCCGGTTCTATTTGACGATTTGCATTTCGATATTCGGGCCTATGATAAGTGGCTTGCCTACGGTCAGTCTAAAACGGCAAATGCGCTGTTTGCCGTTGAGCTCAGTCAGCGGTTTGGCGCGCTTGGGGTTTTAGCCAACGCCGTCCACCCCGGCGGCATCCATACCGAACTGGGTCGCCATCTCGACAAGGAAGATATTGCCCAGATTACCGCGCGGTCGGAAAGCAGCAGCGGCTGGATATTCAAATCTGTGCCTGCCGGCGCCGCAACATCGGTGTGGGCGGCTACAACCCCGCTGCTCGCCGGCAAGGGCGGTCACTATTTAGAGGATTGTGATTTTTCGTTCGAACTGCAGCCGGATGAGGAGGCGTCTAATGGCTATTTACCGTATGCGGTAGATCCGCAGGCGGCAGAGCAGCTTTGGCAGCGCTCAGAGAGGATTGTTGATCAACAGTTTCCGGCGTCCTAGCAGACGCGATGGCTTGCGCGAAGCTGTCTAATTTTTCCTGATTTTTACCGAGCTGGCGCGCGAATAGTGCACGCTGGCGGGCGTTCATTTGATTGGCAAGTTGGCGGCTTAGCGCAATGCTGGCATCGCGATTCTGCTCTGCAATGTTGCGGTATTGCCGGGTCCAAATGTCTTGTGGTTGCAGCAGCAGTTTGTCTAGGCGCGCAGCTTTGCGGTCACCCGTTGGCAGGTCGAGCACTCGCTGTAGCTCAGCCTGCCAGCGCTGTCTGGATTCGAGCCAATGCTGCTCATTGGGCTGGTATGCTTCATCGTAGGTTCGCAAGGCAACGTGCTGCTCGGTACCGATTTTGCCAATCCACTTTCTGGTATTTTTGCGTAGCAGACGTAAATGCTCCAGCCTCGCGTGCGCCTCTCCCTTGACGATGTATTTGCGTCGAAATTTTTGGTCACGGCGGGCGAATTCCTGGAACAACTGCTCTCTCTGTTTGCCGTCGAGGCTCAGCGCCAGCTCCGCAATACCCGGCACGGCCAACCGCGCAGCGCGTTTGTATAGCGTTTCAATCTGCTGCATGTATCGGCTAAGATTGATCGCCATCCGCTCGCGCTGATTGTCTTCGGCCAGGCTATCAAGCAGCGCTTGCAGGTCGGGCAGTACGTTTTGTTCGAGGGCAGTACTGACTTTGATAAAGTCTGCGCGAACATGCTGCTGCTGCGACTCGTCGAGCTTGACGTAGCCTTCTACGAAGCGAATCAGCAGCCAGTCCATATGCCGGTAAAAGAAGTTTGTGCTACACGCGGCGGTGAACATACTCATAACAACTATGCAGAGCCAGAGAGGGAGGAGTGTGCGTAATCGACTCATAAACGTAATTTCCAGCTTGCCGTCGACTGCTTAACGACCTGCCTGGTTTAACTTGTAATCAAACGGCTTAAGGGCTTCGGCGGTATTTCATTCAGCGCCTCAGTAGCTAAAATTTAAATAATTCGAAATCGAGTATTCAGCGGTAAGTCGTTGTGTTAGCTGCTGTATGGATTTTAAGCCTCCTCGGAAGTCGCATCAAGACCGAGAAAGACACGGGCTTTGACTGCTACAAAAAAGCCGAGCAAACCGACCTGCCGCTGCCGCCAGGCTGAAAGTTTGTCTCGACTGATCATGTGCGCTACTCGCCCTGTTTATCTAACCGTTGAATTGCCCGGATTCAGCACTGCCGGACCGCAACCGGCACGATACAGTAGCTATTACCGCTGCGCTAGCAAGGGCCGGCCATAAGCTGATTGAGTTCGTCAGCGCCGAATTAGCCGATGTTCGCAGCGGCAGCACTATTTGATACAAAAATACGCCGCCATGTTTCTTGAAGCAGCCGCCCGATTAAAGCATAATGCGCACCGCCTCGTTCCGTGCAAGGCTTTAATGGTGGCCCTCTTCGGTCCCCTCGCAACGATATATAGTAAACCCCGCCAGGCCCGGAAGGGAGCAACGGTAGCTGTGGACTCGTGTGCCGGGGTGTGGCTGATTGGGGTCACCACCACTCGCCGCGGCGACTCCCCAAGCAGAGCAAAAGTACTCCGACATCATGACATCGATGGATGCAGTCAGTCCAAAAACGATCCAGTGCGAGGCGTTTTCTCGATGGTATAGCGGTGTCCTATATCGAGAGGAAACAACGAAGCAATGGACCGTTTTTGGGCTGACCCGGTGGGCGCTAAGCAGGCCACTCTCTGCGGCGTCGCCTAATAAGCGCCTAGTTTTGGTACGCTGGCTTGACGTAGGTCCACTATGCCTGCGCCAGCGCGTCTGGCAGAGAGCGGCCTGCTTAACGCTGTGTCCATCGATGTCATGATGTCGGAGTACTAATGTCGTACCAGGTTTTAGCGCGTAAGTGGCGGCCCAGTTCCTTCCATGAAATGGTCGGCCAGGAGCATGTCCTGCAGGCGCTGATCAACGCGCTGGACAGCGACCGCCTGCACCACGCTTACTTATTCACCGGCACTCGCGGTGTTGGTAAAACCAGCGTCGCGCGTATCCTGGCCAAGTGCCTGAACTGCGAAGTCGGCGTTAGCTCTACGCCCTGCGGCGAATGTAGCGCCTGTACCGAGATCGCCAGCGGCCGCTTTGTTGACCTGTTAGAAGTCGACGCCGCATCGCGCACTAAAGTGGAAGACACCCGTGACCTGCTCGACAACGTGCAATACGCACCCACAAAAGGCCGCTTCAAAGTTTATTTGATAGACGAAGTGCACATGCTTTCCGGTCACAGCTTCAATGCGCTGCTAAAAACTTTGGAAGAGCCGCCACCGCACGTTAAATTCTTGCTGGCCACCACCGACCCGCAGAAGTTGCCGGCCACCATACTGTCGCGTTGCTTGCAGTTCAGCCTGAAAAACTTGCCGCCACAGTTAATTGTGGACCACCTGCAGTCGATTCTTACGCAGGAGCAAGTCCCTTTCCAGGCGCCGGCGCTATGGCATTTAGCGCGTGCCGCTGCTGGTAGCATGCGTGATGCGCTGAGCCTGACCGATCAGGCAGTCGCCTTCTGCAGCGCTAATCTCGAAGAGGCGCCGGTTCGACAGATGCTGGGCAGCATTGATCACAGTAAGATGCTGGAACTTGTTAAAGTGCTTTCTGAACAAGACGCCGCTGCCATGCTGCAGCTGGTGGCTGCGCTGGACGAGCACGGTCCAGACTATGAAGCGCTGCTGTCTGAGCTATTATCGGTATTGCATCAAATTGCGCTGCTGCACGCCGTGCCTGATTACACCGATCAGAACAGTGCCTATGCCGAGCAATTGCCGGCTATTGCACAACAAATGGGCGCGGAAGATGTACAGCTGTATTATCAGATCGGCCTGATGGGTGTGCGCGATCTGCCGTATGCACCCGACCCACGCAGCGGCTTTGAAATGAGCCTGCTGCGCATGCTGGCGTTTCGGCCTGACACGGGTGAATTTGAGTCGGCAGAGTCGCTGCAGGCAAAAAAAAAACCACGTAACTTAGACGCTGCGCCATCGCTTGTAATGCCGGCTACGCACGCTCCTGTCGAGGAGGCTGCCAACGAGCCGGTAGTCAAACTCGTTGCGGAGCCGCTTGAGCCAACAGTGAAAAAAGCGGAGCAGGTGAACAAGGTGGAGACGGCGGCGACGCCACATGTGATCGCAGCAGAGCCGTCGGCACAGGCAGTGGCTGCGATGCCTGATTTGGCAACGTTTGCAGCAGACGACTGGATACTGCTGCACGACCAACTGAAGCTACACGGCATGGCAAAGAACGTAGCGGCAAACTGTGTGCTGCTGCAATCTAGTGAGGAGCATCTGAATTTTGCTCTGGATGCGCAAAACTGCCAGATATTCAAGCCCGCCCACCGTGAGCAAATACAACAATCCCTGTGCCAATACTTCAATGCCGAGCTGCGGGTCAGTATTGAGCCAGGCGCGATAGAAACTGAAACACCACAAAAGTATATGCTGAGAAAAAAGCAGGAGCGCCAGCAACAGGCGGTTGATTGCATCCTGAACGATCCCCATGTTAACGCGTTGATCGACAAATTTGATGCCAGCGTTATCATGGAATCTATTACCCCGAATAGCGCGAATGAACAGTGAGTGAACAGCAATGAAAAAAGGTTTCGGCGATTTAATGCAACAAGCGCAGCAAATGCAGGAGCAAATGCAGCGCGCGCAGGAGGAACTTGCTGCCATGGAGGTCGACGGCGAATCCGGTGCCGGGTTGGTCAAGGTGACTATGACCGGGCGGCACGACGTCAAGCGCGTTAATATAGACGCCAGTTTGATGAGTGAAGACAAGGAAATGCTGGAAGATCTGCTTGCCGCCGCCGTGAATGATGCAGTGCGTCGCATCGAAGCCGCGCAAAAAGAGAAAATGGGTAACGTAGCCGGTGGCATGAACTTGCCGGAAGGCTTTAAGATGCCGTTCTAGCGCAGCCGCATGTCATTTAGTCCGCTGATCAAAGAGCTAATCGATTCGCTGCAGTGTTTGCCTGGCGTTGGGCCGAAAAGTGCCCAACGCATGGCTTTGCAGCTGCTTGAGCGCGACCGTAATGCAGGCAGGCGGCTGGCAGACGTGTTGGCGCAGGCAACCGAGCTCGTGCGCCGCTGCAGTCGCTGCCGCACATTGACCGAGAACGAGCTGTGCGATATATGCCAGAATCCGAAACGCGATGCCAGCCTGCTGTGTGTAGTTGAAACACCCGCCGACGTCATGGCGGTAGAGCAGGCCGGTGGTTATCGCGGTTTATATTTTGTGTTGCTAGGCCATCTGTCACCTATCGATGGCATTGGCCCTGAAGATATCGGCCTCGAACAGTTATTTACTCAAGTGCAGGCTGGTGGAGTAGGGGAGGTTATTCTCGCTACCAATCCGACGGTTGAAGGTGAAGCCACTGCTTACTTTATCACTGAGCGATTGCAGCAAATGAAAGTGACCGCATCGCGAATCGCCCACGGTGTGCCGCTGGGCGGCGAGCTGGAGTATGTCGATGGCGGCACGCTGGCACACGCATTCAGTGGCAGAAAAATAGTTGAAAACATTTGAATAACGCCGCGTCACCGATAGTAAATCATGAGTTGGTCACCGATGCCGTCAGGCTGCAAAACCTCTGCGCCGAGTGGCAGAAGTTGGACGCTATCGCACTGGATACCGAGTTCGTGCGCACCAACACCTTCTATGCAAAGCTGGGGTTGGTGCAAATTTATGATGGCGAACAAGCGCGACTGGTAGATCCATTGCAGCCCGGCATGCAGGCGCCGCTGGCTGCCCTTCTGGGCGATGCCGGCGTGGTCAAAGTGCTGCACTCCTGTTCAGAAGATATACAAATTCTGCAGGACTATTGCAGTACAGATGTTGTTAACGTATTTGACACCCAGATTGCTGCGGCGATGTGCGGCTTCGGCTTTTCCCTTTCCTACCAAAAACTGGTCGACTCCATTTGCGGCGTTCAATTGCCGAAGGATGCCACCCGTTCCGACTGGACGCAGAGACCGCTAGCCGATGCGCAGCTGGACTACGCCGCGCTCGATGTAATCTATCTGCTCGATGTGTATCAGCAACTGCGTGCGCAGCTTGAAGCCAGTCAGCGCCTGGCCTGGCTGCAGGAAGATTGCGCCAAACTGTTGCACCAGATGCAAACCGATGTGGCGCCGGATGAGCTCTATTTAAAAGTGAAAGTCGGCTGGCAACTCGAACCTGAAGAGCTGCATATATTGCGTGCGCTGTGCATCTGGCGCGAGGGGCAGGCGATGCAGCGCAACAAGCCACGCAACTGGATTGTTAGTGACACCGCCTTTGTCGCTCTCGCAAAACAGCAACCTACAGGGCACGACGAGCTGAAGGCTATAGAAGACTTGTCTTCGAACGCGATTAAACGCGATGGAAAAGACCTGCTAACGATAATCGAGCGCTGCAGGGCTGATGCAGCAGAGCAGTATCCCTCAGTTTTGCCAAAACCGCTGGGCCGCGGTCAGAACGCGCTGCTGAAAAAACTAAAAGCTCTGGTGCGCAACAAAGCCGAACAGTTAGGCATGGCAACCGAGGTGATTGCGCGTAAGAAGGACTATGAACAGCTGTTACGAGCGGCGGACGGCAGCAGCAGCGAGTTAGCAAATTATGCGCTGGAAGGTTGGCGCCACGCTATCATCGGCGAAGCATTAGTTGACCAAGTGCGAAAATCACATGAATAACCGAACCTGCAATATTTATAAAAGTCAGCGCAAGTCGCTAACGTTCCTGTATGTAGACGCCGCCGATGACTTAACGTCGGTGCCTGCGCAATTGCTGGAGAGTTTCGGAGAGCCGCAGTTGGTGATGAGCCTGGAATTGCAGCCGGAGCGGAAGTTGGCGCTGGTGACAGGGGCGACCGTGTTAACTCAAATCGAACAATGCGGCT
This sequence comes from Pseudomonadales bacterium, assembly GCA_037969395.1. GTDB lineage: Bacteria > Pseudomonadota > Gammaproteobacteria > Pseudomonadales > JAUIET01 > JBBKXJ01. The sequence continues at coordinate 54,593 of JBBKXJ010000194.1, forward strand.
ATTATTTACAGCTACCGCCACCGCCGCAGCATGCCGTCACGGAATGGCTGCACGGCGACAAGGCAAACTGAAAATAGTGCGTGACAGATTTTGGGAACGTTATCCTCTGGCAGAATTGGATGCAGCTGAATGGGAAGCACTGTGCGACGGCTGCGGTAAATGCTGCCTGAAGAAATTCACTGACAGCGACCACGGCAGCAACAGCGACGCCGTGGTTTACACTGCTGTCGCCTGCCAAAAGCTTAATACCGAAAGCTGTCGCTGCGGCAGCTATGCCAAACGCCACAGCGAAGTACCTGATTGCACCGACGTCAACGTCGATATGAACTGGCAGTGGCTGCCGGCAACCTGCGCATATAGGTTGCGTGCTGCGAATATGCCGCTCTTCGACTGGCATCCGTTGATCTCTGGCAGTTACGATAGCGTTCATCAGGCCGGCGTCTCGGTACGCGGTAAAGTCCTGTCAGAACAGCATGTACACCCCGATGAACTCGAACAATTTATCATACACTGGGTAGAATAATGGCGGCTTTTGCCGCAGGGGAAAAGCGATGAACGCATTACAAGACACTGGGCTTATCAACGATTACACCGTCAGCTGGTGCATTTATCTGCTTGCCGCCATCGGTATTTTTGTGGTCGTATGGCGTTGCAGCCGCAGCTGGCGTCTATGGCTGCGCCAGGGACTGCGCTTTATTGTAGCCTGCGTTTTATTAGTTCCGGCTCAGGTTGAAACTGCCAAGGAAGCACTAGCCCCCGCGTTCATAGTCGCTATTTTTGACGGGGCGACTGGTAATTCAGAGGGTGCAGCAACGGCGCTGTCGTCATTGGCGCTGGCACTGCTGCTGGGTTTGCTTTTTTATGGCGTCTGGCTGGGCAGCAAACATGTTTATCGGAAGCGGCGCGCGGCGAGATTGCCAGTGCGCGTAACGGACGAAAAAAAGCCCGAACCCGGTGAACCACGCAAAGCTGACGAAGTTCCTACCATTGCTGCATGATCGACAGTTGCCAGGGTCTTGAACAAAGTATGTATTTATAACACGCCTGGTTGATTTCCCGCGGTAGGCATTGGATACAGCGGTAGAGATATAGTTAACAGCGGAAGAAGGAGCAGTCTTGACGAATACCTTGCGTAGCGGAAAAGCGCCGGTACGCCTGATAAAGAAAGTCAAAGTAGAATTGCTGGCATCAGAGGGATAGATCATTATCGACGTAGCGGAGGTCCTGGAAGTAAACGTGTGCAAAGCCGGCCGCTGGCGAAATCGTTATGCTGATTAAGGCTACTGCTTTATAGAGCGAGTGTGCCTCGAGGCCACAATCATGGTAGATAGAGAAAGTGCAGTTTAAGCCAGGTTACGTGCCAAAATGATTAAGGTGACGACGCAGACCAAATCGAAAGGAGCCATCCACTAGTCGACTTTGATTGGCGGCAACATAATACTTAATGATCAAATCTTGCACATTACTTGCAGAGCCGCCAACGAAGAACTTTACAGTCTGTGTATGACGGTGTTTAAAACCTTGTTCGTTGACGACTTCGATTAATCTGAATACGCCCGGGATGTTGGGTATAGTCTTAGCTAAAACCGCTTTGCTTGCTGGCGGCGACACATACTGGTTTGACTTATCGGGTAGCGAAGGGCCTCACGGCCCTCTGCCCCCTCGGAACAGCCGCATGATGCCCACTACACGAATCAATTTGTATTAGTTCGATATCCTTTTCACCCCCTCTATGGGCAGCGTTTAGAAGTTGTGGGTAAGCGCACCTGCCATAACCAATCTCATCTGGTTGTAAAGATCCCATCTCAAGGATAAATTCATTTGCCTCTATGGATGACAGAAGAGCGTGCTAGTGTAGTGTCCTAAACAGATTGCTGAAATGATAGCGCGGCTCTGGTGCGCTCAACTTTCTCCAAAATCTCCGCAGCCGACTTGGTCCACACGAAAGGTTTCTTGTTGGCATTGTGCCGCTCGATGAATTCGCGGATCGCCTGTTCCAATGCAGCGACCGATGAAAAGACTCCACGTCGAATCTGCTTTTCAGTGATTAACCCAAAGAATCGCTCAACCAGGTTAAGCCAGGAGGAACTGGTGGGTATAAAATGCAGTGTGACGCGCGGATTTCGCTTTAACCAGTTTTTGACTTTCGCATGTTTATGCGTCGCGTAGTTATCAACAATCAAATGCAAGTCGAACTCTTTTGGAACTTGTTGCTCAACGGTTTTCAGAAATGCCAGAAATTCCTGATGCCGATGCCGGGACTTGCATTCGCCAATCACCGCACCGGTCGCCACGTTCAGCGCGGCGAACAGGGTGCTGGTGCCATGCCGCTTGTAGTCGTGCGTTATCGTTCCGCACCGCCCCTTTTTGAGCGGCAATCCCGGCTGGGTTCGGTCCAACGCCTGTATCGAAGTCTTCTCATCCACGCAAAACACTACAGCCTGCTCGGGCGGATTCATATAAAGCCCCACCACATCGTGCAACTTCTCCTCAAATAGCGGATCGTTGCTGACCTTGAAGTGCTTCTCAAGATGCGGCTTTAATCCCACCTCTTTCCAGACACGCCCTACCAGAGAGTGCGTGGTACCGAGCTCCCTGGCAAGGCTGCGCACGGACCAGTGCGTCGCTCCCTCCGGCTTTTCCTGTGTCGTTTTTCTGATAATCGCAGATCGCACTTTCGCTTGCTCAGCCGAATCCTTGCCCCCTGGTTGGCACCTCGAGGTCGATCTTTCTCAATACTGGAATAACCCTCTTCCGCAAACCGGTTGCGCCATCGACCCACCGTGTTGATATCGAGCTTGAGTCTCTTGGCGATCTTGTAATTTGGTACGCTCTCTGCCGCCATCAGGATAATCTGTGACCGGTCGCGCAGCCTG